>CAMTXH010000013.1:0-94619 GCA_947085655.1 uncultured Omnitrophica bacterium | reverse complement strand
TTCTAATTTCTGCTTGAAGTTTTTGAAGATTTCGCGTTCACGCTTATATTTAGTCATATTTCTCTCTTCATACAAGATGATAGGACAACATAATATCACAAAGACGCCCTATCAGCAAGATGGCAAGTACCCTACAAATGCTTAAACTGCGGCAACTCGATGGGGTGTTCGTAACTTAAAGGTCCAGGCATAGAGGCCTGACAGAAAAAGGCCTGCGCGACTTGGGGCGCGGGCCTTTTTATTTTTCTTCTTCCATGCTATCCTTGAGACATGGCCGGAGCCCTTTCCCCCTTCCAGCGTAAACTCCTCACTTGGTATTCCAAGCATAAACGGGACCTCCCTTGGCGGAGGACCAAAGACCCCTACCGGATCTGGGTTTCGGAGGTGATGCTTCAGCAGACTCAGGTTGATACGGTCATTCCCTATTACAGACGGTGGCTTAAACGGTTTCCGACGATTCGTGCGTTGGCGAGGGCTTCTCTTGATGAGGTTTTAAAAGTATGGGAAGGGCTCGGCTATTATTCAAGGGCCCGGAACCTTCACAAAGCGGCAAAAGTGATTGTCAAACGCCATAAGGGAAAATTCCCGAAAGAGTTTGAGGCGATCCTTGCGCTTCCCGGGATCGGCCGCTACACCGCGGGGGCCATCGCCAGTATCGCCTTCGGCCTTCCCTATCCTGTGTTAGACGGAAATGTCTCGCGTGTTTTCGTCCGGCTTTATGCAATCTCAAAACCGCCTGCGCTTCCGAAAATCCAGCAGGAACTCTGGCAACACGCGGAAAAACTCCTCCCCCGGAAAATGCCGGGCGATTTTAATCAGGCCCTGATGGAACTTGGGGCAAAGGTCTGCCTTCCGAAAAAACCGCTTTGTCTATTCTGTCCGGTTACGACACACTGCGAGGCAAGGCAACTCGGGATGGAAGAGACTCTTCCCGCAAAAAGCCCAAAACGGAAAATCCCGCTTTTGGAGGTGGCGGTTGCGATTTTAAAAGACGGGGACCGCTACTTTATCCAGCGCCGGCCGCCGGAGGGACTTTTGGGGGGACTTTGGGAATTTCCGGGGGGAAAAATCGAATCCGGGGAGAAACCGGAAAGTTGCTTACGCCGGGAACTTAAAGAAGAACTCGGGGTGAAGGCGAAGATTACCCGGAAACTCCCGGCGGTAAAACATGCCTACACCCATTTCCGGGTGATTCTCCATCCTTTTGAATGCCGTCTCGATGGAGGAAAATTAAAAAAGGGGGATGGGTCATCCCGGTGGGTCCGTTTTGAGGAATTCTCCAAATACGCTTTCCCGACCGCCAACCGAAAAATTTTTATCTCCTTAGCATCATTCCAAGACCGATAAAAGCGTTGCGGAGGGAAAACCGCAGCGCTTCAACGGAGTTGATTCTGCTTGGCGAGTTTAAGGTAGGAAGCGGCGTTCCGGCGGATCATCCGGATTTCGGAGGGGGTCACCTTCCGGATCACTTTGCCGGGAACACCCAGCACCAGACTCCGCGGCGGAATCTTTGTTCCCTCGGTCACCACCGCCCCTGCCCCGATGATGGATTGTCTCCCGATCCGGGCCTTGCTCAGGATGACCGCATGAATTCCGATCAGGCATTCATCCTCCACCGTGCAGCCATGAACCATCGCATGGTGGCCGGTCACAATCCCGCCCCCCATCCGGCAGGGGGCGTCTGCGTCCACATGGAGCACACAGTTATCCTGGATATTGGTCTCTTCGCCGACCAGGATCCGGTTCAAATCGCCCCGGAGGACCGCCCCATACCAGACATTGACTCCCTTTTTTAAGACCACATTCCCGATGATGCGGGCTGTATCCGCCACAAAAACCGAGGAGTGAACCTTCGGCCATCTGCCGCGAAAGGGGACGAATATCATTTTTTTGCGATGATTCTTCCGGCTATTTTGTGTGCCAGTTTGATGTTTGGAAGGTAGTTCTTGCGGGCTTTGACCTTGAGGCGGGTCGCTTTTTCGGTGAGGGCATCGATGGAAAGGGTAACGCTTGAGGATTTGACCTTCGACGTAATGACCCCCTTCTCCATATCTTCCTTCTGGATTTCCCCCCCCATATCTAGGATAACATTCCCTGCTCGGTCCCAGACTTTCGTGAAGGGGACATCAATGTCCGACTGGACGGTATCATCCGAAATGGCCACCCCTCCCACCACCCCAACGGCTGTTCCGACGAGGAGGGCAGCGCATCCCTGAAGCGTGAGCGCCAAAAACAAAAAAACGAGAGCGGTTTGTAATCGCCTATACATTTTCCCTTTTTCAGAAAAAATCCGGGTCATTTTGAAGATTTATGGCTTCTCCGTCGGGTGTTGGACGGACCACAACGGAAAGTCTCCGCACCTGCGCTTCGCGGGTCTGGTTAAATTCAATCTCAACATCCACCACATCCCCTCTCTGAAGATCTTTCACCTGAATCTGCTTCCCATCCCAGGCCAAAACGGCCTTTGGAGAGACGGAAAGTGCCCTAAGTTCCCCGTCTTCTCCCATCAACAAAAGTTGGGAGTGATCTGGTCCAGTCGTCTCCACCGCCTGAATAACACCGCTGATTTTAAAGATTCCGTTCTGAAACGGCATTTCTGCGACCGGGACCGTCTGCTTTGAGAAGGAACATTTGGCCATTAAAAACCCCCCGATCATGATGCCCAAACCGAGTACGCCGAAAAAGAGTCTCGTCCGTTTCATCCTAAGTGATCCTTTGAATCGGCCGCCGGAGTCTCCCGCCGAGCCACTGACCCAGCGCAAAACAGAAAACAAGGAGCGGGATCATCCGCCATGACACCTTGAACACCCACAAACGGAGCATCACCAAAAACGGAATAGGCAGATGGATGTAAAGAAACCACCTGAATGTTCCCTTCGGAACGCCGGCCCGCAAATACCCAAAAGGAAGATTAATCAGAACGTAGAGGAGGCAGAGAATCAGAACATTGATCGAGTTTGATAAATTATTCAAAACCGAGTCCCTCCTTCAGCACCTGAAGCGTCCGCTCCGCATTCTCCGTTTTGAGAATGAGACACCCTTCCGGTTGGTGTTTAGAAGCCGCGCAGTAGGCATAGTCAATATTAATGTCCGCGCGGGCCAGGGTGCGGGCGATCTCTGACAAAGCGCCGGGATTATTCCTCACCTTGACCACCAACACCTCCTGTTCGTTCAGATAAAGTCCCTGCTGTTCGATGAGCATGAGGGCTTTGATGTTATTATCCACAATCAGCCGGATGACCGCATGGTCCACCGTGTCGTTGATCGAAAGGGCCAAAATGTTGATACCGGCCTCGGCAAGGGTCCCGCAGAGCTTCGCCAATGCCCCAGGACGGTTCTCCAGAAAAACCGAGAGCTGTTTTTCAATCTTCATGCCTCGACCTCGAACCCTTCCTCTTCGATCATCCGCTTGGCCGCATCCGGCGGCTGACCCGAAGTAGTGAGATACCCGTCGATAAAGATGGAATTGGCCGGGTAAAGGGCAAGGTGTTGCATCTTTCCGAGTTTAAATTCCCTTCCGCCCGCGGCCCGGATTTCCTTGTCCGGATTCAGGAAACGGAAAAGGCAGAGGATCTTGAGCCCCTTTTCCGGGGAAAGATGATTGGCATTTTCAAGGGGGGTTCCCGGAATCGGATGGAGGAAATTTACAGGGATCGATTCCACCCCAAGCCGGCGGACGGCAAAGGCCAACTCCAGAATATCCTCATCCGTCTCCCCCATGCCGACAATTCCACCGGAACAGGTCCCGAGTCCTGCCCGGGCCACGTTTTGAACCGTCTCCACCCGGTCCTGATAGGTGTGGGTCGAGCAGATTTCCGGATAAAACCGCTCGCTCGTATTCAGATTGTGATTCATCCACCCGACCCCCGCCTCTTTCAGGGCGCGGGCATTTTCTTCGCTCATAATCCCGAGGCAGCAGCAGATTTCAAGGGGAAAGGCCGCTTTAATCCGGCGGGCCGCCTCGCAAAAGTGGTCGATCTCCTTCCGGCTCGGTCCCCGGCCGCTCGTCACCATGCAGTACCGCTTCGCCCCCGCCTCATAGGCCTTCCGGGCCCCCTCAAAGAGCCGTTCCTGGCTTAACAATTTGTATTTGTCGATCTGTGCGGTGGAGATGGCGGACTGGGAACAGTAGTGACAGTCTTCCGGACAGAGCCCGCTTTGGGCATTCTGGAGCATGCAGAGTTTCACTTTTTTGCCGAAAAAGCGCTTACGGACTTCAAAGGCGGCCTGGAGAAGTGCCGTCAGTTCCGAATCAGGGAGGGAAAGAATCGCCCTTCCTTCTTCCCGTGTTAAGAGCTCTTTCCGAAGGGATTTTTCGATGAGGGATGCGTAATCCATGTCTCTTGAGACATTATATCATATCCAAAAAGATACACAAACACTCACGGGCGGAGCCAGCGGATGACAAAATAGCCGGAGATGGCGAGCAGGACAAGGAGGATGGTCAAAAAATTCAGGTACTTCTCCACAAAGGGCTTCACCTTCGGTCCGAAAAGGGCGATAAAAAGGGCCACCAGGAAAAAGCGGCCCGCCCTTCCGAAAAGCGATGCAGAAAGAAGCGTCCAAAGCGGCACATCAAACACGCCGGCCGCAATCGTAAAGACCTTATAAGGAATCGGGGTAAAGGCGGCGATGAAGATATAGAAAAAAGCGCTCTTTTGGTAATACCCCTGGACAAGGGCAAATTGGCTTTCGTAGTGGAGGGCTTGAATAATCCTTTGCCCAAGACTCTCATAGAAAAAAGCCCCAATCGCCCAGCCGAGCAGTCCGCCTAAAACCGAGCCGACCGTACAAACAGCCGCATAAAAAAGGGCCCGCCTCGGGAGGGCAAAGGCGAGCGCGATCAAAAGAACATCCGGCGGGATTGGGAAAAAGGAGGATTCACAAACGGCGATTCCGAAAAGCGCCCATGTGCCGTAAGGGGTCTTTGCCCAATGCAGCACCCAGTCGTAAAGTCTTCGGAGCATGCGTTAGTCGGAGAGGAGTTTTCCCGCTTGAGCCCAGCTCTCCCGGGAATATTCCGAAAAAACGACCGTGACCGACCCTGAGTCGGTCTTGGCAATCTCCACCATCGCCTGAGTCAGCGCTTTAGCCAACTTTCGCTTCTGTTCTTTGGAACGCCCCTCCAGCATCTCCACTTTAATAATCGGCATTTCCCCCCTCCCTAATATGGTTTTTTCTTTCGTTTGAAATGTTCGTAATAGCCCGAGCTTTTTGCCAGAAGAACCCAGCGCGAAGTTGATTTTTCGGTCATCTTGATTCGGCTGAGTGCATAGCAATCCCGTCCGGCGTTTTTTTCTCCGCGGTTGGTGGTCACAGCTGCCTCATACCCCGCCTCCTGAACCATCTCCTTGATCACGTCACTGAATCCGCCGAGAGGATAGCTGAAAAACTTTGTCCGTTCCCCGAGATGGTCTTCCAACTCCTTTTTCGAACCGCGGATCTCCTCCAAAAGCCGCTCCCGGGAAGGAAGAGACGGAAGATAACTGTGGTTACGGGAGTGACTTCCGAAGGTCACCCCTTCCCGCGACATCTCCCGGACCATCTCCCACGAAAGAAAACCCTCTCGTCCGACCCATCCGGTAATCAAAAAGAGGGCCGCGGGGATTCGGAATTTCTGGATGAGCGGAAAAGCACGGGTGTAGAGATCAACGTATCCATCGTCAAAAGTGACCACCGCCTTTTTCGGAATAAGGTGATCCCCCCGACTGAGACCGCTCACCAATGTCTCAAGCGGCATCAACCGGTCTTTCAAAAACAACATTTGTCTCGTGAAGGCCTCTCCCGAGACCGTCATGGTCGGATCTCCTTTCGAACCGATCCGATGATAGTTCAAAATGGGGTTTTGATATCTAAAGGGGTTTCTGTGCACAGGCTAAAAGATACCGGGCGCATCCCCGTCGCTCATCCTCAAAGTCGCTTTCAATCCGGAGAAGTTTTTCCCGGTCTTCCGCGGAAAAGTCTTTCGGTTCAACCAGAATTTCGGTGAAACTCCCGATCGGGTACAAGGCCGTCTCCGAAACGCCGAGTTCCCGATAAAGTGCTTTCAGTTCCGCAACCGTCTGCCAGTTGAAATAGGACCCCCCCAGCTTTCCCTCCGACTGTTCCAGAATAAAAAGGGCCCTGTCGCAATTCTTTTCCTTCAGCGCCTGAGTCAGGTAAAAATATTTTGTACGGTGGGAAGTGATTAAAAGGCCTCCCGGTGAGAGCCGCTCCCAGAAAAGACGTAACATCTCCCGGTAGTTCTCCCTCAAATAAAGAACCTCGATGCAGAGAATCGCATCAAAAAAGTGTTTGTCGTTCTGAAGGAGTCTCGCGATATCCCCTTTCGAGCGGGAGACCTCGACCCCTTCTTCCCGGCAGTGCATCTGGAGGCGCCGTAAGGCGAAACTGGAGGTGTCCATCGCGGTGACTCGGTGACCGTCTTTTGCCAAAGGAATCGCAAGACGTCCTGCCTGACAGCCGGCATCGAGAATGTCCACCTTCCGGGAACCGAACGTTTCCTGGAGATGATGGCGAATTTTCTGAAGGTAAAGTGCGGCAAAAAACCGCTCCCCCTCATCCTCATACATATCCGAATAAGCCGGATCGATGCCGAAAAGGGCCCGCATCAGTTTGCGTCGAACCCGCTTCAGAGCGGACCCTGCGGTCTTTCCTTGAACGGTATTCATGACAGTTAGGAGATCGCCCGCCGCACCAGTTCCTCGCACATCAGACTGCAGACAAAGAGGAGGAATTGATGGTGGTCAACGTTCGCCACCTGGGCGATTTGGACGCCGATCTCGTAGGAAGCGGCGGAGGAGGCAGGAGGAGGTTCCACCCAGATCACGCGGCCCTCTAAACAAACCAGGTGGGAGTGGGGCGGGAGTGTCATCGTTACGGTAATTTTTTCGCCGACGCCGAGGGGATGTGCGGATGTGAAGCAAAGCCCCTCTGCGCTGACATTCCGGGTAGTTCCTCTTCCCCGTGTGACGCCTTGGGGACTTTTTCTCTCGAAGGTGAGCGGAAGGTTTTGTTCTAACCGGACGTATTTTCTTTTATCCTTCATGGAGAACTTCAGGCCGTCGCCTGAATTCGATCAAGACCCCCGTAACGCGCATACCAGGGCTGGGCGCCCTGCTCGAGTATTTTGTTCAAGGCCTGGATATTCTTGACGCCGCGGTCCCGGAGCCACTTTTCAAAGGCGGCCACACCCCCTTTGGCATAATGAGGGATGCCGTCCTTCCATGTGGCCCGACCGCAAAGAACGCCATTAAAAGGAATATTGGCTTCGATGGCAAGCGCGAGACTCTCCCGGAACTGCTCATCGCTCACCCCGGCGCTTAAATAAATAAACGGTTTGCTCGACGCCTCGGCGCATGCGCGATAATGGGCCTTTGCCTCCTCCCGCGTGTAGGCGAATCCCTCTTCTTTTCTGCTTCGGGAGGCCTCCGTTCCCTCGGTGTACTGGAGATTCACCGGGATTTCCACTTTCAACACATCCACTTGGTATTCCGGTTTGGAAAATTCCCGCATGCTCTTCCGAACCACCTCGGGCTTTTTTTTCGCAAACGCAAGTCCCTTTTCATCGCCCCTTTCCGGTTCGTATCCGACAAATTCAAGGAAGAAAGGGATATCCTCGCGTGCGCATTCCTCGCCGACTTGCCTGACAATGTCATGCTTGATTTGATTGACTTCTTCCTTCTCAAAAGGGGTGTAGTACATCAAAATTTTAATGCAGTCCGCTCCCGCCTCGATCGACTTTTTGACTGACCACCCTGGAATCAGTTGGGGAATCCGGCCCTCCTGTGTCTGGTCGTAGCCGGTGGACTCATAAGCCAAAAGACAGCCGGTCCCTTTCGCCCGGACCTTTACCGCCTCGAGACCGTACTCGGGATCCAGAAGAATGGCGCTCGCATAAGGGGTGAGGATCCTGGAAACGGTTATCTTGAACTCGGCAAGCATCGCCGGTGTCACCTCTTTCGGATCGACTCCCTTTTCCTTGGCAATTGATTTTTTCAGGGATCCCCGCTGGTCCATGGCGGCGGCCGCAATGATTCCTTTGTTGGTTGAAACCGCTTGGAGTCCTCTTAATTTTCCTTCGGTAATTCGCATGATCGCCGGTTCTCCTTCCCTGAAAGATTCGGAGTATTCTAACATGCTTTGTCAAATTAGGCAAGATTTTGCGCCAAACATTTTAAAAACTTTTAAAAATTTTTGCATCGTTTTACACCTACTAACTTTTATTTACAAGCCCCTCATATATACTTAACTATTTGTAAATAAAAAAGATATAATATGCCAATTTTCCATTTTCTCAAATATTAATTTGTCACACACTCCCTAAAATTCATGCTAAACTTTTAATGCTTGAGAAGCAAGTCGTGTAAGTTTCCTGCCAGTACTTAGCGGGTCCGCCATCAAAAGGCGGATTCAATCGGCCACGGTAAGGACGGCGCACCCCCGTGCCGTCCACCGCGGCCTGATCAACGAAGGGGGGTGGCAGATGGAAGCCTTTGGATACCTGCGCCGGGAGCCGACGCTCGATACGGCCCACAACGCGGCGTGGCTCGAGGCCCAGCGGTTGGCGATCCGGCGGTTCTGTCGCAAGCGGCGGATGGAGCTCCTCCGTTTCTTTGAAAGCGAGACCGCGGAGTATGATGAAGATTCGGCTCTTGATCAGATGTTTACCGCGTTAGAAGAAAAACAGGCTGATTGCGCGGTGGTCTGCGGCGACTACGACGGGCCTCTTTCCTACAATATCGACCATCTCGAAAGGACGGTAGAAATTCGCTTCTTCTCGCGCCGTCTTCAGGACCCTTTCATCGCCGAAGAAGCGGTCTGATTCAGATCTTAACATGACCGATCAAAGGGTTACGGCCGCGGCCGTGACGACGGAAAAAGCCGCCGTCAGGCGGGTGAAGTGCGCGAAAGGCGGAAGTTCCCGAAAGACCAAACCAAAAGATCTCGCCTTCGCGATGGCGCAGCGCAGACAAATTCACTGTCTGCTGAAAGATTCACCCTAAAAAAGCAATCAGTCCCACTCCCAACACCATGAGGACGGCGGCCGTAAGCCGCTGTGCCAGTCTTTCCTCCTTCAGCAACAATCCCCCATAAAGGACGCCGATTAAAAGACTCGTCCGTTTGATGGCGAGGAAGTACGGAACCGGCGCCTGAACGATCCCGATACAATGAACGAGAAAAGCGCACGCCATCACCGATCCCAATAGAATATAAATGCGCCACTGAGATAGGACCTCCCTCCCAATGGAACGCCGCCCAAAGACCCTCCACATCACAAGCCAAAGAATCACCGAATCACTCAGTTGGTAGAAAAAAGCAAAGGCATAGGGATCGGAAAGCTGAATGGCCCGTTTTCCCAAATTGGACGTAATGCTGTAGAGAAAAGCAGCGGTGACCATGTAACGGCTTCCCCGTTCCCGGAAAATGGCGCGGATCGGAGAAAACCATCCCTCCTCGGCCGTCTCCAGATATAGAAGATAGGCCCCGGCCGTAATGATCACGATGCCGAGAGCCCCTGTGCGGGAAACCCTCTCTCCGAGAAGGACCCAGCAAGTGACAATGGTGAAGACCGGCGTGAACGTCAAAAAGGGAACGGCGAGGGAAAGGGGAGCCACCCGGATTGCGCGAAGATAGAGTAAATAGGCAGCGAGTTCAAAGGGAATCAGAAAAAGGAAGATCCGCCAGAAGGAAGGGGGAAAGGTGGGAAACTCCTTCACCATGGCCACCCCTGCCAAAATGGGGATGGAAAAGAGGAGCCGCCCCAGTCCCACGATTCCCTCATCCGATTTCCGGAGGGCGAATTTTGAAAGGACATCCCCTGTCCCGATGAAAAGCGCACATAGGAGTGCCAGGGCAACCCACATGGATCAATTATAACAGAATTGACTTCGCTGTCCCTGTCTGTTAGCGTGGGGTTATGCAAAAACGAATCTTCGGAAAAACCGGTTGGTCTGTTTCCGAAATCGGCTACGGCGCCTGGGGAATCGGAAAAAGGTGGTGGGGACCGACGTGGGATTCCCGTTCCCTGAAGGCGCTGAAACGGGCGTTCGAATGCGGCATCAATTTCTACGACACCGCCCTTGTCTATGGAGAGGGCCACAGTGAACGGTTGATCGCCAAGGCCTTCAAGAAAGAAAGGCAGAATCTTTTCATTGCCACGAAGATTCCCCCCAAGAACAAAACCTGGCCGGCGCAGGATGTCCCCTGCCAAAAGTCCTTTCCCGAAGATTGGATCCTTCAATGCACGGAAAAAAGTCTAAAAAATCTAAAGACCGATACGATCGATCTCCAGCAACTCCATGTCTGGTCGGACCGGTGGACGGATGCAGAGGAATGGAAAAAAGGGGTCGACAAACTGAAACGCTCCGGAAAAATCCGCGCCTTCGGAATCTCCATCAATGACCATGATCCCGACTCGGCCATTCGGATCGTGGAAAGCGGGATGGTGGACAGCGTCCAGGTAATTTTCAACCTCTTCGACCACTCCCCCGCCGAAAAACTCTTTCCCCTCTGCCAAAAAACAAAAACCGCCGTGATTGTCCGGGTGCCGCTGGATGAAGGGGGGCTCTCAGGCAAACTGACTCCCGGAACCCGTTTCCATCGGAATGATTTCCGAAGCCGTTATTTTGCCGGTGAGCGGCTTTTGGAGACGTGCGAACGGGTGGAGGGGATGAAGTTTTTAATCCGCGGTGAGATCAAAACAATGGCGCAGGCCGCGCTCAAATTCTGCCTGAGTTTCCCCGCTGTGACGGCCGTGATTCCCGGCATGCGCCGCCCGGAACATGTGGAGGAAAATACAGCGGTCTCCGATGGAAGGTATTTTACGGTGGAGGAACTCCGGGAAGCAAAAAAACATGCCTGGGTCCGGAACTTCTACAAATCAGCGTTTTAAATTGTGTCGGTCAAACGTTAAATCCTGAAGACGAATCCTTCCTGTCCCTGCACCCACCATCTCCTTGACCGCCTTCTCCGAATCTCCCGGATGAACCTCCACGCCACGGACCGCATCTTCCAACAAAAAAGTCTCAAAGCCTTTTTTCAGAGCATCCAGCACACTATGCTTCACGCAGTAATCGGTCGCAAGGCCGCCGATGTAAATCCGGATGATTTCTTCTTTTTTCAACGCCTTTTCAAAATCGGTTCCGCCCTCGGTATAACCGTGAAAGGCGGAGTAACTGTCCTTTTCAGGATCCATCCCCTTCGAAATCACGACCGCACCCTTGGGGAGTTTGAGTCCGGGATGAAAGTCCGCCCCTTTTGTTCCCTGGATGCAGTGGGGCGGCCAGGGTCCGCCATAGGCCTTGAAATGTTTGGTGACGGCGGGATGCCAGTCGCGGGAGGCAAAAATGGGAAGATCCGCTTTCTGAAATTGTGCCACATACTGATTCAGGACAGGGATGACCCGGTCCCCTTCCGGAACGGCCAGGGCCCCGCCGGGACAGAAATCATTCTGAACATCAACCAAAAGAAGGGCGTCTTTCTTCATGGAACAATTAATTGTATTCTAACAAAATGAGCCAACTTGTGGTAGAATGAATAGCCAAAAGGAGGCATTGCAATGCGTCGTCACAAATGGTTGATTGGGCTTGTCGTTGTCGGTTTCCTGGCGCTGACGGTGGCCGCGGAGGCGGCGGAACAGTCTGAAAACGCCTTTACCCGTTTCTTCCGGGGACTTTTCCGCGCTCCTGCCAAAACAACGGAGAAGTCGGTCGGCGTTGCCACACAAGCGACGACCAAGACTGTTGCCATCGGAACCGGTGAGGTTGAGAATGTGGGCGAGGCCTTGACAGGAAGCAAAGAGGCAGCCGTCGGAATCGTGGTCGAACCGGTAAAGGGGGCAGCCACCACCACCTACGAGACAACCCGGGATGCCGTCATGGCTCCGGTTGAAGGGGTCAAAGAAGCGGTTAAATAATCAGGGGCGCTCTTTGACGCGGATGCCGCGTTCCTCGAGCATGCGATACTGTTCTTCGGCCAGAGACCTTCTTCCCATCGCTTCGTACGTCTTCCCCAAAAAATAGCGGCTCTCCACCGAATCAGGATTCCATTTAAGCGCCTCCTGAAAGAGAGAAACCGCTTTTTCCCAATTTCCGGCCATCCGATAGGCGTTGGCAAGATTATGACGAAGCCGGGGATGGTTTGGAGCTTGGCGCAGTCCCTCCTCAAACATCCGAACCGCCTCTTCATACTTTCCTTTCTCAAGAAGAAGCGTGCCCAGATTATTGAGTCCGACAACGCTTTCTGGATTATGGGCCAAAAGATGCCGGTAAAACCGCTCCGGCGTTTCCCAGATTCGGTTTTGCTGGTAGGTCAAGACTGAAAAACAAAAGACAAAAAACACCCCCACCCAAAGGGCACTCCGTCCGAAAACTTCCCTTACCGCCGGGACAACCGCCACCGCCATTCCAAAAAGGGCAAGATACAAAAAATGTTCCGCAACGCGGTTTGTTCTCAGGAAAAGACCCAGCGTCGGAAAAACCGTGACGGCGAACCACCCCCATCCGAAAAGGATCGTTCTTTTCCTTCCGGAGCGAAGGCAAAGGATGAAAAAAAGAATCGCCGCCACCCCACCCATGATCGTCTCTCCCCGCCAGAAAGGGCCGTCATAGGGAAGCCGCCGCTCCATATAGAGCGGAAACGGAAACAAAATCAGTTTCAAATATAAAAGGAGACTCTGAATGCTGACTTTTCCTCTCTGAAGGAACGCAGCGTCCCCTTCAGGAAAAGGAGGAAATCCCTGCAGTGTCAGACGGAAGAGCCCATAAAGGACTAAAAGGGCTGCGAAGGGAAAAAGGTAACGGACCTCCCGGGAACCCCTATACCACAACAAAAGCGCCAGAAAAAGGGGGAAAAGGACAGCAATCTCCTTGGAAAGGAGGGCAAGTGCGAAAAAGCCGAGAGAAGCGCCATAACTAATCCAGGAGAGACGGGTCAGGAAGCGAAGGAACGAAAGGGACCCCAGAAAAAGCCAACAGGCAACCAAGGGATCGGCCCGCCCTGAAAGGTAACTGACCGCCTCGGTGTGAAGGGGATGAACCAGAAAAAAAAGCCCCACCCAAAAAGAGATCCCTCCCCCGAGACCCAAAGCAAGGGCAAGCCGGAAAACCAGAAAACCGGCGGTCCCGTGGAGGAGGACGTTGGTCCAATGAAACCCCCACGCCGCACCGCCCCACAACGTCCGGTCCATCAAAAAACTGATTGTCACAAGCGGCCGGTAATAAGGGCTTGGGATGGGGGAAAAGAGATGGAGGGGACTGCGGAAGATTTCCGGAAGCTGATGCCATCCTTCCAGGAAGCGGTTTTTTTGGATCAGAAACTCATCGTCCCAAATGAAATCGCCCCCGAGACTGTTGGCATACAGTCCGAGGGCAATTCCCAAAAAGACTGTGAAAAATAATGACCGATTAGACCAGTTTATTCGTCGGCTTGCGAGGCGGATCGTTCTTTGGCCGCTCCTCGGCTTTGGGATTGTTTTTGAATGTGGGAGTTAATTCCGCATTGATCTTCGCGTAAGCAGGGTCCTTGTCCGCCGAGTCAACAATCGCCTCGATGGGACACTCCGGAAGGCATGCCCCGCAGTCGATGCAGGTTTCCGGATCGATAATCATAAAGACTTCGCCTTTATACTCTCCGGGGTGGATGCAGTCAACCGGACAGACCCCCACACAAACCCCATAGCGCTCACCCAGACATTTCTCGGTAATCACGTAGGGCATGAAAACCTCCTTCACTATTCAGTATACAACGCCAGCGACGGTCTGTCAAGAAAAACAGGACAAAAAAAGGGGGGACCGGTCTTTCCGCCGGTCCTCCCTACCCCCTATCCTTCAATGGGCCATTTCTGGGGTTACGGCTTCAGGCTATTGACGAAATTATTGACCCATTTGGCCACCAGGTCCTTGCACCCCAGCCCGACCGCAATCGCGAATCCGAGCCCTATACTCCAGAGGAGAATGTTGAGTGCGACGCTGATGGTCCGCCCGATCCCGAGCTGCTCAAGGGCGACCACAATCGCCAGGATCATGATAACGACCCGGACCAGTTGTCCGAAGGTCCTCGCATGACGGAGCTTGGCATTACCGGCCGCCGTCTGCACAATGCTTCCCGAAAAAGTTGAAAGAAGCCCTCCGAAAATCAGCACGAAGATGGCAGCGACGATGTTCGGGATATAGTCAATCAAGCGGGACATCAAATCCGCGGCTACGGTCAGCCGGAGGGGTTGCACAGCGGTTGCGATCACCACCAGGATAATGAGCCAATAGACGATTGCAGCCAGGATTTCGGAAAACGACTTCTTCACATCCCCCTTGGCCAGGATGTCATTCAAGCCGGCCTTCTCTGCCGCCATGTCCACCCGGGCGACCTCCAGAACCCTCTCGACAATGCTTGCAATCACCTTCGCCAAAAGCCACCCTACCAAAAGGATGACTATGGCTGCCACCAGGTTCGGAACATAGCTCCAGACCTTGGTCAGCATTGCCACCACCGGTTCCCTCAACAACGCGTTTAAATCGCTCATTCGGCCATACCTCCCTTACTTTCGACCCCACAGACACGTTTGCAGGGTCTACGACATTGGGATTAATTATAGCAAAAAATTGTGGAAAAGTCCACAACTTTTTTGTTTTAAGAGCGTTAGAAACTAACCCGAATCCTGCTTGGGTGCCGTTTTCGGGTCAACCAGTAGATCAAGGGGAAGATCAGAAGGAGCCCAAGCCAAGTCACGACTCCCCCCACAAGGCGCTCTTCTCCGAAGAGCCAGACAGGGGGGTGCATCAGCCGGTCTACGACAATGCCGTCCAACTTGAGCAAGAGGACAAATCCCCCATGGAGTCCCATGGAGAGGTAGAGGGAGCCGGTTCGAAGGAAGGCGTAACAGAGGAGGAGCCCGAAGAGGAAAAGACCGGCGGACTCCATCGGAAACTGGGAGAGGTCCTCCGGTTGGGTTAAGAGAGGGCGGACAAAATGAACCAGCACATAGATGGCACTTGAAACCAGAACGCTCACCGTGGTTGAAAAATCATCCATGAGGGTCTGGAGGAAGAGGCCGCGAAAGACTACTTCCTCAAAAAAAGCGATCAAGATACTCCCCAGGACATAATTCATCAGTTTTCGCGCTAGGGGAGGATGGTAATGAAGTTCACTGAATCCGGCATAAAGACTGAAAAGGGTAACGGCCGTAAAGAAAACGAGGCTCAACAAGACGCCGGCTGAAATATCGGAAAGGGCCTTCCCGCGTCCCCCAAGACCCAGATCCAGGAAACTTTTTTTTCGGATCCGCCGCTGGAAAAAAAGGATCGCGAAGAATCCGAGAACGTAAAGGCACCGGTTGAAGACGCGGAAATAAGGATAAGGAACAAACGGGGTGATGATCCAGGCCAGACCCAAACTGACCAGAACGACCGGCAGAAAAATCAAAAGGAGACGGCGGGTCATCCCAGAGACATCATCCGCTGAAGGGGGAGAAAGGCCCGTCGGGCAATTTCCGGAGGAACCTCAATGGGATATTCCAGCGCTTCGAGGGAATGGACGATTTTCTCAAGCGTATTCCGCTTCATATGGGAACAGGCGGCGTTATCCCCGGCGGCGTAGAAGGTCTTATCGGGGTTTTCTTTCTGCATCCGGTGAAGAATGCCGGTTTCTGTGCCGATGATGAATTCCCGCGCGGGAGCCTCCCGGACGTAGCGGATCATGCCGTCGGTTGAGGCGATCCGGTCCGCAAGGTGCATCGATTTGGTGAGACAACCACACTCCGGATGCATCACAAATTCGGCCTTGGGATGCTCCTTTTTGAGTGCGATGATATGATCTGGATCGATGAGGGCATGGGCGGGGCAGTAACCCTTCCAAAGATCGATCTTCCGGCCCGATTTCATCTTGAGGTAACTCCCGAGGAAAAAGTCCGGAATGAATAACACTTCTTTATCCTCCGGAATCGCGGCAAGGACTAACTCTGCGTTGGTGGACGTACAACAGTAATCCGACTCTGCCTTGACGGCAGCGGAGGTGTTGACATACGCGAGGACCACACCGTTCGGGTGTTCTCTTTTCCATTGCCGAACATCTTCCGGGGTAATCATATCGGCCAAAGAACAGCCCGCTTCAAGGTCGGGAAGAAGAACCAATTTTCCCGGAGCCAGGATTTTTGTGGTCTCCGCCATAAACCGGACGCCGGCAAAGATAATGACTTTCGCGCTCGATCTCACCGCTTCCTTGGCCAGAAGGAGCGAATCGCCTATGCAGTCGGCCACATCCTGGATCTCCCCCGCCTGATAATTGTGGGCAAGGATGATCGCCTCCTTTTCCACCTTAAGGGCTTGAACTTCCTCTTCGATTGTGTTAAAAAGTTGTTTCGCCATTGCTAAAACGGAATTAAAATTCCCCGCTCCTGCAACGTCACCACTTTACTGTCCGAAAACGAATAGAGTTCGGCCGGCCGCTGCGGTTCGCCTTTCCGTTTCTCCCCCCTCCGTTTGAGGACATTGAGCTGAAGCATCTTTTTCCGGAAGTTCCGCTTGTCCAGCTCGTGATCCAGAATCACTTCATAGACTTCCTGCAATTCCGAAAGGGTGAACTTCGAAGGCAAAAGCTGAAAACAGACCGTGGTGTAATTCACCTTGTGCCGGAGCCGCTCCAAAGCGTAATCGATGATTTTGCGATGGTCAAACGCAGGAGACGGCACCCGCTTCACCGGGAATAGATGCGCGCCCTGGCCGTTTAAACGGGGGCTCACCCGGAAGCGGTCCTCGTTCACCAGGGCATAATAAGCAACGGTGATGACCCTTCCACGGGGATCCCGCTTCAGATCTCCAAAAGTATAGAGCTGCTCCAGATAGACATTGCCGACCTGGGTCTCCTTTTGGAGCTGCCGGAGCGCTGCCTCATCCACCGACTCATCCCTCTCTACCGGTCCTCCCGGAAGGGCCCACTTCCCTTGAAAGGGGGGATTTTCCCGTCTCACAAGAAGGACTTTAAGTATCCCCCTATGAATCGTAAATAGAACAATATCAACGGTTAACGCATGTTTGTCAAAAGAGAATCGCGGCATCGGCTTCCCTTTTTCTTCGTGTATCTCCTACAATAAGTATAGTGTATGGAATACACTTTGTCAAGGGGTATTTTTGACGATAAAGATTTTGGAAGATTAGGGAGTTGAACGGAAGCCGATGCTTCTTTTCGGTTTTTCTGGAGGAGCCATGAGTTGTTGGAAAACGCTCTTTATTTCTTTTGACAGCCCGAATGAGCATTTTCGTGGCTACGCCGTAAAGCTCCGCAAGGTCGCTATCCAGCATAACCTTGTGTCCTCGAATGAGTAGAATCCTTTGTTCAATCATTCCTTGTGGAACAATCGCTTTCATGACAGACCTCCTCCCATCTATACATGACGTAAAATCTAGGAAAATTCTTGCAGGAATTTTTGGAGGGATTAAGGACTGAGGAGGGCCGGGGAGGGCTCTGGAACAGTGAGGCGACCGGCGCCGGGGAGACTCAGAAAACGTTCTCCCCCATCCCGCGCCTCGTCTCCGTAGAGGAGGCGAGCCGGACGTTCAAAGTCCGTCATATCGTATACAAGGTCTGCTCTCCTTTTGGGGTGTGTATTCTCGACGTAGGCGTTCCAGGAAGGGTCGTAGACGAGTCGGAAAAGTTTCTCAGTGTCTTCAGGGGAACGTCCAAATGCAAGATCCCGTTCGATCATGCGGTCAAGACTCAGTTCGTTTGGAATATCCAGGAAGACGAAAAGGCCAAATGAACCAGGGGGGTAACGTTCCGGATTGGCAAGATACATGCCGTCGTAAACCACGACGGTATCAGGAAAAATTTCTTCCTCTATTTCTAAATTTGTGCGACCCCCCTCCGAGCGATTATAGAGCCCCTTAAGCCGCGCTGTTCCCTGTGATATTGCCCGAACCGTGCCCAGGGCCTCCTGTAGTTCCGGCCAGCGCACCCAATTCCAATCCCTGAAGAACCGTGGCTCCTGTTCCTGCTCCCATTCGTTCCGCGTCGGCCGGTCGATGACCCATAGATCTTCCGAAAGCCATAACGAATGAACGCCTTGCTGTTTGAGCCGGCTCGCCAACTCTTTTGCAAGTCTCGTCTTGCCTGATCCTCCGACGCCGTTCACACCGATCCAGAATTGACCTCCTCCCTTCTGCCCTCGCCTCTGTGCCACCTCCTTCAACACCTCATTCAAGAGGGCCTCATAGCTGCTCAATTCGAGACGGGCCTGATCTCCCCTGTCCCTGGCTTCCGAAGTTCCTCCTTGTTTTTCCTTTTCGGGGGCGGAGAAGGCCCGCGCCTTGTGAGGTTGACGGTGCCTGGCCCACCACTTTTTCTCGGGCCTTTTTCCCAATGTTTCTTTCACCTGCCTAAGAACAGAGTTTCCGACATAGGCATAAATGGGAATCCGCGATTTCATTGCATGGACTGCCCGGTGATTCCCGTCGATGATGAAAAGTGTCCCCTTCTGATTCAAACCGCCGATCACAATAGGCGCAAATCGATCCCCTGTCCGGTAATAGTGTGATACAACGTTAAATTGTTTGGGAATGACTTCCCGTTCTTGATTCAGCGCCCTTTCGAGCTGGATCGGCTCGATCCTTAAAAGAGTAAAGCCGTTGTAGCGCCGTGCATGCTGACGCAAGAGACGTTGGAGATTTCGGCTATAGCCCCTCTTTCCGTTTAACAAAATTTTCGAAGCGTCACGGAGCGTCTCTTCAGAAGGATGAGCGCTGATATCCGTCGGCCAACCAAGCCATTGTTTGGTTCCGCCGTCCTCTGCATCCAGGGCGCTGCCTTTTCTAAGTTCCTGCGCCAGGTTGCTACGGTTTGCCCCATCGCTTGCAGAAGGCCGGAGGTTTTGGTGTTCGATTCCGAATGCCGAGACAGGGAGAACGGAGGAAAAGAGGAAGATCTCCGCTGCAAGGAAGGAAATAATTTTTAGGGTTGGTTGCCGTTTCATAAGTCCGTTAAAAGTTGGGAATAACTGGATAAAAAGGAATCCCTCGGGCTGTGCCTTCGGGATAAATTCGCCTCATTTAAGTTTACCCTAAAAAAGGGCTAAAAGCAAGGTGAAATATCTAGATATTGTGTCGTTTAAATTTGTGTAAGTGCTTGATGGGTCGATAGTTAAATAGACGGTCTACTCCCCCCCTAAACTGCTCTGTCGGTAAAAGAAGACTCACCACGCCAAAACGGCCCTCCTCAAAAAAATCATAAAAGTAGCCGGGATGAATGAGAACCGATTGCCTCTCCAGAAGTCCCAGGACCCATTTTTCTTCATCCTCCGCGCCCGGGAGCCGCAGGATCGCATACCACCCCCCTTCCCCGTTCAGGAGATCCGCGTTTTCGGTTCGGCATTTTTTCAGGAGAAATTCCCGATTCATCAGAATTCGTTTTCGGACTTGGTCCTGAAGTGCCGGCCGGAAGGAAAACCATGCATCAAGCGCTTGTTGCACAGGGGTGTTCACTGAAAGATACGTATCCGAAATCAGTTCAAGCCGTTCGATGGATGCATCACGAAGTTTGTCGGAACCGTTCACCACGATCCAGCCGAGTTTCATCTGGGGGAGTGCAAGCACTTTTGAAATACCGCTTAACGTAAAAGTAAGTGCGTTTTTCTCACCTGCAAAACTGATAGCATGAGCCGTGTTTTCCGGATACGGATAATCCAGAAAAACTTCGTCGCAGATGAGCGCAAGGTTTTTCTCTTTTGCAATGGAAATCAGATGTTCCTTTTCCTCCTTTTTGACAAAGGAACCGGTCGGGTTATTGGGATGGACAAGAACGAGCGCTTTTGTTTCGGGAGAAATTTTTTCCTTAACTGTTTTTAGATCGATTTCCCATCTCTCCCCGTAACTCAGAGGATAGGAATCAATGGCCACATCGTCGAGGGAAGCAAGGTATTCAAAAAGGGGATAACTCGGTCGGGGAACAAGGATTTTTTCGCCGGGATTGAGGAGAAGGCGGAAAAGGAATGAATAGGCCTCACTCGTTGAGGCGGTAAGGATAATATGTTCCGGGTCGACGGAAATTCCTTTTGTTCTATAGTATCCGGCTACTGACTTTCGGGCCTTGAGAAGTCCCCTTGGAGAGGGATCGTATGTGAGGTTTTTGGGGTCGTCAAACGTTTTAAGGAATTCGGCAGGATACTGAAACGCACAGCGGGTTGGGTTTGATTCGGTCAGGTCCAGAACCGGCCGTCCGGCCTCACGAAGAGCGCTTAGTTTTTGTGTGAGGCGGTTCGGGTGGGAGGGCCATTCAGTCCGTCTTGCGAACATTTAAAAATCAATCTGAACTTTCCCCTCTTTTGGTTTGAGTTTCGGACCTTCCTCCCCCTCCCCGCCCAGCGGCCTTTCCTCAAGCATCGGTTCGACTGTGCTCCCGACGCTCTGGATGACCGCCTGCACCGGCCGGGCAAGCGGCGCCAAGAGCTCGTTTTCAAATACTTCCTCGGGAGGGGAGAGTTCCTCCTCGGAAAGATACTCCCCGAACGTCCCGCTCCGCATCTTGGTCTCTTCCGCCTGAAGGGCCGTTGCGAACACCAAGACCGCTAAAATTCCCCAGATCCATCCGACTCTTTTCACCTTTTCCTCCTCCTCACCCCTATCTCTATTGATTGGGTCAAGCCGCCTTCAAAAGACAGCCGCCCGCAAGACCTCCTGCCGTGCAGATTCCAAGAATCGCAAGTTCCCCTTTTTCTTTTTTTAAGAAGGCAATCGCCTGGTTCAGCATGCGCGCGCCGGTCGCCCCGAAGGGATGGCCGTAGGCGATGGAAGAACCCCAAGGATTGATTCGCTCCTCTTCCAATTGACCGGGATCGTAATCAACGCCGTAGGTGTTGGTGCGGTAAGAAGGACTGTTCGCCGCATCCACATTGCAGAGCACCTGACCGGCAAACGCCTCGTGGATTTCAATGTAAGAAATATCGCGCCACTTCAGGCGATTTCGCGAAAGGAGTCGAAGCATCGCTTTCCCCGGACCCATGAGAAGTCCGTCCTTGGGGTTTACCGCCACAAATTCATAATCCAAAAGATATGCATCCGGCTTTACCGCCGCCTCCAGTTTCGGGGAAATGACATAAAGGGCCGCCGCTCCGTCGGTGTACGGGCTTGAGTTCCCCGCGGTCAGCGTCCCGGTCTTACGGTCAAAAACGGGCGGGAGCGTTCCCAGCGCTTCAAGAGACGTATCCGGCCGGATCAAGGTATCCTGGGAGACATGGTTTACCGGGATAATTTGCGAAGCAAGTGCCTCGCGCGCCGTCACCGCATGCCGGTGGGAGGCGAGGGCAAATCGGTCCTGCCGCTGCCTCGGAATCTGGAACGATTTTACCATCAACTCGCAATGCTCTCCCATGGTCAGGCCTGTCGAATACTCTTTGGCCGAGGGGGGAACCGGAAAAAAATTCGAAAGGGGCGTTTTGAAAAAGGCCCCGACTTTTCTCCAGAACGAGACCCTCCCGGCCACTATTTTGAAAAAGCGCGAGGCCTCCTGGGTCAGGATCGGCCGCGTCGAAGAAAATGACTCCACTCCGCCCGCCAATGTCACGGAGGGCTCCTCCGGAAAGGCCTGATAAAAAGAAGCCGCATTGGCCGTCGCCTGAAGCGAGGTGGCGCAGGCACGGGAGAGACTGTACGCCTCCACGCCCTTATCAAGCCGCGAAGCAAGGACCGCCTCCCGGCCGATGGAGTAAATATCCGGATCCGGCACTACCATTCCCCAAATGACATGTTGAATCGCCTCCTGCGGGACTTCTTTTTTTTCCAACATCCCGTCGATTAAGGCCACGGAGAGATCGACCGCATTCAAATGGGCGAATTCCCTTCCCTGTTTCACAAAGGGGGTCCGATATCCCCGCTTCAGACCAATCGGTTTCAAGGATTATTTCCTTTTCGTCCTTAAGACCCTGTTAAAGGAAAAGAGAGCGAGAAAAATGATCATTCCCCAACTGAAAAGAAAGAACACCCATCCCGCAGGAGTCATCGCGGCACCTTATGTTGGATGTAATGTTTCCGCTGCCAAGCAATCCGAACCAAAATCACCATGGCAAGACAGATTCCAATCAGAAGAAATCGCGCAAACCAGATGTAAGGCCGATTTTCAGGCGGAATCCCCTCCATCCGCAACACCTTCATTCCGTCTTGAACAAACCAAACGATCAATAGGAGGGCCAAGTAAACGGGAGTCACATATTTCATAATGGGCATGAAAAGTCGGGGGATCTCAATTTCTGCACCTATATTCATCTCCTTCCACGCATTCTTCGAGCCGAAAAGCCAGATAAAGAGGAACACTTCGATGACGGCGAAAACAACGATGCCGAAGGTTCCAATCCAGAAATCCATCTCATCCAGAAAACCGAATTTGAGGAAAAAAATGACCGGCTGCATGAGGAAGAAAAGAACGGCGCCGATCGTCCATGCCGCCTTTTTACGGGTCATTTTGAATTCCTCCTGGAGAAAGGCCATCACCGGCTGTGCCATCGCCACAGAAGAGGTGACGGCGGCCAAAAAGAGGAGGAAAAACCAGATGGCTCCGAAGAATTGCCCAAAAGGAAGTTTCTGGAAAATGATTGGCATCGCAAAAAATCCGAGATCGAACGCCCCTTTGGAGGCGATCTCCTGAGTCGCCGTAAGGCCGAAAAAAGCCACGGCCACGGGGATGGCGATAGAGCCGCCTAAAATCACCTCCGCAAATTCATTTGCGGAACTGGCCGCAAGGCCGGAGACAACAACATCATCCTTTTCGGAAAGGTAACTCGCATAGGTCTGAATCGCGCCAAAACCAAGACTGAGTGTGAAAAAGATTTGGCCCGTTGCCGCAAGCCAGACCTTGCTATTCCGTAAAGGCGCGAAATCGGGATTCCAGATAAAACCGAGGCCGTTCCAGACGCTTTGATCCGGAAACGCGGGATCCGGCGTCCCAAGAGTAAAAACGCGGATAATGAGAATAAATCCGAGGACAAAGATCATGGGAATCGCCCAGGTGGCAAGCCATTCAATTCCCCCCGAAATCCCTCGGATTAAAACCCAGATGTTGAGTGCAAGCGTGATCAAGAAGAAAAGATAGGCGGTGCCGATTCCGTTAAAATAGGGGCTTAATGTTGTTCCCTGGTAGCTGGATAGGAATTGCGACATCCCTTCACGACTTTGAATCCCGAAATATTTTCCGGTGAAGGAAAAGACGCCGTAGGCCAACGTCCAAGATTCAATATAGGTGTAATAGACGACGAGCCCCAGAGGGATCGCCACCCCGATCGCCCCCAGGTATTTTGCAAGGGGATGCTTCCAAAGATAATGGAACATCCCGGGGGTGGTCCCATGGCCGTATTTTCCGCCGAATCGGCCGATTCCCCACTCGATCCACATGAGGGGAATCCCCAAAAGAAGAAAGGCGGCGAAATAAGGAATCATGAAAGCGCCGCCGCCGTTCTGGGCGCATTGCACCGGGAACCGGAGAAAATTTCCAAGTCCTATCGCGTTCCCTGCCATGGCTAAGACCAGTCCAAGGCGCGTCGCCCATTTCTCGCGGGACCTGGTTATTTCTCCCTCTTTTTCTCTTCGCGCCATTTACCTTGTTTCCACTATCTTTTACCCCGACCCTCCGGCAAAAAATAGTACCCCTGCCCAAGAGGCACTCCCACCTGCTTCAAGATGGCAAGTTCCTTTTCCGTTTCGATACCTTCCGCGATGACCGATGCGCCGATCCGCTGGCTCATGTAAAGAATCGATTCCGCCATCACGCGGCGGATGGTATCCGCGTCAACGCTCCGCGTAATGCTCATGGCAATCTTCAGAAATTGGGGACGGATGCTCAGCACCCGCTCAATGGAAGCGTAGCCGCTTCCGACATCGTCCACCGCAAGGGCGATCTTCCGTTTACGAAGGACCTCGCAGGGTCCCATCAAAATATCCAGATTCGCCACCGTTCCCCGCTCCGTCACTTCCAGAACAAGCGACGGCTTGAACTGTTCGGAAAGGGAGAGCAGTTTAAGCAGGATGTCCGGGTCGGCAATCGTCTCTGTCTCGATATTCACGAAAAGCCGCGGCGTATTGGGCGGAACCGTCGCCAGTGCTTTTTGAAAACAGGCAAGATCCAAAACTCGCACCACGCCGAGATGTTTGGAAAGGTCCATCAGCGCTCCCGGCTTGGGAAGGGGGGAACTGGTCCCCGGACGAAGAAGCGCTTCACATCCGAAAATGGAACGGTCATCCAGCCGGAAGATCGGTTGAAAAACCATTTCAAAATCATTCTCCTGGACCATCCGCTCGATACTCTCCGCCTGTTCCACCTCCCGGTCCGTTAACACCCTTCCCCCTTCGGGATGCTTCCGGAGTTGCTTTTCGATGAGGGAAACGACGCTTTCCAGATTCTCAATCGGTTTAAAGAGATAGTCATCCGCCCCCAACCGGAGCGCTTCCAAAAGGAGATTCACATTACCCATCTCTGCCATAAGGATAAAGATGATCTCGTGGGCAGCTACAGGCATCTTCTTCAGAAAATCAAGGGCGCTTCCGTCCGGCAGATGAAGATCGGAGAGGATGATTTGCGGTTTTCCGTTCTGGCAGAGAGCGTAGGCCTTCTCAAGGGTGGGGGCCGTCTGGACGGCAAATCCTTTTTGCGCCAGAAAGCGTTGGAGCGGCTCCAGAATGAGCGTATCGTCTTCAATGAGGAGGAGTTGGTTCAAGCAACACTTCCTTTCCTCCTAAGATCATACCACAAAAAGAGATAAAAAACAATGGAGGTCCCCTAAAGTTGTGCTTTTTAACAATTGGAAGTTTCCATAACTTTAAATATTTGTAAAAGATAAGTAAATCTCTATATTGATTTTTTGCCCTCTTGGGGTATACTTTAAAATGGTTATAACTAACCCGGCTCCCTGGGGTTGGGTTTTTTATTTGCCCGATTCTTTAGAGGTTTATAAATCATTTGAGGTGCCTTCAAGATGAAGAAACTTTTCTCGGTTAGATTGCCTTCCCTGGTTGCGGTTCTATTGGGTATTTCCCTCCTTACCGCTCAAACAATCACCCACGCCACCACCATCATCCATACCCCCTTCGCCCAGATGTGCCGGGAGGCGGATGCGATTGTGGAGGGGACGGTGGCGTCGAAGAATCCTAGACTTATCCCTGGTAGTGGTGGCTTCCCGGGTATGATTGTGACAGATGTTGTGTTGACAAATCTCACCGTGATTAAAGGAGAGAGAACAGATCCCTTCACCATAAGCCTTCCCGGAGGGACGGTTGGCACGATGAGGATGAGTGCCCCAGGAACCCCTCAAGTCGAAGTTGGGGAGAAGATAATTCTCTTTCTGAACTCTAATAACACCATTATGGGCGTATGGGAGGGGGCGTTTAAAGTGAGGGAACAGGTTCTGCCCATACCTCAAGCGACTGTCCTTGAAAATGCCTCTGGGGAGCTGGTTGCAAGAGAATTCGATGACTCAACGGGGGAACTGAATTTCTATACGACCCAGGAGAGTCTTTCAAAACCGGTTCTTTTGATGAGCCGTGATCAATTCCACCGTCTTATCCGCAATCTTTTACCTCAAGGGGGAGGGAAAGGGGAGATTTCGGAGTGACCATGGCAAAGCGAGTCATCTTAACTGCATGCTTGGTGTTTCTTTTGGGAGTCTCCAAAGGAGAGGCCTTCGAGGAGGACATCCCTTGGCCTGAGGGAGTTATACCTAATTTCCGGATAGTGGATTGCGGTTGGCCTTCCGGAAACCCAACGCGCAATGAGTTTATCAATGCCTTTACAGAGTCGATTCCTCAGTGGGCAGTCAAGGGATCACGTTGGTATGCTCCTCCCCCCACCTTCTTCACGTTTGGATTTACCATCGAAAATTGTAACTACCAAGCTCGTGACGGGGATATCGTCGTTGGCTTCGCTGATTTTGAGGAGCGGGGTTTTAATCCTGATGCCGCGGGGTACTCACCTTCTATTGATGGTGATAACAATGGATTTATCGATTATGCCTTTCTTTATTTTAATACGAGGAAACATTGGTTCATAGAATTCTACGACCCACATCCATCAAATATTTACCCGGGATTTGAGGAATGGCCCAATTTCTATGGAGTAGCTTCTTTTCGGCACGTCGCAATTCATGAAATCGGCCATACCCTTGGGCTCAGCCATTCCGATCAAGGAACCTTTGGAGATCCAATCCTTTCCATTATGTCCGTTAGAGGGTTGCACGCTGGAAATCCTGAGCGGACTTACGGGGATGACGCCGAGGCCATGTTGATGATGTATCCTTCCGATGATCCCAATAATCTCCCCCAGTGGGACTTCTCGATGACGAATTATGAGTATGCGGATCCAGAGGGTGATTCCAGATCGCTCGGGATCATACCAACTATCGAAGGCCTACCCCCTGATGACAGACGTCTTCCTCAGGGCAGACGATCCCGTTTTAGATTCAGTGTCGACAACCAAGGTCCCCTTTTTGACATCGCTAATCCCGAAGTGCAATTCTACCTTTCTGAAGACGAGCTGTGGGATCTCTCTGACGAGTTTGTGGGCAGAACCAATATTCCTTTCCCAATTGTGGGTTCAAATGAGACAAGAACGCATGAATTGGTAATTGAAACACAGGATGTTCCAGAGGGGACTTACTACCTCCTTCAAAGAGTCATCGAACCTCGTGACACAGATAGCAGTAACGATGTTCTCATCTATCCTGGGCAAATCCATATTGTAACAGATAGAAATCCCCCCACATTCCGCCTAGGGACTTTTGAAACGATTGGAGATGTTACATCCGGCTCTTTCACTCTCAGGTGGCCACAAGCCGACGATGCAGAAACAGAGGTCGAAAAATATATCCTTCACTACAGATGGACATTCGACTTCGCAGGGAGTCCTTTCACCAGCGAAGATAACATCACGATATTAAACTCAGGGCTTATTGGGAATCCTTATTACCAATTTAACATCCCTTCGGGCGAATGGGTAATCACAGTCAAGGCGGTCGATGTAGCCGGAAATGAGGCGACATTCTTCTCTACTTTTACTGCGACTGTTAGCGGTCCAAGCGATTTGCGCAATAGCCCAATTATGGCAACGTTCTTATCTTCCTTTAAAAAGGGCTTGTTTTCGGTTGATGAAATTGAGGCGGGAATTCCGATATTTGGCATGGCTTTGGGTGGAAACTTTCAAGGATATACATTGGAGTACCGTCGGGGATGGGAAGATGAAGCGATTCCCTGGCAGACCATTGTCCATTCTACAACTCCCTCGGCAACACCTTTATTGGGAATTTTAAGCAGAAGCACAATGGGATGGCCAGCGGATGGCCTTCCTCCGTGGGGAGAATTTACAATAAGGCTTACGGTCCAAGGTCAACCCCAGATAAAAGTAGACATCGCAAAAATATTCATCGGGGCGCAGCCGGGATGGGTCGCGCAACATGGGGAACTCCATAAGCACAATCCTTTACTCGTCGATCTGGATAACGATGGAAACCAGGAGATTGTACTCTCTATTAAAAGCCCGGTTCCCGGTATCGAAGCGTGGCAACAGAATGGAGTCCTTTTAAAAGAATGGAAATTTTTAGGAGATCCGGTTGGAATTCCAGCCGCAGGGGATTTGAATGGAGATGGAGTAAAAGAAATTGTCGTGCAAGCGGGCCGCGAGCCAAACACTTTATTGTATGCACTCACCCTTGGGACAGACGACGTTCTTCCAGGTTGGCCACAAAGGATACCGCATCAATATTGGGGATGGGAATATTATCGAGCCCCTGTCATTTCTGATATCGATTATGATGCCGAAGAGCGTCCGGAAGTCATCGTGTCTGTCGGCGATCAACTCTATGCCTTCCGTGCGGATGGAACCTTTGTCTCTGGTTGGGGGCCTGTAGATTTTCATACAGCCCAGCCGGTTAAAGCCATCTCGAGCCCCGCCGTGGCCGATTTGAACGGAGATGGGACGAGGGAAGTAGTTGCGGCCACTGACCAAGGCCTCTTTGCGCTTCAATGGAATAGTCAACCCCTCCCCGGGTGGGGCCCCTTCCCGGGGATTTCTTATAGTTATAATCCACCTAATCCAAATGATTGGTTAGTTTCATATACAAATCCCTATGCAAAAGTTGATGCCGCACCGGTCATTGGGGACATTGACAACGATGGAACACTTGAAGTGGTAGTGGCTGTCCCCTCAGGCTTCGACGGTAGCCGAGCTGGTTCCTCAATCCTTTATATTTTGACACACCGAGGCAATGCAGGAGAAATTGAACATTCGGTAACCTATGGGAATAGCAACTATATTTATGAAGTCTATTATGGTTCTCCGATCCTCATGAGAAATTCAGACGGAAGGATGTCGGTACTCCTCATGGCATACGAAGGGGTATGGACCGGTTGCGAGAGAGATTGCGGTTTTTGGGATTGGCTCACCGGTTTCTGTCCCGCGAGTCCTTGCGATTTCGAGTACCCCCATTGGGGCTGGTATCTTAAATGCTATGAAACTGCCTCAAACGGTCCGGATAGCTACAACTGGAGCAGGACACGATACAGCAGTTTTATTGAGAAGTTTGATACCTATTTCCAACCACCCACAATTGAGATGGAGAGGTTTTTTGGAGAAGATTTTTCTCCCATTGCAACCCCAATCGGCCCCATCGGTTTTGTTGCACCTTCACGACTCTATCATCCCTATGCCCGTTACGACCCTATCAAGGTTTCCTCGTTTGGCTTACGACTACTCAATAACGATAATCTTTCTTCCCTGATTTTGGGAGGGCATCTCCCTGCTGCAAAAGGCTATTTCTGGGGGAATATCGACGCTGATCCAAAAGATGAGTTCGTCTTTATCGGAAAAGAAGGATCTTTAAAGATCGGTGAGTTGCCTCAAAATCTTTCTGGCGAGGCATCTTGGCCGATGTTCCGCGGAAATCCGACACGGACAGCCCTCGCAGGATGTGAGCCCCATTATCCGAGAGTGAGGTTTGTCTCCGGCTCCACAACAAGGAACGAAGGAGAAAGCTTTATCCTTCGGTTTGAGGGAAATGAGCCCAATAGTGGATCGGCACCAGAATGTGTCGACAATCTCTCCTTCTGGGTTTATTTAGACGGAGACCTCCTTCCTTCCGACGGCACTCCTCATCCCACCCTTGGAGCCCAGTTTAGAAGCACCGGCTCGGGGACAGCCCGGCCTGCTACGGCAGAGTTCACTTGGCAACCAACTTACAGTATCGTGGCGGATGGAGCCGCTCCCAGAAGATTTAATCTCTCGGTAAATATTTCAGATGGACACAGTGTGAGTATGGTCGGCATTTCCATTTATGTGAATGATGTCAAACTCATTACCAACAATACTCCTTCCCCCTTTGATGTTACAGAAGATATTACTGCAACCTTTCCGATCGCTCGGAATCCTGCAGTCTCTGAGACAGTTCGGGTGCGAGTCGCTTCCACCACCACGGCTCCCTTAACGCCAGATGCCTTGTGGAGTAGAGGGGGTGTCAGTATATGGGATTGGGTGGCTCTTGATCCCACCAACCCCTCCGTTAGTTTACTCTGGAACCCGGATCCAGGGATTGCAGCGGCGCCGATTGATCCTGCCGCAAATCCTCCAATCCCTCCACCTCCCAATCCTAGCCCGCAGGGGCCCTATACAATTACCTTTGAGGCGATGCACCCTGATGGGGGGATATCGACATTAAGCCGGAACGTATGGGTCCATCATGCCAATTACGTCCCTGACCTTGGAGGAAGTACCAGGGGAATCTATGTTCAGCCAGGGGTTACAGGGTACACCTTTGTCATTAAAGCAAATGACCTTGACAATAATTTCCGGTATCAGAATCATACCAACTATATCAGTTATCGAACCATGTCAGGAGCAACCATTATCCCGATGGGAGCGCCTTATTATGGACCCGGAATCAGCCAAGCTAAATGGACGTTTCGATACGAACCCCTCCAACCTGTAGATGAGACCTATGCAGATGAAATCCGTGTGACTGTCAGAGACTATGACGGAACATGGGTCACTCAGCGGATCCCGGCCCGATTTGGAACCAAGCCGCGTCGGCCTAAGGACGAATTCCCCGGTCCTGAGTAAAGAAGGAGATTTAAAAGGTAAGCACCTGATCCGCGGTGGCAATTTCTTCGAGGAGAAATGAGGTGAGGCCTTGGACCTCATCGACTTCGGGGATGAGGTCTTCGTGCTTTAAGCCGCAGATGGCGAGTGAAGAGGAGCAGACCGCGACGCGGATGTCCCCTTTTGATTTGATTTCTTTAAGGAGAGACTGGAGGTTTTCCAGTTTATTTTGTTTGAGCCGCTCGAGAACAGCGGCTTCCTGCCCTTTGTAGAACTCGGTGAGGTTAATTTTTCCTGCCTCTTTCGGGGTCAGTTTAAAGACCGATTCATCGCGGAAAAAAAGGCGCACTTTGATCTCTGAAACCATACAGGCCATGACAAGGGTCATGACCTGGACGAGTGAGTTGTAACTTCCGCGGGAGACGAGGATCGCGATTTTTTTCATGGAGGGCTATCCGAGAGGCGGGCCCTTCTGAAGATGGATGGTGATAAGACCTTCGTTGTCGGTTACAGAGAGGATCGGGTGCCGGAATTTCTTCGCCCAACTTTCGATTTCCCGCTTTTGAAAGGCGTTTGCGTAGATTTCAAGGACATTCCCCACCGCCATCGTCTTTAATTCCTCGCGGATCACATCGAGACTCCGGCAGTCGATCGGGTTGAAAAAAGCCCGCGCATCCAAGGTCTTATCCGGCTTCGCCACGCTCTCTACCATATAAAGGCGGCGTCGTTGGCGGCGACAAGGTCTGCAACCTGCGATTCTGAGACGAGCTTTGCTTGAGGGATGAGTTCCGCTTGTGAAAGCCCGCGTTTCGCAAGATCCTCTTTCACGACGGAAAGTTCCCCGCCGTTTTTGGCGATAAGTTCCATCACCTTGGCCGGCGAGGTATCCACTTCCGCAAGGGGCTGACCCAGAAGTTTCGCATCGGTCTGATGTTGTTCCTTCACGGCGTAGTTCACGGCAGATCCCCGGAGAAGGACATTCACCTTCACGCCGCTTGAGACGGAGCCGAATCCGACATGGAGAAGGTGCGGGTCGTTCGGTTCGAAACTTAAGTAAATCGGTTTTTCGAAAACTGCTAACACTTTTTCGATCATCGCTTTCTCCTTTTTTGTCTTACCGATAGGTCGGAATCATAATGAGCCGGTCGGAGGCGTTCGCGAATTTCCAGAAATCGCCGAAGGTTCCGATAATGACGCCGTTCATCTGGTGCGCGTCCACGCCCCGCTCCTGCACACAGAGGATGCAAACCACCCATTTGAGCGCACCGCTATGGAGCGCGGCCTTCATGATTCCGTCGACAAATTTACCGACATAGGTATGCTGGCGGCCGGCCACCTCATGAAGGCCGGGTGGCTCCTGATGATCCTTCTGGTCTTTGTTGGTGAGGGTCACCGCCTCTTCAAAAGTCCAGATATTGACATGGGCGCCTCTTTGAAGGAGTTTTTCGGTAAGCCGCAGAACCGTCGTCGGCGCCTCCCTTTGGTAAGAGGCGGTTGCGATGCCGATGGTCACAACTTTCGGTTTCGTTTCTGAAGTCATAATAACCTCCTGATCCCTCGACTCGGCCTTCGGCCTCGCTCGGGATAAATTCAGACAACGACTTACGTCACTAACGTTCCCTGCCTTGCCGGCAGGCAGGCGTAAGTTGTGTCTTCATTTAATACCAGATGACTTTATCTGCGCCGTTCAAAATGAGATCCGCGAGGGCATCCATGCTCGATTCGGAAACCCCCTCCGTGCGCTCTTTGACCCCGCGCATTTTAAGCGAGAGGTCTTCCGCCAGAACCTTGACCCCTTCCTTGGATAAAGCGGTGAGTTTGGCCGCCGCCTCGGATCCTTTTCTGGCGGCAAGGACGCCGTTTTCAATAAGATAAAGCGTTGTCTCATTTCCCTTTTTCTTCAGGGAACCGGCCAGATTCAGGGCAAAATCGCTCTCTTTGTATTCCATCAAATCGCGGCTTTCGACAATAAGATACTTCGGCATAGGCACCCCCTTTCAATGACCTTGAATCCAGACTTTTTTAGTCTACTACAAAAGAGGGTAATGCGTCAACCCACCTTTTAAGGAAATTCCGAATCACGAAGGGTGATAGGCGGCAGGTAAAAACCGCGGGGGGTCCTTTGCCACCAATGCCCCTTTTCGCGCCAAATACCAAAGTGGGTGAAGCGGTAATCATAAAGGACAGCACGGAGATAGCGCGGAGGGGCATCCGGGAAGGGGTTCGTCTCAAGAAGGGCAAGGACCTCCGGGGACCCCTCAAGGAGACGCTCGCAGAAATGGAGGAACCAGGGACTTTGTTGATAAGGCCCGAGTGCCGCAAACCACATCTGCCAGTCGAGCCGCGGCTGATGCGGGGCGACAAAACCGGGACGCCTTTTTAAATCGCCCGGTTTGTATTTGAACGCGTACGGAACCCAATTTTCCCCGTCGTTTGAGCCCTCCACAATAATTTCGGGTCGGTCGGTCGTCATGACCGCAAAAAGACCGTAGGAGTTGATGCTTCGAAAGGGAATCAAATCCCGATAAAGTGCGATCACCGCGTTGGGCCACCGGAAGCGCGGATGGAAAAGATCGACCATCGGGGCCAGTGTCGCGAGGATGATGAGCGCGAAAAGAGGGACCAGGATCCATCGGGGCCAGTGTCGCGAACGGAAGGATTCGGACTTCTCGAGAAAAGGCGTTCCCCGCCGTAGCCACCTCCGCCAGAAGGAATCCTCCAAAAGGAGAAGACAAAGAAGGACGGTGATGAGATTGAAGAAGCAGTAGTTTCCGGTTGCCGCGATGAGTATCTGAAAGCCGATTAAAACCGCACAGCCGAAATACCGGATCCGTCTCGGCATAAAAATCAGAAAGGGGACCCCGAGTTCAATCGCAAACATCCCGGCCGCAGATCCCTTTTGAAACCAGGCCGGGAGTTGATGGACGGCCCACCCGATCCAGGTCGGGAGGGGCTGCGTTTCATAATGATATTGAAGGGCGGTAAGGTTCCGCCAGGTCGGGTCATGGCTTGCAAGTTTCACCATGCCGGAGGAAAACATGAGCCGGAAAAGGAGCCAGGCGAATAGCCAGAGGACCGCTCGTGAAGGAGGAGAACGATGAAACGAGCGGGGCAACCACCCGAAGGGAGCCAGAAAAATAGCCAAAAACCCGCATTCAAGAAGAAGAGCATCCCATTGAAACTGAAGGAAATCTCGGGAGACGACCGCGAGGGAAAGGTAGGAAAACCAAAGCAAAACGAGAACCGGAACCGGCGCAATCCCGGCGATAAGAACAAGGGAAAGAAGCGTCCCTCCTCCGCAGACAAGGTGAAGAAAGACGTCCTCCTGATTCATCCAAAAAAGGGTCGGTAAAGACCAAAAGCGTTCACCCCCCAGAAAAAGACGGGCCGTCTCCAGATACGGCTTCATCGGAAGGATGCCGTTTGTTCCGACGAGGCCTGCAATCTGCGTCCAGAGGGAAACAAAGGCGATGCCGTAGACTACACCCAACCCCCGGAGAAAGACCATCCGTGTAGTTTCAAAAGTGGGCGGTTCGAGTTCCTTTCCCCAAAGCCACCGGCTGACTTTTGAGAAAAAAATGCGGTGGCGCGCAACAAGAGCATACCCCCATTCCGCAAGGAGCGCCGCGCCCGGAAGATACCGGTAGAACCGCAAAGGCCAGCACTTCCCTCCTTCGGCAAGACATCGAAAAGTTGCTTCTGCCCCTGAAAAGACGTTTCCGTCGGGCAGAATCAACTGAACCGACTTCTCGAACGCTTCCCGCGGTATTTCAGGAAATTCTTGGGCCACTTCCTGAAAAGGAGCATACTCGACCCGCCCTTTTGTCAGGGAGTTCCAGCGGAGAATCCAGCGGCGGCAAAAAGCACAATCGCCGTCATAGACCATGAGGGGCTTATTTCTCATTTCATTTTTTTGTTGCAACTGCATCGAAGATTGTATTAAAATCAAAAGGGTTCACAACAAGAGGAGGTGACGGATGTTAAAGAGGATATTCACTCTGGCGGTCGTCCTGGCCTTGGTGGCCGTTCCTACCGCCGCGTTTGCAGGAAGTCCGTGGACGGAGGAGTATGGCTACGTCAACCGGGCCAATGCCAAGTTCGGTTTCGGGTTGAAAAATACCGCCCTCGGTTGGACAGAAATTTTCACTCAGCCGGTGGATGAAAGCCGTGAAGGGGGTAACTTTGCGGTCGGGTTCGGAAAGGGGATTTTCAACACGGTGGGACAGACGGTCGGCGGGGCGCTTCATCTGGGAACCTTTCCGATCACGAGCGTCGATGTTCCGCTTCCGGAAAACGGCAACCAACTCTTCTCCAAGTAATCTCAGACCCGGTTGTTAGTCAGGGTAAGGTGTTTCGGCCTCTGACTCCGGTTGACATAGGTGGTGGAAAAGGTCCTTGACGGTGAGGGTCCCGGTCGGTTTTCCGTCTTTCACGATCGGGATGTGGCGAAACCCTCCCACGCACATTTTGTTGAGTGCAAAGGCGATGGAGTCTTCCCTTTTCAGGGCCACCGGGTCATGCGTCATCACTTCTCCAACCGGCAGTTTCTCCAATCCCGAGGAGCGAAAACCGACCTTTTGAATGATATCCCGGTCGGTAACGATGCCGATCAACTCCCCCTCCTCATTCACAATTAAAGCGCTTCCCTGTTGTCTCTCCTGCATCTGCCGGATAACGTCCGACAGGGGTGTTTCGGCTGTGACCAAAATCGGCGTGGAGGGGTGCAGCCGGGAAAGGGACTCCGACATAATCCGTTTTTGAAGACCCTCGGTCGGCTGCGGAATGGACTCGGGCTGCAAATCATGGCGACAGGCCTCGCAAAAGTCCGCGCCGGCGATATTTTCGTGTCCGCAATGCGGGCAGATGAGGACCATCATTTCCTCCTTATTTTACCGTCCAGGTGGCCGGGCCTCGAAGGACCTCTTCCAGATTCCCTTCTCCCTGCTGCTGAATCAGCTCGGTGACTTTTTGGTTCAGCATGCCGTCGTAGGTAGGCCGCTCTACAAACCGAAAGACACCGATCGGCACCGGAAAATCAGGATTCTGCATCTGGGTCAGAAGATACGCCAGATTCGGCTCGGGGTCTTGTTCATTATGGACCAAGAGGGCCTTCTCACCGACTTCATCCACCTTGACCACCTCCGGCTGAAGCCCTTTCAGACGGATGCCGAATTCTTTGTTTTTCCCGAAGCGCATCGGTTTCCCATGCTCCAACACCAGGATCCGGTCATCCCGGACCGCACGGTCCGTCACGTCCCCGAATGCCTTGTCATTAAAAACAATGCAGTTTTGATAAATCTCCACAAAAGAGGTTCCTTTGTGGGCCGCTGCCCGCTTAATCGTTTCGACAAGATGCTGGGTGTAGACATCGATCGAACGCGCCACAAACGTCGCCTCCGCGGCGATGGCGATGCAGAGGGGATTGATCGGATGTTCGATCGAACCGTCGGGGGATGATTTGGTTTTCTTCCCGAATTCGGATGTTGGGGAGTACTGGCCCTTTGTCAGCCCGTAGATTTTGTTGTTGAAAAGGAGGATGTTGAGATCAAGATTCCGGCGGATGCAGTGAATCAGGTGGTTTCCGCCGATGCTCAAACCGTCCCCGTCCCCGGTGATGACCCAGACGGAGAGATCCGGATTGGCGCATTTCAAACCGGTCGCGATGGCGGGGGCGCGTCCGTGAATCGTGTGAAATCCGTAGGTGTTCATGTAATACGGAAAACGGGCCGCGCAGCCGATCCCCGAGACAAAGACAAATTTTTCCCTCGGGAGCCCCACATCCGCAAGGGCCTTCTGCATCTGGGAAAGAATGGAGTAATCCCCGCAGCCGGGGCACCACCGGACGTCCTGGCCCGAAACAAAATCCTTGGGCGTCAGTTTTATCGGTTCATTCGGCAAGGTTTCTGGGTTCATCGCCAACGCAACATCTCCTCGATTTTCTGTTCGATCTCCCGGATCTGGAAAGGCCTTCCCTGAACCTTATGAAGGCCGGTCGCCTCCACAAGGTACTTCCCCCGCAAAAGGAGGAGGAGCTGGCCCAGGTTCCCCTCCGGAACCAGGATCTTTTTGAAGCGGCGGAGGACCTCCCCCAAATTCCGTGGGAAGGGATTCAGATAACGCAGGTGAATGGCTGAAACGCTCCGGCCTTTTTTCTGAACCCGGTCCACGGCCGCATAGATCGCCCCGTAAGTCGAACCCCAGCCGACGACAAGGAGTTCCCCTTCCTCTTTCCCGAAAATCTCGAGATCCGGAATCGTCTCCGCGATCCCGGCAATCTTCTTTGCCCGGAGCTCCGTCATCTTCTGGTGGTTCAACGGATCGTAACTCACATTTCCGGTGACATCCGATTTTTCAAGGCCGCCGATCCGGTGCTCAAGGCCCGGCGTTCCGGGAATGACCCACGGGCGGGCCAGGGTTTTCGGATCCCGAAGATACGGATAAAAACCTTCCGAAGCGGTCCAGTGGACAATATGGAATTTGGGAAGTTCGGAGACCTTCGGGATTTTCCAGGGCTCGGAACCACTGGCCAGATATCCGTCCGAAAGGAAGACGACGGGCGTCATATAGGTTATGGCAATCCGGACCGCCTCCAGGATCATATAGAAACAGTCTCCGGGAGTGGCCGCTGCGACAATGGCAACAGGACTTTCCGAGTTGCGGCCTGCAAAGGCCTGGAGCAGATCTGCCTGTTCGGTCTTGGTCGGCAATCCCGTACTCGGCCCTCCCCGCTGGATATCCATGACGATGAGGGGAAGTTCCGTCATCACCGCGAGGTTAATCGCCTCCGCTTTCAGAGCGAATCCGGGGCCGCTCGTGCCGGTAACACCCAGTTGACCCGCAAAGGAGGCGCCGATCGCCGCAGAGACAGCGGCGATTTCATCTTCGGCTTGAAACGTCTTAACATGGAAGTTTTTGTATCTTGAAAGTTCATGGAGGATGTCGCTCGCCGGAGTGATCGGGTAACTCCCGTAGAAAACCGTTTTGCCGGTAAGTTTGGCGGCCGCAATCAAACCGACGGCAACCGCCTCGTTTCCGGTGATATTCCGGTAAAGGCCCGGTTCGATGGGAGCCGGATTAACGTGATACTGAACCGGCAGCTGTTCTGTCGCGATGGCAAAGGTGTATCCCCCCTTAAGGGCTTTTTCGTTCGCCTGCGCCACACTCGGCATCTTGGAAAATTTTTCCCGGATCCACTGAAGGGTATAATCCAGCGGCCGGTCGTACAGCCAGAACATAATGCCGAGGGCAAAGAAGTTTTTGCACCGGTCGGCTTGGGCTCGGGTCAGCTCCGGGATATCCTTCACCGCCTCCGCATTCAGGGTGCTGATTGGAAGCGAAATCACCCGGTATTTTGAAAGAGAGCCGTCGGTAAGGGGGTTTTCCTTATAACCCGCTTTATCGAGATTGTTTTCGGTGAAGGTGTCGCGATTGGCAATGATGACACCTCCTTCGGGGAGATCGGAAAGATTCACCCTGAGTGCGGCAGGGTTCATCACCACCAGGACATTCGGTTCGTCCCCCGGTGTTTTGATGTCCTCGTCCGAAAAGTGAATTTGAAACCCGCTCACCCCCGGAAGCGTGCCGGCCGGGGCGCGAATCTCCGCCGGAAAGCTCGGAAAAGTGCTTAAGTCGTTTCCGACGAGAGCCGTCGTATCCGTAAACTGCATGCCGGCAAGCTGCATTCCATCGCCCGAGTCACCGGCAAAACGGACCACGATCCGATCGATCCCCTGCCGTGTTTTTTTGGAAACGGCACGGGCGTGCGGGTCGGAATCCTCCTCGTTGGTGCTGCCCTGTGTTCCTCTGGGTGCTCCCCGAACCATTTTGAATCAACCCCCCTCCGGGGTGAGACTTTTCTGATCGAGTTTCGGCGGAAGATTCCCCACTTCCGCCGGAAAATGTTCCGACAGATAACGGATAATGTCGAAGACGGTGATCATTCCGATCGCATTTCCCTTCTCATCCACAAGCGGCAGCCGACGGTACTTGTGCCTGTCCATCAATTCAATCGCCTCCGCCAGCGTCGCTTCTTTGGTAATGGTGATCAGATTCGTCCGCATAAGTTTCTGAATGGGCGTATCCGGCGGAATGTCCTTCCCGATCACTTTGTAAAGAAAATCCCTTTCGGTAAAGAGCCCGCGGAGCTTGTTTTTGACACAGATCATGGCGTAGCCCCGACCCCGCTCCCGCATCTTCTCAACCGTCTCGATGAGAGAGGTGGTTGGGGAGACTACGACCGGCGTCGTGATCGGACATTCCGTGACCTTCGCTTCTCCGAAAAATGTTTTCGCTGACATGGCCGCTTGCACCCTTTATAATATTATAACGCAGTTGAAATTGAAACACAAGGAGGGTGCCATGGGAGTTCCGAATGCGGATGAACTGTGTCGAAAAAAGTGTAGGCCGTGCGAGGGCGGCATGTCACCGATGAATGCAGAGACCGCAAAAGGTTATCTTAACGTATTGGAAGGATGGGCCTTAGGAGAAAACGGAAATGCCATTCAGAAGACCTTTGTCATGAAGGATTTTTTGTCCGCGGTCCGGCTCATCCAGAAAATTGCAGAGGTGGCCGAAGGGGAAGATCACCATCCGGATCTGCACCTTACCGGCTACCGGAAACTCCGGGTGGAGCTCTCCACGCATGCGATCAAGGGGCTCTCTGAAAACGACTTCATCCTTGCCTCGAAGATCGAGGCACTCCCCAAGGAATTGAAATAGGGACGTTTTCAGAAAGTGTCCCTAGCGTAAGGGTGATACAAGGGACACTTTCGAAAACGTCCCAAAGATTTGGAGTATTTCATTCGGCACCCAGTCGCTGATGGGAAGACCATCAATCGAAGAGGGCCTGTCCTGACCAGGATCTTCATCCCGTCAGGGCGCGGAAGTCCTCCCCGATCATTTTATGAAGCGCGTATTTTTGCACTTCCGAAATGACATCGAAAATTTCGTTCGCCACAAGATTCTCACCCATCAATAGATCGATAACCTGCTTGGCGACCTCTTCAACTTTCTGACTCTTTCCAAATGTGGTTCCCATCTTCCCTCCCTCTCCTTTAGGAGACGTTTCTAGTTCTGCTCCCAGAAGTGTCCTCTTTCTTTAAAGATTAAGGAAGGTGACACATTCTGTTTTTATCTTATACTATTCATCAGAGGAACACAATGGCCCATCGGGTGGAAGAGCGTGTAGGTATCAGAATAAAGCGGTTCAAGGATGAATCGGGACGGCACTTTGCTTTGACTAATATTTATGTGAAAGCGTCCCTTGCGTGATATAATGCGAATCTATGGTGCGAGTAGCGGGTTATCTTGATATCGAGACAACTGGATTCAGTCCCGAAAGCGCAGAACTGACTGTCGTGGGCCTTTATGTAGTTTATGACCGAAACCGCGCGATTCTGACCCAACCTTACGGCAGACAGATCACCCCGCGCCTCCTCAGGAAAACCCTTTCGGTTGTCGATACCGTCTACACCTACAATGGGACCCGTTTTGACCTTCCCTTCATCGAAGCCAAAACCGGCGTTAGAGTCGAAAAAAAATGCCGCCATGAAGACTTGATGTTTGCTTGCTGGGAGCGGGGGTTGTACGGCGGATTAAAAGTGGTGGAACGGCTGCTTCGTATCCCCCGGAAAACGTGGGATGTGGACGGCTGGATGGCGGTGCAACTCTGGTATCAATACCGCGCCGGCAATGCATCCTCCCTCCGGAAACTTCTCACCTATAACCAGGAAGATGTCGTCAACTTAAGCAAACTCCGGGCAAAACTGAAGCGATAACAAACGGATGAAAGAACTGACGCGGGTCCGATGGAAAACGCTCGGCTGGGCACTCTTTTTTCTCGGATCGATCTTGGTCGTGATCCCGATGGGATTTAAATTCCTTTTTAAGGAAGAAGGGGTGGTGAGATGGGATACGATTGCAATGATTGCAATATTTATTTTTGCGATGGGCATCGCATTAACGGTTTGGTCCGTCGATCTTTTCAACCGGATAGGCCTTGGCACTCCCATGCCGCTCGATCCGCCGAAACATTTCGTGACCGAAGGTCCTTACCGGATCATGCGGAATCCTCTCATGGCAGGTGTCTTTCTCATCCTTCTTGCCGAAGCGCTCTTTTTCCGCTCCAAGATTCTACTGGGGTATCTCGGCATCCTTTCGATCATCGGAAATGTGTGGCTTATTTTCTTTGAGGAGCCGGAGCTGGAGAGGCGCTTCGGGAAGGCCTACCGGGAATATAAACGAAAAATCCCCCGCTGGTTTCCAAAATTGAAGAGAGGCAGTCTCTAAACCGGATTAACGATGGGCAGCCGTGAAGGTCTTGAAGGCCTGGTAGGCGGGCTTTCTGCGCATCGATTTCAGAATGTCCTCTGTTTTCTCCGCCGGAAGCGCGGAAGGACGTTTCTTCTTCGGACGAACCCCTTTTCCAACGAATGTCTCTTTCACAGAGGATTGGTCGATGAGGCCCAGGTGCCTGAAGACTTCGACTTCTTTCCTTAGATCCAAAAGTGAGAACCATAGACAGATACTCCCTCCGTTTTCAGCGCATGCCGAAAGCCGGCCGGCCACCTGTTGGGCCTGGATTTTTTCAAATTGCCCCGGATTTTCCTCCCACGTCAAAGGTGTGGCGGGGCACCGGGAATCAGGACCCCCATTCTCCGTCGAGATCCATCGCTTGCCGGGGGCCAACTGGCTCTTAACCCACCGCACCTTTGCAGGAATCTCCTCGACGCATCCGTAGAAATGAAGGTCCACGGCATCGTACCGTCCTTTTGAGAGAAGGGCGGTGATGCGGCTGGCGGCATATTTGGAGCGGTCGTCCCCTTTGTCGAGAGCATGGTCGAGTGATTCCGAGGGAAAACTGGTAAGGACCACCGGAATCGAAGGATTCAAAGATTTCACCGCCTCGTAAAAAGCGTCCAACTGCACCAGATATTGGTCCATGGTTCCTCGCCAGTATCGCGATTTCGGATTGAGGGAAGCATCGCCCACTTCGTTTTCGCATTGAGCCCAGACCTGGGCGCCTTTGGCAAGATAAGGAAGGAGGGGTTTAAGCGCTGCCCTTACGCTTTCCTGATAAATTCGTTTTGACTTAAAGGGAAAACCGGCGTTCGGAAAAGCGTCAAGGGTTCCATAGGAGGTATCGATATTCGTCGGATCCGTGTTGTTGAAGGTCATCACCACATGGATCCCGGCTTCAAAGAACCGTCTCGGGTCCTGATTCTTCTCACCGAGGGAATAATTCATTCTGACCCAATCGGCGCCGAGGTCCTGGACGACATCCACCAGATTGGGAAGTTTCCCCTTTCCGCCGACAATGACGCCGAATCTTCCCTCCTCCGCCGCGGCCGCTACAGAAACACTTCCCCCGATAAGAACCCAGCAGAGGATCATCCGGCAAATTTTAAAAACGATAGACATTGAATTCTCAGGGGCGGGGGCCGCGAAGTTTTGTGAAGGAGTAAATACCGGTCTGGTGGCCGTCACTCCAGCGGATATTAATCGCATAATTACCGACGAGAGAAATGTGGAGGGGGTGGACATCCGGCGGGATGGTGGCCGGGTCGAACCGCCGTTTTCCGGTCATCTCATCAAGACAACCGGCACAAGGACACTCAAGGCGCAGCTCCCGCACCGGGAAAAGACGCTCATAGCCGTCTTTCCACTGAATCCGGATGTGATGGGCGTCGGGACGGGTGATGTCGGGGAGTTCGGGCGCTTTGTCGCGGCTTTTCACCTCTTCGGCCAATTTCTCCGCCGCCTGAATAAAGGCCTGGGTGACCGGTGAGTTTGGGTCTGAAATCACAATCGGTTTTCCCTCGTCCGACTGAACCCGGACCGGTGTCGCAAGGGGAATCTCCCCGAGGAAAGGAATGCCGAGCCGCTCCGCCGCCTTTCGCGCGCCGCCCGTTCCGAAGATATCCTCCCGCTTTCCGCAATGACTGCAGATAAAATGACTCATATTTTCGATCATCCCCAGAATCGGGGCGTTCAGTTTATGGAACATCGCGATCGCTTTTTGAGCCACCCGGAGAGCCACATCCTGCGGCGTGGAAACAATCACCGCACCCGTGAGGGGAATGGTTTGACAAAGACTCAATTGGATATCGCCGGTTCCGGGCGGCAGATCGACGATTAAATAATCGAGTTCTTCCCACGCCACGCCGCCGAGAAACTGTTCAATCGCTTTGTGAAGCATCGGGCCGCGCCAGACGACCGCATCATCCTCTTTCAGGAAAAATCCCATGGACATCACTTTGAGGCCGTATTGTTCGACCGGGATCAGTCGATGGTCGTCGAGTGCGTCCGGCTGCTTCGCAATCCCCAAAAGGGTCGGAATCGTCGGCCCGTAAACATCCGCATCCATAATCCCGACACGGGCGCCGCGATGGGCCAGGGCGAGCGCCAGATTCACGCTCACCGTCGATTTTCCGACGCCTCCTTTTCCGCTTGCAACCGGAATCACCGATTTCACGTTCGGGATAAGACGTTCCTTGGCGGAAGAGGGAGAAACGGTTTCTTGAGGAGAAGCGGTTCTTTCGGGTTTTTGAATGAGGGAGGTCATCACCACGCCGACCTCTGTCACGCCCGAAAGTTTTGAAACGGCCTCGTGGGCCGCTTCCCGAAGATGGTCACGCACTTCCCCGGGAGGAATCGGGGACTGGATTCGAAAGCGGACCTTTCCCCCGTCGACTCGCAAATCCTGAACGTAGCCGAGAGAGACAATGTCCCTTCCTTTTCCCGGATCCTGAACCGAGGAAAGGGCTTCGAGAACTGCTTCGTGCTTCACGGGTGATTTTCCGAACAAAGAGGAGCACTTATGTGAAATACGGGTTGGTGCCGGTGGAATGGTCCGTTGCGTCAACCACTTCGAGATCGGGTGATACTTCTTCCTTCAGTGTCGTTTCGATTCCCATTTTCAAGGTCATCATGGATGAGGCGCATCCGTGGCACCCGCCGCTGAATTGGAGGATGACTTTGTTGTCTTTGACGTCGACCAAAGCCACATGGCCGCCATGCTGCGCCACTCCCGGATTGATCAACTCGTCAATCACCTTCTGGACTTTCTGTTTGAGTTCCTCGCTCATGATTTGGACTCCTTTTTTCCCTTTCTTTCTTTATATTATATCACAAAACTTGACGCCGGCAAAACCTCTTTCGGCACTATTCCCCCACAATCTCGATTTTTTCTATCTTAATGGGCTGCAAGGGTTTATCTCCGGCGTCGCGGGGGGCATTGGCAATCGTACTCACCACCTCCATCCCCTCCGTGACCTGGCCGAAAATCGAATGACGGTCGTTGAGCCAGGGAGTCGGAACCTCTGTAATGAAAAATTGGCTTCCGTTCGTATTGGGGCCGCTGTTCGCCATGGAAAGAACGCCCGGCTTGTCATGCCGGAGATTCGGGGAAAATTCATCCTCAAAGGAATAACCGGGACCGCCCCTGCCGGTGCCGGTCGGATCTCCGGTCTGAATCATGAAATTCGGAATCACCCGGTGAAAGATGACCCCCTCATAGAACCCCTTCCGGCTCAGGGTCAAAAAATTCTCCACCGTCTTCGGCGCTTCTTCCGGATATAACTCCGCCTGGATCTCCCCTTCGGTCGTTTTAAGGATAATCTTCACGGTCTCCTCCGCTTGTCCTGACGACACCCCCAAAAAAAGAAAAATGGCTCCCAAAACAAACACGCTTTTTTTCAGCATTCCTTTCTTCCTTTCTTTTCAGAATTCAACGCCTCCTGAAGACATGCTCTGTTTTGACGATTCCCTTCGGAAGGATGAAGCGGATACCGTTCCGCAACATCCGGTCGCCGGCCAGAATGGCGCGCCGCCACCTCTCGCCGGGCCATCCGGTGAAACTGGTCACTTGGAAATACTCCCTCCCGACGGGGCTTTGGTCCGAAAAATAGTAGTTGGAGACGCAACAACGGTTCCGGTCCGCCCGGACCGGACTCACCGAATGCCATGAAGCGGTGTGGGTCTCGATGAGGACAACCCGGTTAAACGCCGGCACGACTGTTTTGGGAGTCGTCACCCGCCCGTCCCAAAGCTCCAGATTCCCTCCGAAATTCCCCTCCCACTCCGGAGAAACATAATACAAAAGATTCAGCACGCGGTAACGTTGCCTTGCCTCGTCATGGGAGTTGTCGATATGGGGCGCCAAAAAGTCCCCTTGGGACATGAGACTCAATCCGGCCGCATACAGCGTCTCATCCGGAAAAAGCCGCCTGATCCCGGTGATCTCCGAAAGGATGTCGATGACTCCAGGGTCCTGAAACGCATAGATCGTTTCGGAAAGAAGCGGGTGGAATCGGTCCATCTGGACCGCAATCCGTTTTTTCTCCCGAAGGTCCTTTTTCAGAACCATCGCCTCCGGCTCCGGGAACGCCTCATAAATCGCGCGCGCCGCGTCATCCGGAAGGACCCGGTCGATCACCAGATGACGGAACGGGTTTTTCTCTCTCTGCCACTTTTGGGTCAGGGCTGGTTTCTCGCGCGCGAGGCGTTCCGCAATCCGCGCGGCAAGTTCGCGCCGCGTCATCCGGAGACAATCGGATTGGAGGTTCCGCCGGACCTTGTCAGCGGTTTGTACTCGGGGTGACGCTTCAGGTAATAGTCGGAAATATAAGAGCAGGAAGGAATCACGGTGAGACCCTCTTGCTTCGCATGTTCAAATGCGGCTTTACAGAGCCGCTCTGCGAGTCCCCGTCCGCGGAAGACTCCCGGGACATACGTATGGTAAAGGTCGATCTCCTTCCCTTTGAGGCGGTACATCAGACAGGCCTCATACCCTTCCAAAAAGACCGAGAAGCGGTTTTCTGCCGGCTTGTGCTGTACGGTTAATTCATCCGACATAGGCATCTTTCCCTTTTTTGGATGCGGGTTTCCTCTTATTTTAGCAGCAAATGGAAAAGGGTCAATGGAAAGTCAGGGGGTGAGTTTAAAGGGGAGTTTTCCCTCGCCACCGCTAGGCGGAGGGGTCACCGTGACAGGGTAAAAAATCTTTTCACGGTCGCCCAGATATTCGTTGATGGCAAAAATCATCCAGATGCCCGGAGCCGGTTTTTCGACGAGGCCTGTTGCCTCATCCCCTGTCATGTAATAGAGAAGGCCTCTGTCTCCGTCATTGTCATCGTCCGAATGACCGATCAAAAAATTGGGATCGTCGCTTTTGACCACTTCCTGGATGTAATAACGGGCGGGACCCTGTCCCCGCCGGAGATAAGACACAGCGGCCTGTTCCGTCCCCTCCTGCCAATGACGGCCGGGGTTTCCTTCCTCATCGAGGACATGGTCTTTAAATCCTTCATAGCGGACCCGTTTTCCCCGCCGGAAGCGCTCTGTCAAAAGCCAATAGGTGTCCAGGTGGGCGATGGCACTTGCTTCTTTTGCATATTCGCCGATATCGTGCAAAAAGAGCGAGCCGAGTGTGTTGGCATCCAAGGCTTGGAGAGTGTCATTTTCGCCACGGTTAAAGCGTCCCTCTGCGGCGTTCCAGGCAACATTCAGAAGCCACGATTTGCACCGGTTCATTGCATACCAGTGCTCGGAACGCCGACTGAGACGATAAAGGAGTTTTAAGGCGAAATAGGCGTCGATATTATGTTCGGTGCTTGTCCAGGGCCGTACCGTTCCATCTGAATTCAATCCGCCAGTGACTCCCCCGTCGCTCAAATCCTGACGGGCGATGAGCCAGGAGGCGGCCTTGTGGGCCACCGGAAGATAGGTGAAATCGCCCGTTTGATCGGTATACACGCAGATGGCATAAATGGCCCAGGCTTGGTTGCCGCTGCTCCTCGCCAATACAATGCCGGCGCCGGTGGCTTGACGCACGGCATCATACCAGGAGCCGTCCGGAAGCTGATGGGCTGCCAGAAAATCAAGAATCGGCACGGCACTCCCGGCATCCCCGCCCATGACATAGGCAATGACCATAAGGGCATTGTCATAGGTGTATCCGAAATCGGCCGTCTCGGTGGCCGCAACCCAGTCTCCCCCGTTCCGCCGCGCATCGACCCAGGTAAGCGCCTCCGTCCTTTTTGTCCGAAGCTCGTCGTCCGAATAGGGATAAGCCCCCCAGGCAGACCCGTTCCAAAGGAGACAGACGAGGAAGACAGATCCCAAAAAACCCCAATTCTTCGTTCGGATTCGCATTTTCTATATATAAGTATACCCCATCTTGAGGGGGAATACAAGGTCAATTTCTAAATATTGTCTCGTCTAACCGACCGGGACACGCTATAGACTGGCACTTAGCATGTCCCCTTAGATGTCCCTGGGTTCGGGGAGGATAAAATGGCGGTTAATGCGCCGTCTAAGGCGGGATAACGAAAAGGGAAACCGGCTTCTTCGAGCTTTTGCGGAACAACACGGGCACCGGTTAAAAGAACCTCCGCCATTTCACCGAGAAGAACCCGAAGGGCAAACGCCGGAACCGGGGCCCAGGAAGGACGATGCAGGGCGCTTCCGACCGCTTTGCAAAATTCCTTCATGGTGGCCGGATTCGGGGCGGTCCCGTTCACCGCCCCATTGATATCGGGACGCGCCATTAAAAAAAGAATGATGCTTAGCAAATCCTCCCGATGGATCCAGGGCACCCACTGACGGCCGCTCCCGAGCGGCCCGCCGATGAAATATTGAAAAGGGGGGATCATCCGGGAAAGGGCGCCTCCTTCTTTCTCAAGGACAATGCCGATGCGAAGACAGACTACCCGGACCCCTCTTTCTTCCGCCCGGCGCGCCTCCACTTCCCACCTCTCACAAACGTCACCCAAGAATCCTCGGCCTTTGGGATGAGATTCGGTCACCTCTCCCTGCGGGACATCCCCGTAGAATCCGACCGCGGAGGCATTGATGAAAACGGAAGGACGTTTTCCTGCCTGAGCAATGGCGGAGGTGATGGCCCGCGTTGCAGAGAGGCGGCTTTCGAGAAGTCTTGCCTTTTGTTTTTTGGTCCACCGTTTCCCGACGAGCGGCTCCCCCGCCAAATTCAAAACCGCCTCCGCCCCTTCCGCGAAATCGGCCCAGGCGCCGACTGATTTCGCATCCCACTTGGCAAGCTGTACCTTGTCGGTAGCCAGCTCTTTGTGCGCCGAGGGGCTCCGGGTGAGAAGGACAACCCGATGCCCCTCTTCGATGAGGCGATGGAGAAGGGCTTTTCCGATGAATCCGGTCCCGCCGGCCAGCACAACTTTCATGGAAAGATTTTCGTTATTCTCCGAAGGGAATGATTTTTTTGAGGGCGTCCACGGTCTCTGAAGCCGCTTCTTTTGCCTTGCCGGCTGCTTCTTTCGCGGTGCCGACCGTTTCCTTCCCGATGAGGGTGGTCTGACTCGCAACTTGGGTTACTTGGTCACTGTAACCTTTGACCATTCCGGTCATCTGTCCGCTTAAGGCCTGAAGTTTCTCAAGGTCGAAGGAAGCCAACTGGGCAATGGCGGTATTGTACGTCGCACGGGTGACAATCAGTCCTGCCAAAAGATAAGGATTGGTGATGTTCCGATGGCGCTCGTGGAGATTCACGTTGAATTCCATGACTCTCGGAGTTCCCTTTCCCGTATAATCCTTATAGATGACTTTCCCCACTTTAAGGTCCAAAAGGTCGATTTGGACCGAGGGGACGGTTCCCTTTTTTCCGGAAGAGGCGGCATTCCTTTCCCCTTCTTCCTGGGACCGCTTCAGCGCATCCACGTTCAATTCTCCTTTTTCGTTCCTGACGATGGTCAATTCCCTCAGGTGAAGCCGGACTTCCTCGAGGTGCACTTTTCCCTTCAAGAATGCCCCGAGTTTGTAATTCACATACACTTCCGGGAGGTCAACCATGATCTTATCGGGAAAGCCGGCGGGATTAAAAACCGTGAGGTCCTTGATCGCCACCAATGTCCTCAAGACGCCGACATTCATGGTCCGGATATTGAGCCGCATGCCGGTCATGAGGTTCACACTGCTTGAGATGGCCGTCTTGGCGATCGCATTTTTTGCAATGGAAAGGCCGATGAATACAACAAAGACGATCAAAATAACTGAAATGAGCTTTTTCATGTCTATACCCCTTCCACTTCTTCATACTGCTGACGCAGCCGCTCCAAAACGGCCGGGTCGGCAAGTGTTGTGGTGTCTCCGAGGGCTTTCCCTTCGGCGATGTCCCGCAAAAGACGCCGCATGATTTTCCCGGAACGGGTCTTGGGAAGATCGGCCGAAAAAAGAATATCTTCGGGTCTGGCCAAGGCACCGATTTTCTTTACCACATGCCCCTTCAACTCCTCAACTATCGCCGGAGAGCTTTTGACGCTCTCTTTCAGCGTGACAAAGGCAATGATCGCCTGACCCTTGATATCATGAACTTTCCCGACCACCGCCGCCTCCGCAACCGATGGATGGTCCACTAAAGCACTCTCCACCTCCATCGTCCCGATCCGGTGTCCCGCCACATTCATAACGTCATCCACCCGCCCCAAAAACCAAAAGTAGCCGTCCTCGTCCCGCTTGGCCCCGTCTCCGGGAAAATAAAAACCGTTTTCCCATTTGGTCCAGTACTGCTGCACATACCGTTCGTCGTCGTTCAGAATGGTCCGGAGCATCGAAGGCCAGGGTTTGGCGATCGCCACATATCCCCCTCCCACCTTGACCCGTTCCCCTTTTTCCGTCAGAACCTCCGCGAAAACTCCGGGGAAGGGCCTTGTGGCAGAGCCGGGCTTGGTGGTGGTAAGGCCCGGGAGAGGAGTGATGAGGATCATGCCCGTTTCCGTCTGCCACCAGGTATCCACAATGGGACATTTTTTTCTTCCGATATTTTCGTGGTACCAGATCCAGGCCTCCGGATTAATCGGTTCTCCCACGGTCCCCAGAAGACGGAGTGTAGAAAGATTTGCCTTCTTCGGCCATTCGGTTCCCCATTTCATAAAGGCACGGATCGCGGTCGGGGCGGTATAGAAAATCGTGACGCCGTATTTTTCGATGAGCTTCCAGAAACGGTCTTTCTCCGGCCAGTCCGGTGCCCCTTCATAGATGAGAACCGTCGCCCCGTTGGCGAGCGGACCGTAAACGATGTAACTATGGCCGGTCACCCATCCGATATCGGCGGTGCACCAGAAAAGATCTTCCTCTTTTAAATCAAAGACCCACTTCATGGTGGCATACACGCCGGTCAGGTACCCGCCGGTGGTATGAACAATCCCCTTCGGTTTCCCGGTCGTTCCGGAGGTGTAGAGGACATACAACATATCCTCCGCGTCAGTGACTGCCGGTTCGCAATAAGGTTCGGCATCCTGCATCAGGCGGTGCCACCAATGATCCCGCCCCTCCCGGATATGGCATTGGGCCGATGCCGCCTCTTGCCGTTTCACCACAACAACATTCTGAATCGAGGGGCACCCGGTGATTGCTTCATCCGCCGCATTCTTGAGAAGAATCTGTTTTCCCCTCCGCCAGCCAAAGTCGGCGGTGATTAAAAGTTTGGCGCCGGCATCGTTGATCCGGTCGCGGAGGGCCTCCGCACTGAATCCCCCGAAGACCACATTGTGGACCGCCCCGATCCGGGCGCAGGCAAGGCAGGCAACCACCAACTCCGGCACCATCGGAAGATAAAGCGCCACCCGGTCCCCTTTTCGGATGCCGAGTTTCTTGAGAACATTGGCAAACCGGTTCACCTCCCGGTAAAGGTCCCAGTAGGTCAATGTCCGGGCATCCCCCGGCTCCCCCTCCCAGACAATGGCCGCCTTATTCCGTCGGGAGGGTTTTCCCTCCCTAGGAAAAACATGCCGGTCAACGCAGTTCACGCAGGCGTTAATTTTTCCCCCGATAAACCACTTGGCATGCGGGGGATTCCACTCCAGGACCTTGTTCCAGGGCTTGATCCAGTCGAGCGCATGGGCCCACTCTGCCCAGAAAGACTCCGGATTCCTGGCGGCCTTCTCGTAGACAGACTCGTCTTGAACATAGGCGCTTTCACGAAACGCCTTTGGGGGTGGAAAGCTGCGTCCTTCCCGAAGAAGGACTTCGATGGAGGAGGTTGGCTTCGCTGTTATCTGTCTTTCCTTGTCGGGCCGTTTCAGGCCTATCATTATAGCACAACGGAAGAGGTCGTCAGAAAAGTTACGGAAGGAGCAAAAGAATGAGTTTAGTCACAGAGAACGCAATCAAACCGCAGACCGGAAAGGTCAAGATCCAGGCGATGATGATGTTCCGGCTGACGCCCCAGCGGACAGAGGAGAGGCGGCGGGTGGCACCCACCCCCATGATGGCGGTGTTAATGGTGTGAGTGGTGCTCAAAGGGATTCCGAGACGTGACGCAAGTTCAATGGTAAGCGCAGCACTGGTTTCCGCCGCAAACCCGTGAACCGGCTCCAACTTGGTGAGGCGGAGTCCCATGGTTCTGACGATCCGCCATCCCCCGATCGCTGTCCCGCAACCCATCACCGTGGCACAGAGGAGAATGACCCAGAGCGGCACCTGAAATGCGGGAAGGATACCCCCGAGGAGCAACACCAGGCAGAAGGCGCCGACGAATTTCTGCCCATCGTTTGAACCGTGGCTGAATGCCATAAAGGCGGCGGAGAGAATTTGAAGTTTGCCGAAGAGGCGTTTGATGAAGGAAGGGGTCTGCCTGGCAAAGAGGTTATAGATGAGTCCCATGAGCAAAAGTCCGCCGCCAAACCCGAGAAAGGTTGAAAAGAGAAGACCGATCAAGACCTTTTTCCAGCCCGACCAGATCAGAACAGTCGGTCCCGCAGTGGCCAACCCCGCTCCGGTGAGGCCCGCGATAAGCGCATGGGATTCACTTGTCGGCAAGCCGTAATACCACGCCAGGGTGCTCCAGAAGACAATGCCCACCATCGCCGCACCGACGGTGTGGACGGTGATAAAGTCAGACTGTATGATGCCCTTTCCGATGGTTGCGGCAACGGCTGTCCCCGAAAGCGTACCGACAGCGTTCAGGATCGTTGCAAGAAGGACGGCCTTGCCGGGGGAAAGAACACGGGTCGAAACGACGGTCGCGATGGCGTTCGGGGCATCGGTCCAGCCGTTGACGAATTCCGCGGCCAGCACCAGCATGAGGACGATCAGCGTTGCGGTGGAAATTTCCAATTAAGCATTCTTGAGGACGATCCCCTCAATGACGACCGCCACATCCTCGCAGGCATCGGTCGCCATCTCCATCAGTTCATAGAGTTCCCGCCATTTGATGACATAAAGGGGGTCGGTTTGGGTGTCGAACAACTCCGTGACCGCCTTCCGCAGGGCACGGTCTCCTGCATTCTCGAGGCGGTTGATTTCGATGCAGTGCTTCAGGATATCCTGGTGGCGCATGTCCCGAAGGCGCGGAATGACCGAATGAATCTCCTCTACCTGTTTCGCAACGATCTCTGCCATTTCTACGGCGGCAGGAGTCACTGCCTTGACCTTGAAAAGAACAAACCGTTCCGTCGTCGCCTCAATGTAGTCGAGCACATCATCGAGGGCGGAGGCAAGCCGATGAATGTCTTCCCGGTCCAGCGAAGTGATGAAGGTGCGGTTGAGGCGGGCCATGATGTCATGGACGAGCTGATCGCCATCGTGCTCCAGCCGCTCCATCCGCTGTGCGTTCTCCGTCACTTTATCGAAGGCCTTCATCGTTTCGACAAAAAGATGCGCCGCGGTCAGGAGCGTATTGGACGCCTTCTCAAACAGGTCAAGAAATGCTTCTTCTTTCGGAATCAGTGTGAATGCCATCTGTCCTTCACCGCGGTTCTATCTAAAACGTGGGGTAATCCGACACAAACCGGAGACAGTATAACACAGATGGGAACTCATAACAAGTTTTTTATTCGAAATGCTGTTCCCGGATCTCGGGGATATCGGTCGGTGTCCATCCCTCCGTCAAAAAGATATCGTCGTAGTAAACCGAACCCTGGGGAGCAAAGCGGTAGAAATTGGCCCGTTTCAGATAGACGATTTCAGGGTCGAGGAAGAAACTGGCCCGGTGAAAAGTGTACTCCGGGCGGAACATGCCGAGTGATTTCTCCAGCGTCACCGGTGTCCCATCCTGTTTTTCGGCAAAAAGGACAAGATACCCGGTTCCCTTGTCGGGCGACATGCCGTAAAATGAAAAGGTGAACGTTTTCCGCTCTTCGAATTCCAGCTCGAGGGGATAGACCATGACGACATAACCGCTTTCGGCTCCGACGGCACGCCTTCCGGTGTGGACTTTGGTCAGTTCCGTAATGATTTTTCCGTCGGCGAGATGCCACACGGACAGCTCCTTCCCTTCCTCGAATCCGCTGTTTTTCAAAAGATTCCGGAGGGTCGTCTTCACCGCCTTAACCTGGATCGGCCCGAATGAATCGGTTACCACCCCTTCCCCGATTTTTTCAGGAACCGCCGGAAGCCAGGAGGTTGCCTCCCCCTTTTCTCGGGGATCCTCTTGGGTCACATCAATCCGGTAAAGGTAGGCCCTCCCGACCGGGAAAGCGGTCCGGATACTTTGAAGCGGCCGGGATTCAGGAAAAAGATACAAAAGAGAAACAGGGCCGCTTCCGGTTTCGGCTTTCCAGCTTGTGGCGAGGGAGCCGTCATATCCGTTTCGGGCTTCATGTCCACCTGCTTCGCTTGTGGCCGAGGCGATTCCGACCGGCTCTGCCGAGACGGTGCCTGCCCACACCAGTAACGCCCCTGAAAGAAAAAGAAACCTTCGGAATATCACTTGACATTTCCCTTTTTTCGGATAAACTATTTCCGGATAGGCCGAAAAGGGTTTGCCTTTCGAAGTGAAAGCCCCCTTTAGGTATCCGGTTTGAAATAAAGGAGATACGATGTTGACCCGTATGAACAAACGGTCAAAAAACACCCGACAGGGTCCGTCCACGAAAGGGTTCTTCGAGATGATCTCCACCCCTCAAAAACCCGCCTTCCGAAAGGTCTCTCAGGAAGAGATCCAGAAAAAGGCGTACGAACTGTACGAGAAAAGAGGCCGTATCGACGGCTACGATCTCGAGGACTGGCTCCAGGCAGAAAAACTTGTTAAAGCGGGCAAGACCTAACCTGACGTTTCTCACCGGCGCTCTCTCCCTCTAAAACAACACACTTCTTTTTTGCCCACTTTTTTTCCTTTAATCTCCTTCAGCTTTTAACCGGAGTATAGTGTTTATGCTCGAATTTTGCAAGGAGACTGTAGGCGCAGGGGACGACGAAAAGCGTGAGGAGGGTTGAGAGCGCTATCCCTCCGATCACCGCAATGGCCATCGGAACGCGCGTCTCGGCTCCTCGATCAATTCTTTTTGAAGGGCCACCTTTTCACTCTGCCGGAGCGTCAGCCTATAGCAGTCGGAAAGCGTGAGCGGCTCATTCCCTTCCGCCAGAAAAAGGGGGCCGAGTGCAATAAATATCAGTGTGAGACAGAAGCGTTTCCAGAAATTCATTCATAAGGACTTTTTCTCCGAGAAAATCTTCACGACCTTTTCGACAGTGGCAATATATTGGGCGCGGTCGGAGGGAGAAATCTTTCCGAATGTCAGGGGGTTTCATGCGCTTTTTTAAGGAGCGGGGCGGGAGGAGGGAATGAGATGCGAAAAGGTCTTGAGCGCTTCGATCATGACTAAAAGCGCAAGACCAAAGAGGACAAAGGCGATCAGGGCGACCCAGTCGACCGTCCACCGCCCTTCTTGAACAACAGTGGAAAGCCACGGCCACATCAGAAACAGAAGCGACCAGAGCGTCATCGTCAGCATGAAGCAAGCCGGGACGGCACTGATCCACCAAGGTTTCCCGCTCCGCTTGAGCCAGACCGTGACCGTGAGGAGCGTCAGGGCTGCAAGGAGCTGGTTGGAAGTTCCGAAAATTGTCCAGAAGATTTTCCAGGCGGGAATGATGTTGCCGGAGGAATCTTTGACCGTCAGACTCACGCAAAAGGCGGGAAGCGCCAGGGTGCAGAGCGTTGCGCCGATTCTGCCGCTTCTCCCCTTCCATCCGGTCAGTTCCTGAAAAAGATAGCGGCCCAGCCGGGTCGCCACATCGAGCGTGTCATAGATAAAGGTGGCAAAGGCCAAAAGGACAAAGGCCATGGCAAATTCGCGGTGGATGCCGAATCGCTCTACAAAGTGACTGAGGCCGCTGGCATAAATCCGATCCGGGGACTGCCGGGTCAACGGATCGCCCGGCGCAAGCACCATCACGGTGGCAAGGGCAATGACCGCCACCAGTCCCTCAAGAAGCATCCCGCCGTATCCGACCAGACGGCAGTCCGGCTCCCCGTCGATCTGTTTGGAGGTGGTGCCGGAAGAGACAATCCCGTGGAATCCGGAACAGGCACCGCAGGCCACTGTCACAAAGAGCATCGGGAAGAGCGGAAATCCCCGCTGGCTCGTCCATCCGAGAAAAGCGGGGTACTGAATGGTATCCCCTCCCAAAAAAAGGCCGACGACGCCGCCGGCCAAAGTAATATAAAGAAAAAAACCGCCGAGGTATCCGCGGGGCTGAAGGAGAATCCACATCGGAATAATGGAGGCAATAAAACAATACGAGAGGATGATCCCGTTCCATACCAGTTGCGGCCGGATCGCTCCCCCCTCAGGAAGAACGATCGGCACTTTCTGTCCGAACCAGATGACGCCACCGACGACAGGAACAAAGAGGAGTGTCGCAACCCAAAGCGGCATCCGGAACCGATAGAGGGCGATCCCCATCGCCACCGCGACGAAAAGATACAAGAGCGACGACGTCGCAATCCCTCCGCCGTATCCGACCCCCGCAAAGGAACTGCTGGTTAAATCGGTAAAGGCGATGATGACATAGACCAACGAAAGCCACACAAATCCCATGAAAAAGAGGTGCGCTCTCCGCCCGAGGTGATCCCGCACAATCTCCACGATGGAGCGGGCCTGATGCCGGATGGAACCGACGAGACTTGAGAAATCATGCACCGCCCCGAAAAAAATGGCTCCGAGGACGATCCAGAGAAGCGCCGGAAGCCACCCGAACCAAAGTCCCGCCAAAATCGGCCCGACAATCGGGCCTGCGGCCGCAATGGCGGAAAAGTGCTGACCCAAAAGGAGGGGCGCTTTCGCCGGAACATAGTCCATTCCGTCGCGCATCTGGTGGGCGGGGGTGGTTCTTTCGGGAGATAACTCGAATAGCCGGGAAACGAGACGGCCGTAAAGGAAATAGGCCGCGACAAAAAGGCCCAAGGCCAGAATCGCAACCCAGAAGAGACTCACTGAGGCGATCCCACCTGGGTGACAAAAAGTTGTTGGGTCGGGTAGGCAAATTCGATTCCCGCCTTTTCGAACTCCTCCTTGATCCGGACATTGATGAAATGCTGGACATCCATGTATTGATTGTAGTCCGCCGTCAGCACGTAATAGACGATTTCGTAAATCAGGGCGAAATCGCCGTAACTCTGGAAATGGGCCCGGTCGAACTTGGCCAGTTTGTTTTCCTGGACAATGTTTTCAATCATTTTTGGGATTGTCTTAAGTTTTTCGAGCGGCGTCTGGTAGATCACCCCGATTTTGAAGAGGATCCGGCGGGTCTCCATCCGCTTGTAGTTTCGGATCCGGCTGGAGGTCAAATCGGTATTGGAGAAAATCAGCTGCTCTCCGTGAAGACTCCGGATCCGGGTCGTCTTGAAACCGATATGCTCCACTGTCCCGAGAAGATCCCCGACGATGATAAAATCCCCCGCCTTGAAGGGCTTGTCCACAAAAATCAGAAACCCGCTGAAGGCATCCCCCAGGATGGACTGGGCGGCAAGCGCCACCGCGATCCCGCCGACCCCAAGGCCCGCAACGATCGAGGCGATATTCACACCGACGTTGTCCAAGATGAAGATAATGCCGACGACCCAAAGGACGATGTTCAGCACCTTGCTCACATTCCGGACCACCATCGCATTGGTCAGGTCGTCTTCCTCGGTTTTAGAAGCCCACCGGTTCAGGAAAAAGGTGGAGACCGCCTGGAGGACATGAATGGCTTTGACGGTGAGGACAATCACAAAAGCGGTATGGAGAATGCCTGCAAGACTCTGATTCAGAGTCAGGGAGCGGGTTGCTACGTAAAGCGGCAGGAAAAAATAGACAAGGGGACTGATCTGGTCAAGAAGTTGGACGAGGAAATCGTCAATATCGCTGGTCGTGGTCTTGGCATATTGGCGGAGCCGGTGAATCACCATCACCTTGAAGATCCGGAGTCCCACCAGGAAACCGAAAAAGACACAGAGCGAGACCAGGTAGGCCTGAGCGGTGTTTCCGAAGACTTCTTTTGCAAGAAATTCCTGAAAAAGTTCTTTATTCATCTCCATTCCATTATAGGCCGTTTACGGCCCCGGCTCAAGGGAAACTCTAACAACAGCCCCGGCCGAAGCGGGAGCGGAGCCGGTCCCAGAGGGTTTTGGGTTTTTCAGCGAGTTTGGCTTTGAGGAAACTCTCGAGCTTCTCTTGAAGTTCGGGAGGCATCTCCCCGGTGCGAAGGTCTTTCGAAAGGCGGATGGTTTCTTTATAGGTCTTCACAAAAGCGAGACAGCCGGGGCAATCCGAAAGATGCCGGTCCAGCTCTTTGTGAACGGAGAGCTCCAAGAGCCCTTCCGCATAATCATGAAGCAATCCGTTGATGTCCCTGCATTTAAGCATGGGGTGACCTCATTCCGATCGGCCGGGTCTCCGCCACATCCGCCATCTCCTTTCGAAGGAAAAGCCGCGCCCGGTGCAGCCGGCTTTTCAGGGCCGGAATAGAAAGATTCAGGATCTTGCATGCTTCTTCGGCAGAGAGTCCTTCCACATCCCGAAGGACAAAAACAGTCCGGTATTCCGGAGGGAGTCTCCGGACCGCCTCCTCCAGATGCTGCATCCATTCCTTGCGGGATGCGGCACCATCCGGAAGATTGGACCAATCCGTCACCGTCTCGGCAATCATCCCTTCTCCGGTTATCTTGGGGCCGAGTTCTTCGTCAAGGGGAAGTTCCTCGATTTTGGGGCGTTTGCGGAGTTTCATCAATGCGACATTCGTGGCAATCCTGTAAATCCAAGTGGAAAGACTCGACTCTTCCCGGAAGCCCCCGATTTTTTGAACCACCGTCCAAAAAACGTCCTGGAGCACTTCTTCCGCGTCCTGACGATTGCCGGTGAGCCGGAGGGCGAGGCCCATCACCTTCGCGTGATACTGGGTCATGAGCTCCCCCACCGCCGTTTCGTCACGCACTTTCAGCCGGCGAATCAGTGCTTGGTCTCCTGTTGAGATGCGGTTCATTTCTTTTTGGTTTCAGAACACCTCTTAAAATGCGACCAGAATTCCTTCAGCGTGACCGGACCCTCGCAATGTTCGCAGCGCTTGACCTGCGGATCCAGTGTAAAAGCCAAGACCACCATCGTCAATACGACGATCCCCATGATCACGCCGACCATTTATCCCTCCCGGAAGCACTTCGCATCCAACGAAAATATGCCTCCTCCGCTTAAAATCAAAAAGCCGGCCATCGTCCAATAGGCGAGAGCCAACTCCTTTACTTGGAAAGGATCCGAAGCATGCGCGATAAATGCGGCAACGCTCATCGTGGCAAAGACAAAGCAGGCGGCGACACGGGTGCCAAGCCCGAGCACGATCAGAATCCCTCCGGCAAATTCCGAGAGAGCCGCTGCCCAGCCAAGGAGGACCGGCTGGGGAAACCCCATTTCCGTCACGCTGTTGATTAACAAACTCAACTGCCCGCCGAAAATTTTCTGGTAGCCGTGGGATGCGATTCCGAGTCCCACCAGCACCCGAAGCCACAATAGCCCCACATTCAGCAATCTTTCCTTCGCTGTCATAGGCTCCTTCCTCGTCCGCTTCTTCTATGGTAACAGAACGCCGCCGCCTTGACAAACGGCCTCGGCGACGGGTAAATCATCGAGAAGATGCTTAAAAAACACTTGGACGTCGTTGGGATTCTTCAAAGAATAACACGCCCGGGAATGTTTCTTGTCTTTTCCAACAAAAATGGAAATCCCCCCGAGACGATTGACGACCCGGAACGCATCTTCATCCGTCCGGTCATCCCCCAGATAACATGACCCAAAACGCCTGTTTCTTCCCGCAAGCCGTTTCACCGCCCATTCAATCATCGTCCCTTTATTCCAAAGGACCGGTGGACGGATTTCTGTGACGCATTTCCCATGCGTCAGACGGATTTTGTGCGCTCTGCGGGCGGAGGCCACAGCGACCAGAATCCGGCGCCGGCAACGGCTTTGCTTCCGCGGAGAAACGCCCCGCCAGTGAACGCTCACCGTCCATCCCTTCCGCTCCACCCATGCCCCCCGGAACTCTTTGAGAGACTCCTCCAAGGTATCGGCAATCCGTTCCATGAGGGGGCGTGCGCGGCGTGCGGAAGGATGAACGAAGGAAAACCGGCTGGACTCAAGTTCAAATCCGTGGTTTCCGATATAGACAAGGCCGGGGACTCCGACGAAGCGCTTCAGTTCCGGGAGCGCGCGGCCGCTCACAATCCCGAGGATGCATCCCGGCTTTCGGGAAAGTTTTTTTAAAAGGCGCCGTAATTTTTTGGAAAGGCGCGCTTTTTTGGCGTGGGAGACAATCGGGGTGAGGGTTCCGTCATAATCGGCGAAAAGGAAAAATTTCGGGGGATGCTTCAAAAATCATTTCTCCGCAAATTCAAACTGAAAGAGGGATGAGAGGACCTGAGCGGCCCACCGGTAGATATTGTGATCCTGCACATGCGCGCGGAGTTGCCGCATCCGATTTTTTTGCTCCTTCAGCGGCATGGTCAGGGCTTCGCGGTAGGCCTCCGCCATATGGTCGATGGCATAGGGATTAATCAAAATGGCGTCGGTCAGTTCGCGGGCGCTCCCCGTAAAGCGGCTGAGGAGAAGAACGCCGTCCTCCTGATTGCGGGAAGCAACGTACTCCTTGGCCACCAGATTCATTCCATCGTGCAGGGAACTGACCACGCAGAAGTTTGCCAGCCGGTACCAGGCGTGCAGTGTTGTCGCCGGAGCCCTTTCCTTCAGATAGAGAATCGGCTTCCATCCCCCCTTCTGATATTTCCAGTTGACCTCTTCCACAATCTGGTCGATTTCGTCGTTCACTCTCTGATACGTCGGGATTCGCGCCCGGCTGGAAACGCCGATTTCCACCATCATCACCCGCCCCTGATACTCCGGATACCGCTCCAGAAACCGGTCCAGCGCCCGGAATTGGTCCGGAATCCCTTTCGTATAGTCAACCCGGTCCACCCCGAGCCCGATCAACATATTCCGAAGCCCGTATTTTTTCCGGAGGTTTTCCATCTCCGTTTCCACCTCGGCGCTCCGGGCGTCCTCGGAGGTCGCTTCAAAATCGATGCTGATCGGGAAGGGACGGACCGATGTGGTGGCTCCATCCCGGCTGATCTCAAACCGCTCATAATCTACCTTTGCCTTGAGCATCGTCCAGACATTGTCCAGAAAATTTTGGCAGTGAAGCCGCGTGTGGAAACCGAGGAGGTCGTTTCCTAAAAGCCCGTCGAGGATTTCGGTCGCCCAGGGGCAAATCCGGAAAACCTCGGGATTCGGCCAGGGGATGTGCCAGAAATGCGCGGTCCGGATATTCGGCCGCTTGAGGAGTCGCGCCAGTTGCGTGAAGTGATAATCCTGGATAAAGACAAAGGCCTTCCGGCTTCCCACTTCTTCAAGAATCGCATCCGCAAATTTCTGATTGACGGCACAGTACGTTTTCCAATCCGCATCGTTAAAAACCGGACGGGTATAGGCCACATGGCAAAGGGGCCAGAGGGCTTCATTCGAAAAGCCGTAATAGTAGCCGTCCTCCTCTTCTTTGGTGAGCCAGACACGGCGAAGGGTGTAAGAGGGGTTTTCTGGCGGCACCCGGACATGATTTTTTTGATCGACCACCTTTTGATCCGCATCCCCGCTTCCGTGCGCGATCCAGATACCGCTTGAGGCCTGCATCACCGGGTCGAGTGCGGTGATCAGTCCGCTGGTCGCCTCCTGACAGACAATCTCCTCCCCTTTAAATTGATGGATATAGGGTTCGCGGTTTGAAACAACGACAAAGAGCTCGTTGCTGACTCTTTCTCTGATAATGGCTTGCAGTGATTCTCTATTTTGCATCGTGCCCAATCCTACCTGCATTGTAACATATCAGAAGGCCTTTTTGCATCCAATTGCGGAAAGTTCCGGTGAGATCGGGCAACAGATCTTTTGAAAAGTCGGCAAGCGAACCGCAGACATCGCCGAGGCTTCGGCCGGCAAGAAGCCCCTCAAGAAGCGCGGCCTCTCCTCTTTCAAGATTTTCGCACCGGACCTGAAAACCCTTCCGGAAAATAAGCACTGTCTGGGGGCGGTCCACGACCTGGATATCGATTTCCTTGCGAGGAGTTTTCCGCGCCTGCCAAAGGTCCAGAATAGGCCACCCGGAGGAGACGATGCCGACGGAGGGTTGAAACTCAAAAACCAAGTCATCCCACTTTTCCTCCGGAACGGATTGAAAGATCTCCGGTGAGAGGGGCGGTTTTTCAAAAGCGTGAAAGGCCTGATTCACCTTCCACTCAAGCCGTACAAGATCCGGCAGAAAGGGAAGCTTTTCGGTGATTTCCGCCATCTCCAAAAAACGGCTGAAATGGACCCCGGCCGCGCTTAAATTGTAATGCCGGGAGGGAAATTGTTTCGCGTAGTCGGTTGCAAGGCGTGAAAAGACCCCCTCGCCCGTCAGGTGGTGCACCGCCTCATAAACCTCTTCAAGCGCTTCTTTCATCCTCGCCAGATACCCGGATGCGTACACCTCCATCCGGACTATTCCCGGGTCTCCCCCCTGCGGATTCAGGGGAGATTCGGAAAAAGTTTCTTTCCCACCGCCGCTCGGCCGAATCTGGGATTTCATCCAACACTGAAGCGTTGCAAGATCTGGCCCCTCCGGCGGCCGGGGGCGGATGACCGGTTTTTGGGAAGGAGCTGCTTCTAAAGCATCTTTTTTGCCTTTCGTCACTTCCTCATAAATCGCCCGCGCTTTTTTCGACTCCTCCGAAAGACCTGGAAAATCGGGGATCGCCTCGTCCCATTCAATCAGGGTAGCCACCGCCCCCCACTGACAAAGGGCCTTCCGGTACAACTCCCAGACCGGCTCGATCACACGGCTATTATGGGTATCAAAAAGGTATTTTCCCTTGTCGGTATGCCCGGCCAGATGGAACTGTCCGACGAATTCTCCCGGAATATTCCGGAGGGTTTCCTCCGGCTCGAAACGGTGATTGACGGAATTGACATAGAGGTTGTTCAAATCAAGAAGGATGCCGCATCCGGAACGGCGGGCAATTTCCGAAAGAAAAACCCATTCCGGCATCTCCGAATGTTTGTACGTAATGTAAGTGGAGATATTTTCAAGGAGAATCCGCCGGCCAAGAAACCCCTGGACCTTTTGGACCCGCCGTACCACATGCCGGATCGCCTCTTCCGTAAATGGAAGGGGCAGAAGATCGTGCAGGCACTCCCCCGCTACACCGTTCCAACAAAGGTGGTCCGTTACCAAGACCGGTTCGATCCGATCCGCAAGCGTTTTTAATTTTTTGAGATATGTTTCATCCAGCGGATCGGCCGAACCGATGGAAAGAGAGACGCCGTGGAGGGCCACCGGATAACGGGCCCGGACCTTCTCCAAAACAGAAAGAGGCCGTCCCCCAGAATCAATAAAATTCTCGGAGACAGCCTCAAACCAGTCCATCCCGGGCCATTCGCGGGTAATCAGGTCATAATGATCCGTCCGAAGACCGACCCCGCACCCGAGAAGAGGCCACATTATCCTTCTTCTTCGGGAGTCAAGCGCCCGCCCTGGATCCGAAGGCAGTCCTTTTCCTGAAGATAAATCCACGCCTGCCCCTGACAGGCATTCAGTCCTGCACAGGAATGACCCTTTCCACCGCAGTCACCGGTGCCCTTACACTTGTTGACGCCGTAACACTTCGTCTTCCCTTCCTCGGCCGCTTCCAGATGCCCCTGCACCATGCCGGGGACAGCCGCCAAAGCGAGAAGGCCCGCGACAGACGCGGCCACCAGCGTTTGTCTTTTGTTCCGTTTTGGTTTCACCGACGCCATGTTCACCTCCTTTATCTTACTTTTGAAGGAGCGCGGAGATGTCGAGGGTGATCTGAACCTCGTTCCCTACGAGGACACTTCCGGTCTCCAACGTCTCATTCCATGTCAATCCAAAGTCCCGACGGTCAAAGGTGGTCGTGGCGGAAAATCCCGCCACGGTGTTTCCCCATGGATCGTTGGCAATTCCGAGGACTTCCACATCCAACTCCACCTCTTTTTCAACACCGTGAATCGTGAGAAAGCCGTGCAGCTTGGCCTTGTTGGCGCCGACATCATCGATCCGGGTTGTCCGGAAGTCAATCGTCGGATACTTCTCCACATCGAAGAAATCACCGGAGCGAAGGTGTTTATCCCGCGGGGCAACCCGCGTATCAATACTGGCCGCCTGAATGGTGCCCGAGGCGGACCAACTTTCCGGTTTTGCCGGTTCATATTCAATGGTTCCCTCAAATTCGTTAAACGTGCCGTGCACCCATGAAAAAAGATGGCGGATTTTGAAACCGACGGTCGTATGGTGGGGATCCACTTTATAGGTGGCCGCCCAAAGGGGAGAAACCAATAAGTACAATAGGAGCAAAGCAGACATCCAGCCAACACGACGCATGAGAAACACCGCCCTTCTTGTTCTGCTGGTATAGATGCGGGAAAAACCCAAAGGTTTCAGGACGGAATGATATTATACAAGGATGTCATCATGAGTGCAAGGGGGACTTTCATCAAAGCCATCTCGAAGAGGAATTTACGCCTTTTCGGAGGTCTCGTCTGCGACGTGGTGCTTGTTGGCAAAAAATTTCTGAACGTATTCCGGGACCGCTCGGCTCGCCGGACCGTAGATTTTTTCGGCAAAAAGGGACTGAACTGCGGAGGGTTCAAGATTCAATTCCACCGTATGCGCCCCTGCCTCCCGCGCCACCTGCACAAACCCGGCCGCCGGATAGACAACGCCTGAGGTGCCAACCGAGATGAAAAGGTCACAACGGCTCAGGGCTTCGAAAATCCGGTTCATCTCAAGCGGGATCTCCCCGAACCAGACGACATGGGGCCTCAAGGCGCCGGCCAGGTTGCAGCAGGGACAACGATCCTCCGTGTGAACGTCTTCCTCCGCCGGAAATACCTTCCCTGACCGGGCACACCGGACTTTTAGAAGCTCCCCGTGCATATGTAGAACATTCCGGCTTCCGGCCTGTTCGTGAAGGTTATCCACGTTCTGGGTGACAAGGAGAAATCCCCCCGGGAAATTTTTCTCAAGTTCTGCAAGCGCCAAATGCCCCGGATTCGGCCGGATCGTTCCCCCGAGAAGATGTCTCCGCCTTTCATTATAAAAATTGAGGACAAGTTCCGGATTCCGCGCGTATCCTTCGGGGGTCGCCACATCTTCAATCCGGTAATTCTCCCAAAGCCCTCCGGCATCCCGGAATGTTTTGATGCCGGATTCGGCCGAAATCCCGGCGCCGGTCAGGACGACAATCTTACGGAACATCTTTCTGGGGAATTAAAATGGAAAGGGCCTTTGGAACCACAGAAACCTCAAGCGGTGTGTAGCCGTAGAAATCGCCGTCGACTTGTGCCGGGACCGGGATATCCGCCGCAATCCGGACTTTTTCCACCCGGCCTCGCTGGACGAGATGCGGCGATATCGGCCTGCGCCGCCCGAGAGCGGAAAGTCCCCGAAGGTAACACCAAAGATTCTCCGATTTGAAAAAACCGACATCCAAAAATCCGTCGGCGGTATCCGCATTCGAAAGAAATTCGCATCCCGGAAGGCCGTATCCTTTAATGTTGGAAACAACCAGAAGGCGGGTCGTATAGGCCATCTCCCTCTGTGCGGTCTGAAGCCGGAGGGGAAACGGCCTTGTCACAAAAAGATTGAGAAACCCGGTCCAAAAAAAAGCCCACCAGTGAAGCGCCCTGTATCCCCAGCGGGGGGCATCCCGAAGGGCTTTGGCGTCCAGACCGACACTTGTCATCATCAAAAAATAACGGTCGTTCGCCTTTCCGACGTCAATCCGTTCAACCCGGCTTTTCGGAATGGCGCGAGCCGCCTCCAACGGATCAAGGGGAACGCCGAATTCATAAGCGGCAAGGTTCCCGGTTCCCATCGGAATGATGCCGAGTATCGCCTCGGTCCCGACGAGACCGTTCACCACTTCATTCACTGTGCCGTCCCCGCCGGCGGCAATCACAAGGTCACTTCCCTCTTGAGCCGCCTCTTTGGCAAGCCGGGTTCCCTCCCGCGCTTCACGGGTCGGTTTAAAGAGATGGGAGATTCCCTCTTCTTCAAGAACATGCCGGACCTTTTGGAGAAGATTGCCTTGCGGATCTCCGGCAACCGGATTATAAATGAGCGTAGCCCGGCTCATTCCCGGGTCGCATCCAGACTGACGACCGGTTCATCCCCCACCACTTCTGCGTAATGGACCGTACCGCGCGGCACCGCCAGACAATCCCCCGCCTCCAGGATGACATCCAGTCCCTTCATCTTCATCCGGAAGCGGCCGGAGACCACCCCATCGATTTTGTCGATCCCATGCGTATGATTCGGAAAAACGGTTCCCGGCGGATACGTATACTGATAAACTTGATATCCGCGGGATTCCAGTTTCCGGCGAAGGGCCTTTTCCGAAAATGGCCCGTCCTTCTTCGGCTCCCATTTCTCGACAGACATCATTTCCCCCACTGTTTTTTCAAAAACTGCGCTCTTCCCGAACCGACTTTATAAAGGTTGTAGGGGACGGGACATTTCTTGTAGTAATCCTGGTGATAGTCCTCGGCAGGGTAAAAGACGGAGGCGGGAACGATTTCGGTGACAATGGGGCCTTTGAATTTTCCGGACTTCTCCAATCCTTCCTTTGAGGCGAGCGCGAGCCGCTTCTGTTCTTCATCATGATAAAAGATGGCGGTCCGGTACTGCGTCCCGATGTCGGCGAACTGCCGGTTCTGGGTGGTGGGGTCGATATTTTTCCAGAAGGCCTCCAATAACGCCTCGTAGGAAATCTTTGAGGGGTCGTAGGTGATTTCCACCGCCTCCGCATGCCCGGTGGTGCCGGAAGAGACCTCCTCATAGGTCGGATTTTTCTTGGCTCCCCCGGTATAGCCGACCGTCGTGGAAACGACGCCCTCCAGTTCATCATACGGCGGCTGCATACACCAGAAGCATCCGCCGGCAAAAGTCGCTTTTCCGAGATCCTCTTTCTTCATGCCTTCCCCCGCAAACGTCAGCGCCATACCCAAGGCGGAACCGAACAAAATAAGGGCCGGAACGAAAGATTTTTGAATAATTCCTGATGGGTATTCGCTCAACCTTTTTGTAATGCCTTCAGCAGTCCGTCGGAACGGAGTCGATCCCGGATCTGTCGGACATCTTCCTTTAAGATTTGCGGATCCGTCCCCTTGTAGATCCGGGAAAGATGTCTGCAAACTTCCTCCTCGGAATCGCCGTAAAGGAACCGTTCCAGGACTGTGAGCGCGGTATGATTCATCTGAATATTCACATCCCGACGGTGCATCAGACCGGCCAACCACTTGACGATGAGGGCCTCGGGTGCTTCCGCAGGGTTGTAGGCCCGAACCAACCGCATGATATCACTTTGTTCTTCAAGGGAGAAAAGAAGCGCCAGGAGAAACCGCTCCCCCTCCTCCCGGATCTGGGTCCACTTGATCTGCACCCCATGCATCCGGCTCAAGGTGGCGAGAAATTCCGGAGCCCACTTTCCGAGTGATGGGGCACTGTTTAGAACATCCTGAATCGCCTCGATATCGCGGGTGAGGTCATAATACTTTATGAGATGAAGAAACCCTTCGTGGGGAGGGGTTTCTGCAATCAACGCTTTCAGCCATGCGCGGGGGCTGCGGCCCTCTAGCGGATACCGGGTCGCGTTCAAACAGACGAGGGTATCGATCTTTTTACTTGGAAGAGGGAAATAGGCTGTATTCTCTTCTGTCAAAGACATCGCGTTCGAACGGGCCAAGAAGGCCATATGGGGCCTCAAATAGACGTACTGGGTCTGTTGTGGTTCAAGGGTACGGACCGCCAGCGAGAGGGTCGGAAAACTGAGATGCCAGACCTGATGAATATAGGACGGTCCGGCCAAAATCTCCTGAACATCCCCCGGATGAAGGAGTGTCGTATCCCGAAGCGTCAGGTCACCGAATAAAATGGTATTTTCGAGGTTATCACGGATGGAAAAATCGTACCGGCACTGGAAGCTCCTACCCTCCAGGACTGTAAACGCGCCCCGAAACCCGTGTGAGTGGATGGAGATTTCGGGCTGAATCCAGAAATAAAGATCGATCAGAAAGTTGTGTTGCTGATTGCGATAGAGCGTAATGGGGGGCTGTCCGAATCCGTTAAATAGGGAAAGCTGTTTGGGAAGGTCCTTCTTCGTCCAGAGGGAATCCAGAAGTTTTTCGACCGTAAATACCCTATGCAGTCCGGCCTGCTGAAGGGTTTGAAAAGCAATCTGCGAAAAGGCCTCCAGGGCGTACCCCTTCTTTCCCCATGAGGCGTCTATCTTTTCTCCAAGGTGCTCAATAAACTCGATCATCGTCCGGGTTCCGAGATAGGCCTTCGGATCAAGAGGGGGTTTTTCGCGGGTCAAGCGTTGAGAGGATATTGGCAAGGTCGTCCGCATGCTCTTCCTCCATGGCGGGAATCCCTTCGAGCATCCGGCGCGTGGTGGGATCCTTCTCTCCGTAGGAGTCAATCGCAATCCGCTCCGCAACCAGGTCTTCCTTCACCCTATCAATCAAGGAATCCCCTTCGGCGTATTCGGCATGGCTTCCGGTCGTCAATCCCTCCGGGCTGAAATCCGGCTCTCCCCCCAGTTGGGTAATCCGGGCTGCGATCTGGTCCGCATGGGTTTGTTCGTCATTGGCATGCTGGAGAAATTCCTGGGCAACCGGTTCGGCATGAATCCCCTGGGCCATGAAGTAGTGCCGCTTATAAATGTGTTTTCTTGCCCTTCGCCGGAGTTCTTTGATATCGGTGAGAAAACCCTGTTTGTCCTTTGCCAAGGATGACTCCTTTCAAAAAAAGTTGCTTCATTATACCCCGGCTTCTTTGGCTCTGTCAATTCAAAAGAGCGTTTTGCGGATTTCCGAAAGGAGTTCCTGGCGTTTGATCGGTTTATGGAGGAAAGAGATATTGTTAATCTGTTTCAAATCACCCACCTGATCCTCGTTCAAGACACTGACGACAATCACCGGGGTTTTATCCTGAAGCGCCTCCCGGAGCTGCACAAAAAAGACCCTCCCGTCCAGAAGACTCTCCTTCATGAGGATATCCAGGAGAATCAAATCAAAGCGCTTCTCCTTCCGTTGAATCATCTGAAGGGCCCGAAGCGGCTCATCGGTGACGGTCAGATTAAACTGTTGCTCCCCGAGCATGTCGCGGTAAATATCATGCATTTGGGGATCGTCTTCGACGACCAAGATTTCCTTTTTCATGCCGCTTCCCTCCCTTTGGCAACCAATTTTCTCTCTGCAAGCGGGACAAAAAGGGTTACCTCCGTGCCACGGCCGAGTCCCCCCGAATGAACCGCAATTCTTCCCCCCGCCTTTTCAACGAGAAGCTTGGCAATGGGAAGACCCAATCCCACCCCCTGAACACCGGCAGAGGCCTTGAAGAATTTTTCAAACACGCGGCCAAGGTCTTCTTTCCGGATTCCCCTTCCCGTATCCTGAACATGGATGGCCGCGAAATTTTCCTGTTTGCGGACAAAGACCGTGATGGATCCCCGGTCGGTGAATTTAACGGCATTGTCCAGTACATTCCGAAACGCCCGCAGAAGGTCGGTTCGCGGGATCCTCAAGGGGGGAAGTCCCCGCCGGATTTTCAATTCAAGTTTCAGTTTTTTCTCCTGAATCTGCGGCTGATACAGCCGGAGTGCTTCTTTGAAAAAGCCGTTGGCGGCCACCGTCAAAGTTTCCTCTTTTGTCTGCTGGACGCCCGCTTCGAGTTTAAAAATGTCGAGAAGATTTTCCACGTCATGCTCCAACCGATCCACATTGATGCCGATAATTTTTTTGCCGGTGAAGATTTTTCTTCGGTTATTCTGACGGAATCCCCTTTCCATCAGGTCCAGTCCCATCTGAATCATGGCGTAGGGGGTCCTCAGTTCATGAGCCGCATCCCGAAAAAGGTCATCCTTCATTTTCTCAAGGAGTTTCCGCTCGGTGATGTCCATCATCGCGCCGATCATCCGGACCGGCTTTCTTTCTTCGTCGCAGATGACATAACCGCGGTCGTAAACATGCGCATAGCTTCCGTCCGCGCGGGCGAACCGGTATTCATCCGACCAGAACCGCCCGTCGCTTTCGATGAGGCGGTGGATTCCTTCGACGACCCGCTCCTTCTCTTCGGGGTGGATATGCTCATACCACCATGTGGCCTCCGGCCCGATTTCCTCTTCTGTATATCCGAACAGGGAGCGAACTCCTTCATTCCACCAGACGCCGTTCGTCACCAAGTTCCAGTCCCACACCGCATCATTTGTCGCCTGGGCCATAAGCCGAAACCGCTCCTCCGCCGATTGACGTTCGGAAGATTCCAAGGCGAGAGAGACCATATCGGAAATGGATCCTACAAAATCCTGTTCCTCCGGCTGCCATTGTCTTTTGGGCCCGACATGCTCATGACAGACGATCCCGACCAATTTCCCCTGATGCCAGATCGACACATCCATCATCGAGGTGATCCCGAGAGGTTTTAGATAATCCAGGGTAAATTCGCTTGTCCGGGGATCCTGTTGCGCGTCATCCGCGGCAACGGTACGGGATTCCTCGAGGGCCTTGAAATAGTTGGGGTATTTTTCGGCCTGGAGCCGGATCCCTTTTTCGTGGGAGTTGCGGTCCAGGATATAGAGATCTTCGCACACAATCTCCGAGCGGTCCTCTGTGAAAAACCAGATGCTGACCCGTTTCACAGAAAGCGTCTTGGCGTCTGTCTCCGTGATTTTCCGGAAGGCCTCTTCTCGAGTCGTGTAGTTTTCCTTGGCAAGACCGAGGAGGGCTGTTTGAAGGCGGATGATCCGCTCAGTGCGCGCTTTGAGGGTCTCCTCCGCCTCTTTCTGGACGAGGGTGTACCGGATAAGGTCCGAGACCAATCGGCGCTCGGTCACCGGATAGCGGGATTCCCCGAACTCTTTCATCGTGTCATCCCCCTTCTTGAGGCAAATATTCATTTTACTCCTCTCCGGGAGAAATGCAACAAATAAATCAATTTTGATGAAAATTAAGGAAGACTTCCTATGAGTGCATCTTTACGGGGTCTCCCTGAAGGGGATCTTCGAAGAATTTACCGAAGGGAGGAAGAAAGCGGAAGCTTGATATCGCGAGTAAGACCGAGGAGCGAAAGAAGACGGATCTGAAGGTAGGTGAGATCAATCTCCCACCATCTGAACCCGTGTCGGGCCGAGCCCTGAAAGGCGTGGTGATTATTGTGCCATCCCTCCCCGAAAGAAAGGAGAGAAACCCACCAGAGATTGCGGGAATTATCATCCGTCTTGTAACTGCGGTAACCCCACTTGTGGGTGGCCGAGTTGACAAACCAGGTGGCGTGATACAAAAGGACCATCCGAACTCCTATCCCCCACACCAAAAACGGAGCCCCTCCCCACCAGTACAGAAGACCGGCAAGTAGAATGACCAGGAGCGGGTGGTATCGGTCCAGGAACCGGTAAAAAGGATCCCGCATCATGTCCGGGACAAGTTTTTGATAGACCTTGGGATCGTCCAGTTCCGAACGGACAAAAAGCCATCCCATGTGGGACCACCAGAAGCCGTCCTCCGGCGTATGCGGATCCCCTTCTTTGTCGGAATATTTGTGATGGGTTCTGTGTCCCGCCACCCACCACATCGGTCCCGATTGGCCGGCAAGGGTCCCGAGAAACGCGGCAGGATAGGCGATGATCTTGGGGGCTTTGAAACTTGAATGGGCAAACAGGCGGTGGAATCCAAAGGTGATACCGATACTGCCCGTCAGCCAATAAAGCACAAGGCAGAGTAAAAGTGCTTTCCAGCTGAACGTCCAAAAGGCGAAGAGCGCCCCGATGTGAATGGCGCTAATCGCTATCAGCGTCGGCCATTTAATCCTTTGTAATAGTTGTGGTTGCGTCATTTTTCCATCCAAAAAAACCGTTTAGGCCGAGCCCGGCCTAAACGGTTGCTTTCGCTTATCGCTAAACCAAGCTAACACAGGAGTAGCGTATCATACAATCCTCATCAGGTCAACTCTTATATTATTGACCTTGACAAAGGGCTATTTTTCCTGCCAGGCGATTACCTGAAGGTCCGTTTCAAAATCGTCCAAATCGGCCAGCGCCTCGTCGTAATGGACTCTCGCGTTCGAATCAAGGTTCACCGTCTTCCCAAAGACCGCGCCGAAGACTCCGGCGTTACTGTCAATATCGATATCGGCGGTCGGCGCATAGATCAACCCGAAAAAGTCGGAGTTGGAGTTATATTCCACGCCGGGGTCTCCGTTCGGCTGCGTTGTCATGTTATCCGTCCCATAAATAAGGAGTTTCGTCGGATCCTGACTGAGGTTATTGACCTGGGTGTTGCTGTTCAGCACGAGCCATCCGTCAATGTAGATCTCCACCTTTGCCCCGTTGGTAATGGTGAATTCGCTGTTGCTGTTCAACTCAACGCCGCCCGTCACATGGAGGGTAACGCTGCTGTTAATAATCAACTCGGAGTTGCTGTTCAGCGTAATGGACGGATACTTTCCGCTTGTGCTGATGGTCAGCGTATTGTTGCCGTTTAAGTTGATCGCCGAGTACAGCGGAAGAACCGGCGGGACCATCGAAATCGGCACAACCGGGCTCGACAAGGCGGTCTCCTGCCCAGTGATATCTGCGTTGCTGTCCGTGGTAATCGCTTCGTCAGGATCGGCACCCGGTCCGGCAAACGCATCGCCGTTCACCCTGGCGTTGCTGTCCAGGTGAATCGAATCGGGACCGGTGGCATTGGTGCCGACATCTCCGTTTGAGCCGAGATTGGCGCCACCATAGGGACCGAGCCGGGAGTCGAAACTGTCGGTCCTGGCATTGGAGTCGAGTTCAACCCCCTCCAGGCCGAATACCCCCCAGTTTAACAAAGAGCCCCCTTCCAGGATGACGCGGACCTGCCGCATCGCCTCCACGGCACTTTGATCCGGCACAAACCCGGTCGCTTCTACAACAGGGGTTGGACTTGTGGGATTGATTACGGTGACGATATAGTCGCCGATCGGCACACCGGCAGCGGTTTGGAGAGAACCGCTCGCTGTTTTGTCCGGCGAGCCGGTCCACCCCTCGCTTGAAAGAAAATCGGCCCCGCCATAGAGAAACTCCCAGATGGCGAGCTCCGCCCCCGCCTCCGCCAGATGGATGGCTGCGGTCGATTCGTACGAATGGGTGCTCATATGCCTTTCGGAAATCAAGGATGCCACATAAGGAATGCTCAAACTGAACAAAAGAGAACTCAAAAGAAGAGAAAAAATGAGTGCGCTTCCTCTTTGTTTTGTATACGACATTTTCATTTCATTCACCTCCTTTCTATCGGTTTCGAAGTTCAACAATCGAGTCGAGTGTTTCATTGGCCGTCCGATTTCCTGAGACGACCTTCCGGGTATTGACCTGGACCGCGACTTCCGAGAGAGCCGTCACATCCGGAACGCTTGAAAGACCGATCCCCCCGGAACTCAATGAAAACGAGTTGACATTTCTGGAAACCACATGGGTTTCGTCGCTCCGGCTGCTCGCGGCATTTGCGTCCACAATCCGCTCCAGAACAGTCGGGTCGCTGTCATCCAGATGATACACGACGTAATCAAAGCTATTGTCAATATCAATGATATTACCGCTTCCGTTAATCGCCGGGATCTGCAGGATAAGTTCGCTATCGCCGGTGTTATACGTTTCGGTTCCGATCATCCTCGAAGAGATGAGCTGCCTGCCCCACCGGATATCCCTCGTGATCCAGTCCATCGCAAGCCGCGCATTCCCGTGAATTTCAGAGGACGCATTTCCGACCGCAACCCCCTGTTGACTGACCAAATACAATGACATCGCTACGCCGGTAAGCAGCATGGCAAGACTCACCGCCACCACCAGTTCCAAAAGGGTAAGGCCGCTTCTTTTGGTGCTATTGCCGATTAATGCCATTCCGCGTCACCAGCGTCACCAGACTCTTCTGGTGCGTCCTTCCTTCAGAGGACTGCCATGTGACGGTTACCGTCACCTGCCGGATATCATTCGATCCGAGAGGGTCGGTCACCGCAACCGTTCCGATTGCATTGTTGAGATTGCTTAAACCGACCGCCGTAAAGGTTGACCCGAGAGAGAGGAGTGTATCAAAAGGTAGGTTCCGGATCGTCTCAAGCCGTTCCTGGGCTGCCTGTGTGGCGATTACTTCCTCTTTGATTTCACCGGTCATCATGGCGGTTCCCCGCCCAAAGACAAGGGCTACCCCCACCATGCTGATGACCAAAATCAGCACGGCCAACAGGAGTTCCACCATCGTCATCCCTTTTCGGCCAAGCGGTATCATCTCAAACAAAAAAGCCCCACTCTCCTTCAAGAGCAGGGCACCTCCTTCTGAGAAGTTTATTACCTCTTATAGTATACCACATCCAACACGAAAATTCAATAGCATATCCCTTTTAGTTATAATTAGTTATGATAGAAAAAGCCCCGCTTGTCGCGGGGCTTAGGAGACTGTCACGCTGTTTATAATCTTGCTCTTTCTTTAGCGGCCTTGCGCCCTCCTCTTTGCGAAACACTCTTTACAATAAACCGGGCGATCGCCGCTTGGTTTAAAAGGAACCTCGCACTCTTTTCCGCAGTCCGCACAGGTCGCCTTATGCATCTCCCGAGACCTTCCTCCGAAACCCCCACCACCACCTTGTTGGAACCCCATGACTCCTCCTGAGTTACCGACTTCGCCTATTTGAACGACTTCCACTTACCGACTAACAAATTCTATTATACAACAAAATGCCGCTGAATACCACAAGAAAATTAGGGCCTGATCTGCCCGATCCCCCGCTTAGAGCTGCGGATGAAAGCGACCAGATGTTTGACCTCGGGAGAACTGTAAAGCTCTTCGATCTTCGAGAGGGCCTGGGTGGTATTGAGTCCGCTTCGGCAAAGGCACCGGAAGGCCCCTTTGATCTCCCGCTCCACCGATTCGGGGAAATGCTTGCGTCTCATCCCGACCTGATTGACGGAACTCCCCTGCTTGGAATCAACGAGCATATACGGAGGAATATCCGTCGTGACCATGGTGACCGCTCCGATCATTGCAAGCGTCCCGATTCTGCAAAACTGGTGAATCCCGCAATTCCCGGAGATGAACGCGTCGTCTTCCACCTCGACGTAACCGCCCAAAGCGGTCCCGTTAACAATGACCACGTTGTTCCCGATCTCGCAGTTATGGCCGATATGGGAAAGCGCCATCAGGAAATTGTCGTTCCCGAGGACGGTCTTGGACTCGGGCTTTGTTCCGCGGTGAATCGTCACATACTCCCGGATGATGTTCCGATCTCCGAGGGTCAGATAACTCCGTGTGCTCTTTTTGAAAGTGCGGTCCTGCGGCTCATGCCCCAGAACCGCTCCCACGTGGATCCGGTTTTCTTTGCCGATCGTCGTCCAACCGGTCAGGTGTGCCCCGTGGAGAATCTGGGTTCCATCCCCTACCTCCACATGTTCCTCGATGACAACATAAGGGCCGATTTCGACATGGCGGCCTATTTTTGCTTCCGAATGGATAATGGCGGTCGGGTGGATGCCCATCTTTTCTCCCTAAAAAACCCGGGAGGGATCCCGGGTCTAAAGGATAAAGCGGGCCCGGCAGTCTGCCGGGCCCGCGGCTTTTTAGGTTATATCTTCACCACGTTAGAGGCTTGCTCGCCTTTAGGGCCCGTCGTAATATCAAATTCGACCTGCTGGCCTTCTGCTAAAGACTTGTAACCTTCGCCCTGAATCGCGGTGTGATGTACAAAGACATCCTTGCCCGACTCGGGAGTGATAAATCCGTAACCTTTCTGGTCACTGAACCATTTGACTGTTCCTTTTGCCACTGTTGACTACACCTCCTTTACGCTGAATTGCAGCCAATAAACGGCGGAAACAAAAAAGCCGCAAGGTGAGTACATCTAAACCTTGCGGATCTAGACTTCTTCCCTCTATTGACTACAAAAATAATATACATGAAGGGGGTTTCGCTGTCAAGAAAAATTTTATTGAACGGAACGGACCTTGACCTGAAACTGCAGGGTCTTCCCTGCAAGCGGGTGGTTCAAGTCAATCACAACCGAATCCGCTTTCACTTCCGAAACCGTTACGACGAAGGTTCTTCCGTCGGGGCTTGAGCTCTGGAGTTGTGTCCCGACCTGCAGGTCAATATCCTGGGGCATGCGGTCTTTCGGAACCTCCTGGAACGCCTTTGGATCCACAACACCGTAGGCGTCTTCGGGGGCCACAACGACTGTTTTTTCATCCCCCTCCTTCAGTCCTTCGAGCTGGCTCGAAAGCCCGGGGATAATCTGTCCCTCTCCGTGCGTATACGTCAGCGGCTCCCGCCCCTCGGAACTGTCCACCACCCGCCCGTCAATGGTCAGCGTATAGTCAAACGAAACCTTGCTTCCGTCCTTGATGGTCATCCCTTTAGCCCCCTCCCCATTTGGTGCGCCTGCCATCATGAAAAAGAGTGCCCCCACCGCAAGAATTCTCACAACGGTTCTCATCAGATCTCCTTTCTCGTCTTTGTCAATGCTAAAAGTGACTGCTTTCCCGTGCAGACGCTTTGCCGTTCAATTCCTTGTAGCGGTAACAACTCACCGTGTGGTCATTCACCATGCCGACCGCCTGCATGTGGGCATAGATAACGGCCGGTCCGAGAAACCGGAATCCCCGTTTCTTTAAATCCGCCGACCAGGCGACCGCTTCATCGGTGACGGCCGGATAATCATCGAGTCTTCGGAAGCGGTTTTGGATCGGCTTTCCCCCCACCCAGGTCCACATGTACTTCGAAAAGGTACCGAACTCCCGGCGAACCTTCAGGAACTGCTTGGCGTTGTGGACGGTCGCTTCGATTTTGGCGCGGTTCCGGATAATGCCGGCGTCCTTCATGAGGCGCGCCGCATCCCGAACTCCGAAGCGGGAAATTTTCTGGATGTCGAATCCGGAAAACGCCCTCCGGAAATTTCCGCGCTTATGCAGCACCGTCCGCCACGAAAGTCCCGCCTGAAACGCCTCCAACACAAGATACTCAAAGATTTTCCGGTCCTCATGGACCGGCACCCCCCATTCCTCATCGTGATACTTAAGGTAAAGCGGATCGTCAAAAACCGGCCATGGACAGCGCGTTAAATGTTCCTTCCTCATCGCACCCGTTTGTAGGCAATTTCCGACATCTTGAACTACTTTTCAACTTCCCCGACCCTTTTGATTTCCATTTTGACGGAATGAAGCGTCAGGCGGATATCCAGCATAAACAAAAAGAGGGCAATGATAAGGGAGACAAGGCTTGCCATGAAGGAAAATTTAACCGGAAGTTCCGGTCGGACGCCTAGAATATAGGCGGAAAAAAGCGCAAAGATAATCACGCTGGCAAAAAAGATGCTCATCGTGAGCAATGCGATGGAAAATTGCAGAAACCGGCACCGCTTATAAAGAACGGCAACCTGTTCCTGTAGCACCTGTTTGTCTTCGCCGGAAGAGCGTTTAAGGTCCTGACAAAGGAGGCGAATCCGATCGATCGACCTCCCCAAACGGTTCGTCGTGGTCAGAAGCAGGAGTCCGAGCCCGGAGATCAACACACACGGCGCAAAGGAGGCCTGCAAAATCTTGATGAGATCGTCCATTACTTTTTCTTGAAATTGAGGGCGCAGGAATTGATGCAGAAACGTTTCCCTGTCGGGTGAGGCCCGTCGTCAAAGAGATGCCCCAAATGGGCGCCGCAGCGGCTGCAGAGGACCTCGGTCCGGCGCATGCCGTGACTTTCGTCCACCTCGTACCGGATATTTTTTTCATCCTCCGGCTCGAAGAAACTCGGCCAGCCGGTGCCGGAATCAAATTGGGTCTTTGAGGAAAAAAGAGGAGCGCCGCAACCGATACAGTGGTACATTCCTGTCTCTTTATTGTTCCAGTATTTACCAGTAAAGGCGCGCTCCGTCCCCTTCTGCCGGGTTACATGGTACTCTTCCGGGGTCAACTGTTTTCGCCACTCCTGGTCCGTTTTCTCGATTTTCTCCATCGTCTCGACTCCTTTGACGGCGCTCAAGCCGATTTCGGCACAGGCAAGGCCCGGCATCATTCCGATGACGAAAAGGATGCGAAGAAACACAAAAGTGCCGCTCGCTCTTCGATTCACAGTGCCTCCGTTGAAAGGGCTTTTTATTATATCAGAAACTGTCCCCTCTTCAAATGAGATCTCATTCCTACCGGAAAAATACAAGTCCCAAGGCGCCGGCACCCAGGATCACCACAGCCACCGCCCATTTCGCCTTCCAGGAATACAACACCAACAAAGACGCTGCAAAAATGGCAAACGACGGCACATGAACGAGTGTTTCCCGCAAAAGCCCAAGTGTCACGGCGGCAATGAGCCCGACCACGCCCGCTGTTACGCCGTCGAGGAAGGCGTGAAAGGTCTTCTGCTCGATCAGTCGTTCAATCCCGTCATAGCCGATCAGCGTAAAGGCGAAGGCCGGAAGGAAGATTCCTGTGGTCAAAAGTAAGGCGCCGAATGGGCCTCCTCCCATGTACCCGACGAACGTTGAAAAAATGATGAAGGGGGCCGGAAGAATCCCCGAGAGGGCGATCCCATCGAGGAACTGCGTATTGGTCATCCACCCTCCGACGGTAACAGCATCGCGCTGGAGGAAGGGAATCACGGTATAGGCGCCGCCGAAGGTTAAAAGCCCTGCCCGGAGCCCCGAGCCAAAAAGGGCCGAGAAAGAAGGAGAGGATAAAAGACGGGGTGTCTCTTCGGCGGCCAATTCCGTTCCTGTTGTTTTCAGCGAATAAAAAAGCGCTGCGAGAACAAGGAGGATCGGGAAAAGCGCCAGAAAATACCGCTTTTGCTTGAGGAAAAGATAAATGACCCCTGCCGCTGAGAGCGACCATAAAAAATGGACCCCTAAAAGCTGTGCTGCCCCCGTTCCCACTGCGATCCCCCAAAGCCACCGGTCGATGAGCGCATGTTTTCCGATCCGGTGAACCGCCCGAAGGATGAGCGCCCCAACCGCCGCCTGGCATCCGGCAAAGAGCGCCGCAAAAACAGGAGAGCCGATCCCGAAGGCCACATAAAACCAGGAGAGAAAAAACATGAAGACAAATCCGGGAAGCATGAAACCGAGTCCTGCCAGAAACCCGCCGAGCCGCCCGCGCGCAAGCGTTCCAAAATAGACGCAGAGCTCATGCGCCTCCGGACCCGGCAGCACTTGATAGACCGCGAGGACCCGGTTGAATTTTTCGCGCGAGACCCACTTCTCCTCCTCCACCAGTTCCTGGCGGATCATGGCGATCTGTGCCACAGGCCCGCCCCACGCCAAAAAACCGAACTTCAAAAAACGAAGAAACAGTTTGCTATAAGATTCTTGTTTCATAGTGGCCGAATTTGTCCAGATTTCCGAACTTAATTCCAATGACAATTAAGTCGTGTGTCCCCGGAATTCCGGAATTCCCGGAATTCCTGTGAGCTGACCCGGAATTACGGAATTATGTGCCTCTATTTGTTACTGTGGTCTGAAGATAAACCCGTGGACCTTATAGGCCAAAAGAAGAAAAAAAAGTCCAAAGGCAAGGGTGACGAAGAAGTTCATTTTAAGCCACCGGTTAAGGAAAAAAGGGAGAAAAAAAGTAAGCGATAATGGAACCGCCGTCACGATAGATAAAGCATACTGATTGATTTTAACCATGTCCCGATGTTCAAGATAGGCCAATGTGAGGGCAAGGATCGAAACCAGCGGAAGCGCCGTGATAAATCCCGCCAAAACAGGTTTTTTACCGGCCAACCAGGAACAGAAGGCGATGATAGATGCAGAGAGGAAAACTTTAACAATAAATATCGGCATGGAGGGATGTCTGCTACTTGACCTCACAGAGATAAAGCGGGTTTCCGTCGGGGTCGCCAAAGAAAGCAAGGCGCACGGGCCCTTCGTCCACAATTCTCGGGGAAAAAGCGACCCCTTTTTTCTTGAGCCGGTCCATCTCCGTCTCAAGTCTATCCACCGTAAAGCCGATGGATAAACTTTCGGATTTCCCCGGTTTGACTCCCATTTTATCCGCTAAATGAAGACCGATCGTCAGTCCCGGGGTTTCCACCTCGGTCCAGTCATTCTCATGACGGAATTTTTGCTTAAGGCCCAATCCCTCGACATAAAATTTGATTGCTCGATCCATGTCGGAGACCATCACTGTCACATTTCCTTCCTTGAACATGGGTTTTTCCTCATTCTTTCAGTTACTCGCTTTTGGCATAGTCGATCATCCCTTGAAAATCGACCACCACAGCAGGCTCATTCCCTTCCACCCAGCCGTCATGGCCGGAAGGTAAAAGCGAGACGTCGCCCGCCTTGCATTTGAGGAGGGTGCCGTCATCCATTTTGATGACAAGCGTCCCGGAAACACGGTTTCATTTTATCAGAAACCGCCCCCTCTGCAAACCTGACTCTCGCGTTGGAGGGGTCAGCGTGCGGAGCGCTTGCGGGCAGTGGGATCGAGGATTTTTTTCCGAAGACGGATATTTTTGGGGGTCACTTCGACCAACTCATCCGGCCCGATATATTCGACGGCAAGTTCCAGCGTCATCTCTTTCGGGGGGGTCAGAATAATCGCGATATCCGATGTGGAGGAGCGGATGTTGGTCAGTTTTTTCGTCTTGCAGGGGCTTAAATCAAGGTCTTCCCCGCGTGCATTCTCCCCGATGATCATGCCCTGATACACGCGGGACCCCGGACCGATGAAAAGCGTTCCCCGCGCCTCCGCATTCTTCAGGCCGTAGGTGGTGGAAACACCCGATTCGATGCAGACCAGAGAACCGCGCCGGGCGGCGACGGGCTGTTCCTCCCCGACCGGCTTGTACGTATCAAAAACATGGTGTACGACGGCGGTTCCCCGCGTCTTTGTCATCAGGGCCCCCTTCAGACCGATGACCCCGCGCGTCGAAATCTGATATTCAAGGTGAAGTTCCCCCGTCGGGCCGAGCAGCATATTCTTCAGAATTCCCCTTCTTTGACCTATTTCCTCAATGACCTCGCCCTGGTGTTCCTGCGGGACATCCACGATCAAAAACTCAAAGGGTTCGTGACGGATCCCCTCTTTTTCGTGAAAAATCACTTCCGGCTGGGAGACCTGCAGTTCAAATCCTTCGCGCCGCATCGTCTCGATAAGAATGGTGAGGTGAAGTTCTCCTCTTCCTGCAACCAGGAAAGAGTCGGGACTCTTCGTCTCGGTCGCCCGGAGGGACACGTTCGTTTCAAGCTCCCTGAAAAGCCGTTCCCGGAGCGCGCGGGAGGTGACAAATTTTCCCTCGCTTCCGGCAAAAGGGCTTGTGTTCACCGCAAACATCATCTGCACGGTCGGTTCATCGATGACGGGAGGCGTCAGGGGCCGAGGGTTATTCGGGTCCGTAATCGTGTCGCCGATGCCGATTTTCTCAAATCCCGCGACCGCGACGATTTCGCCCGCCTCCGCATGCGTCACCTCGACGCGCTCAAGGCCCTTGTAATTCAAAAGACCCGTGATTTTGGAGGCAATTTCGCTTTTGTCCTTCCGGACCAAAAGAGCCGTTTCCCCCTTTTTGATCGATCCGCCCGTGATCTTTCCGATCCCCATCGGCCCCTTGTAAAAATCGTCGAGGAGGGCAAGGACCAGGATTTGAAGGGGCTCTCCCCGATTGACTTCGGGGGGCGGAATTTTTTCAAGAATCGTATCCAAAAGGGGGAAAATTCCGTCTGAAGATTTTCCGAGATCGCCTGTCGCAGTTCCCCTTACGGCATCCGTATAGACAATCGGAAAATCGAGTTGTTTCTCATCCGCATTCAATTCACAGAAAAGATCAAAGGTGCGGTTGGCGACTTCGTCCGGTTCGACGTTCGGAAGATCGATTTTATTGATGACGACGATCACCTTCAATCCAAGTTCAAGCGCCTTCCTCAGGACAAAACGGGTTTGTGGCATCGGACCGTCTTTTGCATCCACAAGAAGAAGGGCCCCGTCGACCATCCGGAGAATCCGCTCCACCTCTCCTCCGAAGTCGGCATGACCCGGCGTATCGACAATATTAATTTTGACTCCTTGATAGAGGACGCTCGCATTTTTGGCGCGGATGGTAATGCCCCGCTCGCGCTCGAGGTCAAGATTATCCATAATCCGCTCGCCCATTTCCTCGATATTCCGATGAATACGGGTCTGGCGGAGGATCGCATCCACAAGCGTTGTCTTTCCGTGATCCACATGGGCAATAATGGCGATATTCCGGATGGAGGTTTCTTGTGTCATCGTCGTGTCTATTTAACGGTGGCGGGTGTGGGAACGGTGACGGGAGTGCTGACGGTGATTTGAGCGCCGGCCATGCTGGGAACCGTGGCCGCCCGACCCTGCCGGGCTTGGTTTCTTATAATCAAAATTGGGGAGCATGACGTTGGGAAGCGTCCGGTTCAGGGCCTTTTCGATATCTTTCATAAAAGATTCTTCCTCCCGGGCCACTAGAGTAAACGCGTCGCCGGTCGCCTCAGCCCGGGCGGTGCGGCCGATGCGGTGGATGTAATCTTCCGGCGTATGGGGAACGTCAAAATTCACGACGTGGCTGATGTCTTCTATATCAATGCCGCGCGCGGCAATATCCGTGGCGACCATCACCTGGCTTCGGCCCCGGCGGAACTGTTCGAGGGCATGCAGTCTCTGACTCTGGCTCCGGTTCCCGTGAAGCACGGAGACCTTCAGGCCGCGCTTCTCCAAAGATTGCGACAGACGGTCGGCAAAATGTTTGGTGCGTGTAAAGACGAGGACGGAGGTCATCTCCTGTTCGCGGAGAAGCTGAACCAGAAGATCGGTCTTCAGGTGGCGTGGGACACGATAGACGGCATGCCGGATTCCGACGGCGGGCGCCGAATGGCCGATCTGAAAGGTCAGAGGGTTATGGAGAACTTGGTGGACAAGTTTGGAAATTTCCGGAGAGATCGTCGCGGAAAAAACAAGATTCTGCCGTTTCCGGGGAAGGAGGTGGATAATTTTCCGGACATCGGGTTGGAATCCCATGTCGAACATCCGGTCCACTTCATCCAAAACGAAAATCTCAAGATCGACAAAATCGATCCGGCCGGAGTAGATATGGTCAAGAAGTCTTCCGGGTGTCGCCGAAATGATATCCACCCCTTGCGCAAGGGCCTGGATCTGCGGCTGCATCGGTACCCCTCCGAAGACGGCAAGGCCCTTTAGATGGACGTAGCGCGAAAGTGCCTTGATGTGCTCCATTGATTGCAGAGCCAGTTCGCGGGTGGGGGCTACAATGAGTGCGCGGACATGGCCGCGGGACTTCTTATTCAGAAGTCTGTGAAGGATCGGCAGCACAAACGCGGCGGTCTTTCCCGTACCGGTCTGCGCACATCCAATCACGTCACGCCCTTCGAGAATGGCCGGGATCGCCTGCTCCTGGATGGGTGTCGGTCGAAGGTATCCCAGGTCATGAATGCCCTTGAGAAGACTCGGATCGAGGGCGAGTGACCCAAATATCGGCTGTTTATCTATCTTTTCCTCATGCATTTTGATGGCCTTAATGAGTAAAGCCCGGTAGAAACAAAAAAACCGCAAGGTTAGGATATCTAAACCTTGCGGATCTAGACTTCTTCCCTCTATGAACTACAATAAATAAGTATACCCCAGCGACTCCCCCTTGTCAACTAAATTCCGAAGCTGACAGTAAAAATAATTTATAACTTATTATAATGAAATAAGTTATATCTTTTTCCTGAGCCGGAACCCCTGCCACCCTAAATAGCCGGCGATCGCAAAGGCAACCCAACTCAACCAAACCGGAACAGGGCGGTTGGCGATCAGGGCGTTCCAATGGAAGATGAGGCGCAAGAGATGAAGGATGGCTATGATTGTGAAGATCATACCGGAGATTGTGTTGAATTGTTTTTGAGTCATCGATTCCCTCCAGAATGAAAATTGGCTCCCCTTCGATTTCACTGACTCTCAAAGAACTTCCAAATTTCATCGGCAGCCGATATGGCATTAGAGGGATTGCCTCTCGGTTTCTTCCCTCCGGGCCATGAATGCCCTCCGGTTTCGGTCACGCAGAGTTTAACCTGGACATGACCGTCACATCCGGTATACAGATCACAATAAGCGCCTTCTTTTTCAAGAACCCTTTCGGGAACCTCGTCGCAATGATTCCTCTTTACCCATCTTGAGATCGTTTCGGGTACGGAGGTGAAGTCCGTTACTTTACTCGGATCTTTGAATGCTTTTTCGCCGTAGCCTCCGTTAAAAAGGACATGATCGTCGTCTTTTGCATGGACGTGCAAGATTGAAATGGGCTTTGACGGGCTGCAGTCGTCGTAATTATCCGTTCCCGCAACCGCTGCGATAGCAGTCAACGTATCCGTCAAATCACAAGCAAGCCTATAAGAAAACATCCCGCCGTTGGACATGCCGGTTGCATAAATCCTTTTTGAATCGATAGTAAGCTTCATTTCTAAATCCCTTACGATCTCCTTCACAAAACCGACATCGTTGCTATGATTGTCCCGGGCATACCCGCAGCAGTTTCCCGCATTCCAGGTGGCAAATTTCCCCGATCTTAGTCGACTCGCACCGTTGGGAAAAACCGCAATAAAGCCTTCTTCTTCAGATTTTGATATTAAATTGAAATATTTGTCGGACGCCATGTGCTCTTGATCTCCCATGCCTCCATGAAAGGCAAGGAGTAGCGGTGCCGCTACCGTTTTATTATAAGAACCGGGAACATGCACAAGGTACGTTCTTGTCGCCCCGTCATGCTTGAGTGAAAAATCATAATCCCCCGGCTGGGTCATCTTGGCTTCCTGCCTTTCTTCAATCCGCCGGCTCCGTCTTTCTTTTATTCTTTGCCTGATCCTTTCGCGCCAGGTCTCTTGGGCGGACGCATTTTGACAGATGACGAACGCGCTAAAAAATATAAGAAATGTTAAAGATGTAATTCGTCCGTATATTTTCATGATGAAATCCTCTAGGGGAAGTGGAAAGGTAATGACAACCCCTTGCCCCTCGCAGGGCTCTTGGGGTGAAGATATTATAGCAAAGGTGCAGCGGGTGGTGAAGTAATGAAAACGGCGGCCCGGAAAAGACCGCCGTAAGACATGGGTAGATACAGAGGGTTATGCGTGCTTGCGACGCCGGAAGAAACCGAATCCTGCCAGGCCGGACCCCAAAAGGAGCATGGAGGAGGGTTCGGGAATCGGTGAACCAGGACCCTCGATCAGACCGTACACCCTGCCGCCGCCACGTTTGAGTCCTACATCTACCAAGGCAATAGGCACATCAGGGGTGCTGAAGAAAAAGAAGTCGAAGTCGTCTTCTTCGGTCACCCGGTCGGATTCGTTATTCCACTCCATCCCTCGCAATCTCAGCGGCCCGCTTGCGGTTGAGCGGAATTGAATACCATAAAAACCAGAAGGCACTGTATCGGCGCTGTCTTCGATGCCATCGGAGATAAACATCGTATCGTTAACATAGGAAAGATCCGGTAACCCTATCACGAGATGGCTAAATTCGCCAGGGTCCGATCCCGTATCGGTGTTGGCGGTGACCCTGTACGTCCAAATCACCCAGGAGTCAAACCCACCTACATTGGCAGCGGAACGGGGACCATCCACTGTTTTGGACTCAAATGCGACGGTCCAGTCCAAGAGCGCGACAGCCCCAACAGGTCCTGCTAGAACCAGGATGGCACTTAATCCCAATACCGCTGTCATAACAGTGCGCTTTATCATTGCTACGACTCCTTTCATGAATCCAAAAGAGGCTTACCTTAAACAAGTCCTAAAGGAATATACTTCTCCTTATCGTAAATTAAGAAGCAAATTCCGTGCCAACTCACTGCATCTGCTTAACTAGTTATAACACCTTATAGTATCTGAGGTTAAAGGGTGGGTAGGTTTGGGTAGGTTTGTCCTGGGTTGGCTGAAAAGTGTTGTATTTTATAATATAAGCAGACGTTGCGAAATTAAGACGCTTTGTCTTCTTGTCATCGATCCTTCCAGCTTGTCGCAAAAACCGCCCCAAAAATAAGTTGGCTCCCTTTTTTAGAGGTATATAGAACGTTTCTGGGCTCGGGGGAAGCTGAAACCATTATAGCAGAACTTGAGAAGATAGCGTAGAGGTGGGTTTATTGGCTAACGGTGGTCTGGATTTTCTTAATCACCTGCGAAACGTTCCCCAAGCAACAGGAACCTTGTGGATTTGTGACCTCGCAGTAGCAGTTTCCTCCTTTTACCTGAGTCTTGATCTGGTCAACAGCGGTCGTTTTGCCTGTGGTTTCGATTTCGGCTTGAATCTTTTGAGGCGTCCATCCAAAGCAATAGCAGACCGGAACTGTCAAGTCATCCGGTTCTTTGATTCCTACTTTTACATTTAAGTCATTTTTCTGGAAAATAACCTTTCCCGGCCTAAAATAGACCACATTGCATTTGGGATTCCGACAGAAGCAGAATTCATCCACAACAGGTATCTGATGGCGTTTCTCTGGTTTTACCAACGAACCGAGGGTAACCCTCTGAACGGTCTTCCCCAGTCCTTGACATTTGGGACACTTCTCAGGCCCGCATTTCTGCGAGGGATGGAATTCACAGCAGGTCTCTTCCACGATTTGTTTCTGCTGTGCAGATTCTGACGACGATGGACAGCAAGACTCGATCATGGTTACTCCTTGGGAAAGGATGCCTTGTAACCGGTTTTATTGATGGCCGCTACCAGGTCTTTGGCGGTCGTTCGATTTGGATCGTAGGAGACGGTGACAATTCCTTTTGTGGCGTTGGCCTTGGAGGATCGAACACCTTTAACACCTTCCAGCCCTTTTTGAACGCTGAGTTCGCAGGAAAAACAACTCATGCCTTCAACGGGAATGACGACCTCTTTTTCTCCTGCCTGGGTAACCAGTATTACCTCACTTTGGCCTTTGGCATAGGTATACAGGTTAAGGCCAAGGAAAATAGCGACGATAAAACTTGCAACACTCAAGATGGAACGGGTTGTTCCTCCTTTAACCATCCTGCATCCTTCTGTCGTGCAGCGTCTTTTTTCCTTGAGATAACTTCTCCAGGCGAACCCCAAAAGAACTGTTCCCGCCAGGATGAAATACCAGTGGTATCTTCCAAAAAAGGATCCCAGGCCTAAACTTCCAAGGCCAAGAAGAATCAGAAGTGGAGGCCCCAGACAGCAGACTGAGGCCACCACTGCTGAGAGAATCCCAAGCCGGTGTGCTTTCACGCGATTTTCTTGAGATTTCCCTTCTGAATCTCCTCAACCAACTGATTCCAGGCCTCTTTGTTCAGTTTGGCGAGATTCCCTTCCTCCCCGATCCAGACCTCGTTGTCGTAGAGAGCCACCTCAGGACATGCCCCGCATGCCGGGCAAAGCGATACTTTTCTTTGTGGTGTCATTTCTTTCTCCTCCCTTCCGTTTCGATTTGTGGACAAACCGCATACTTCGTCCGTTTTACCTGTTTGGGTTTAATCCACGTTTTAAGCCTTTCCTTCAATCGGTTCCGAATCATAGTAAGGTCTTCAATCTTATTTTCAAATTCTTTAATCTTCCTGTTGAAAAGGTCTCTAACCAAATCGCAGCAGGGCTCAAGGCCTTCTTTGCTGCAAGAGATGATTTCTTTAATCTCAGAAAGTCTTAGACCAAAACTCTGAGCCTTCTTGATGAACTTGAGTTTCTCAACATCCTCTTGGGTATAGAGCCGGTATCTCGAATCTGTTCGTTTTGGCTTTGACAAAAGCCCAAATTCCTCATAGTAACGGATGGTTTTTGTTGGAACCCCTGTTTGTTTGCTCAACTCCCCAATAAAAAGACCGTTTCGTCCCATTGAATCACCTCGCTATAAGTATACACCTTCTAGTATACTGGAATGTCAAGGGGTATTTCTTAAAAAAATTAACCCATTGCAACTATTTAACTCACAATGGGTTATGGGAGTGGCTCCCCCGGGAGACTATCGAACCCTCGGAGGATCATAAAATTGACGCCTCCATCATAGCATTTACCCCCCATAACGACAAGGATGTCGGAAACCGAGCGGTCCATTCGAGGTGACTCTTCAGGCCTGCGGGGAGACTTCGAGGCGGGAATTTAAACGACCATCGATCTTATGAGCGACATCCGGATTTCACTGGCCGTTAGAGAGCGATTCTTGAGGCCGCGACTTCCTTGCTCAACCGGATTCCGCAGAACCACATCTGTAACAAACACTCCATGTCCTTGCCAGCCAGTACAAAGGAGCCAAAATAAATCTTCTCCGTTTCGATGAGAGGGTTCAGCCTATCAAACTGAGCCCATTCGCATTCGTCATCGCACACTAACTGGCGATATTTAAAACGGTTCTTCCAATGCTCCTCCTGAAGTATATATTTCCCAGCGCCGGCATGCGAATCAATATACGCCGCATTCTTATCTTGTGGATATTCAGGCATGCGGTTTACTCAATGGCGAACTCAACATTCACGACGGCAGTCACCTTCTTTTCCAAGGAAGTCGTGTCGTTGACCCCCCAATCAGACACCTCAAAAGAATTCGCAGGCGTAATCTGAAAGACCCCCATTCTCGCCGAACGCATGACCCCAATTTGGTTATTGGTAGAACTGGCCATCTGGGCCGCCCTTTTCTTTGCATCCTGCGTGGCTTGACTGAGCATCTCGAGTTTCAGTTCGGCAAGCTTTCTATAAAAATACTCAGGCGGTTGGGAGATGAACTCGATTCCTTTTTCGATGAGCGCTGTGGATTCGCGAGAAATATCCGTCACCTTGATTACCTCATTTGATCTCACCTCAATCTCCTGGTTTAAACGATATCCTTCTATCTCGTTGGTATCGTATCCTTTCTCGTTCTTTTTGTATAACACGGTTGTTGTTACAGGCGAAAGGATAAGCTCTGCCGGCTTGATCCCTTTAGAGGTGAGGTATCCTTGTACAGCTTGGAGGTCTTCCTTCAGTTTTTTGAAGGCATCCACCATTTGGAGTTCTCTCCTTGAGAAACTTCCTTTCCAGACCATGTAATCAGAGAGGATGTTTTTCTCCGCGGACCCAGTGACCTTGATGACCTCGGAAGAGAATTGTTTTATCTTCATAAGCCCCTTCGAAAATATAACCGTCGAAAGGATCGTTGCAAAGGCAAAACAAATCCCAAGAATGATGATCTGAGTGTTCCTTAATACTTTGATCCCTTCCATGGTGAACCTCCTTTTGGCGGGCCTGGGTCCTTTAAAACACAAAAACCCTCGCACAATTCTTGCGAAGGTTTATTTTTTAATGCCGGGGACAGCTCTTTCCATCGAGACTTCTCTGCTTAGAAGACACAAACGGCGGGAAAACTCCTAAACGTAATGTATTATACCACAAAAAGTTACGTTTGTAAAGAATTTCTGGAATTCATTTCACTTCAAACATCGGGAGAATTTTTTCTGATTGGAATGAGTCTCCCCAAATTTTGCGCCCGTTCGTTTTAAAAAAATCGTGCATCTGTTTCCTCGTTTGATAAATCTTCCCGCTTAAGGGGCTTTCCTTGAGCGCCCTCTGCCAAAGCGCGGCCAATCGGACCGGATCCGGTTTTTCTTTCCGAAGCACGGCGACGAGATCGCTGATGTCCTGGTCCAAATACCGGACGACCTTCGTTAGAGCGTAATACGTCGCCTCTAAAAGGTAAACCTGTATGGACCCGTACCTTTTATAGAGCTCCAGATGGTCCCGGTAATCAAGGAAAGAGATTTGCGACCACCTTTCAATCGATTCTGCGAATTGAAAATGGATGCCGGTCTCTTCCCTCACCCGGGAAATTGCCTGAAAGAATTTGTCCTTATCGGGACCGCGTGAAAAGGAGACTTCAAAATCGAGGTCTTCGGTGACCCTTTTCCCCGTTTTTAAAAGGACAACGGCCCCTCCCACAAGAATAATTTGGGTTGGATGAGGCCACTCGCCGGCCAGTGCGTTAAAAAAAATGTCTATTTTTTTCTTATCGTCCAGATACTGGCTCATGGAAGCGCCTTGTCGACCCGGGACAAAATTTGATCAAGAATGCCCGCGGGATAAAGATGTTTTGTCTTCAAAAATACAAATTTGGTGTTCCGGCGTTTTCCGGACACTAAATGTCCTCCCGGAACCTGGAACGCTTTGAGCTTGGAAGAAACCAATCTCGCGACATCGTCCGCAAGACGGTTGAGGGAGCGCTTCATGTTTCTTTGTCCGCTGACGACCGCTTTCCCGACGCGATCGATTTCATGTCTTGATAACTCAAGGCGGAGTCCCGGAGGCGGGCTAAAAAGCGCCTCAGGGTTTATGGCAAGCGCTTTGGCCAGGCGCTCAATCGTTCGATACGTAGGGCGTTGTCCGGATGTCTCCAAGCGGGAAATTTGTGCTTGGGTCAAACCGGAGAGGCTTGAGAGCGCTTTTTGGGTCATGTTCTTTTCCAAGCGCCAATGGATGAGGAAAAGGGTCTCTTTCATGGTACTACAAATATATCATATTTGATATATTTGTCAAGTTATTATTGATAGAGGGATAGAGATAGGTTGCTTGGCGGAAGATTTGATAGTTACAGAAGGCCGTCGGCAGCGTCGCTGCTGATATCATCGCCTGCCCCGGTCCCTTCCACATCGGCCTCAAGACCCGCTTCGATCTCTCCCGAGGGAGGGCTGTCCGTAGTGCCGGTTTCGGTTCCAATAGATCTGTAGATCTGGGGACACGCTACTTATCTCGGTGAATTAAGTTGTGTGCCCCGGGAATCTTGGATAGTCTTTTTCGCTTACGTTGAGGTAATTTTCGTAACAGCTCTGCCAGTTTCGTTTTCTCCATTTTTCCGGATGCAATTCGAAGCATTCCACCCTTAAGCAGGCCCTTCGGATCCCCGGCACTGATACCGTTTAACTCAAGAAACACCAGAGCGCACGCAAGGGCAGCTCTTTTATTTCCATCTATGAAAGGGTGATTTTGACAAAGATGATACGCATAGGCGGAAGCCATTTCGTGGAGATCTTTGTGCAGCCATTCCCCCGCAAAAGAGGCTTCCGGCTGGGCAAGCGCTGATTTCAAAAGTCCGACATCCCGAATACCTTGTTGTCCGCCATAACGTTTAATTTGGTCGGTGTGGACTTTAATGACCTCTGTGAGGGTCAAAAAGAGCGGTTCACGCACAAGCGCTACTCTGCCAGCGCCTTTAAGGTTTTACCATGCCTACGATTAACGGCCTGAAGCGCTGATCGAAACCGGGAAGTCCTCTTGGCGTTTCTAAGGGGTGAGATAATGAGGTTCTTGCCGTCTGTTTCCAGCTCAAGAGGTGTTTTCATCGTAATATGGAGAAGTTCAAGCACCGGCTTGTCAATCACAAGGGCCGCGCTATTTCCATGCTGCGTTAAATGTTTAACCATTTAAGCCTCCTTTAAGTTAATACAATGTACTAACAGTATAGCATGAAATAGCCGGGTCGTCAAGTCAACCTCCGGATCTGGGAACGCCATATTTATTTATGAATTAAGTCGTGTGTCCCCAGAATCCCCCTATACTGTACCCCATTAACAGGAACTGGGTTTTAAGTTAGAATAAGGCTCCCCTTCGCAGACGTATTTCGAACATTTCTGGCCTCGGGGGAAGCCAAAAGCATTATAGCACAGTTGAAGGAGGTGGTATAACTTGGATTCCCTATTCCCTTTTATGGCTCCAAAAATTTCTTCCTTTCCTGCTTCTGTCAACCCTTTTACGATCTTCGCTTGATGTGAGGGATTACGAGAAAGTCGATGTCTGTGGTTTTCAAGGCGGCGTGGTCCATGCAAGACAGGCTCTAAGCCACTGGTTCAGCGGTGTACCAAATGATTTTATACTTGCATTCAGTAGCACTTTATGGTATCCTATGTAGCGATGGGTACATTGGTTGAAAGGACATACTGGCTTAAGGCCATTGAAAAGGGCTGGAAGAGCCGTTCTGTCATCTGGCTTTCGGGAGTGAGGCGAACTGGGAAAACCTGCCTTTCCCAAAGTCTGGATAGGACCGAGTATTTTGACTGTGAGCTACCCCGGGTCCGAAGGATGATGGAGGACCCGGAAGGATTCTTATCAGGGCTTAAAGGAAAGCGGGTTGTCCTAGATGAAATTCACCGCCTTCGCTCACCCGCAGAGCTTTTGAAAATCGCCTCTGACCATTATGCCAGCACCCATATCTTGGCAACAGGGTCTTCCACTCTTGGGGCTTCCCGAAAATTTAAAGACACGTTAACCGGGCGAAAGGTCGAACTGTGGCTTACGCCCATGGTTCTGTCGGACCTAACCGATTTCAAAAACGAAAACCTGAAGCACAGACTCCTTCACGGCGGACTTCCTCCGTTCTTTCTCTCAAAAGAGATCCCGGAGCGAGAGTTTCAGGAATGGATGGATGCTTACTGGGCTAAGGATATTCAGGAACTTTTTCGGCTGGAAAGGCGTTATTCCTTCCAGAAATTCGCTGAGCTTCTCATGGCCCGAAGCGGGGGGATCTTCGAGGCGCAGAAATTTACCACAGAATGTGAAGTCAGCCGATCCGCACTCGTAAACTACTTAAGGGCCCTTGAGGCGACGTTCGTGGTGCATGTGATCCGTCCCTATAGTACCCACCGATCCACTGAAATTATCTCAGCCCCCAAGGTCTACGGTTTTGACACAGGATTTGTCTGCCACCATCGAGGCTGGCATGAACTAAGGCAGGAAGACCTGGGGATTCTGTGGGAACACTTTGTCCTGAATGAAATCCACGGAAGGCTGCAATCCCGGGACATCCGCTACTGGCGGGATAAGAGAGGCCATGAGATTGACTTTGTGATGGTTAAAAAAGGAAAGCCCCCGACTGCGATTGAATGCAAATGGTCTGCTTCTGATTTCGACGCCACGAACCTAAAGGCCTTCCGACGGGCATATCCCAAAGGAGAGAACTACCTCGTCGCCCAAGACGTGGATCGCTCTTACCGACGAAACTTTGGAGATCTTCCTGTTGGAATAGTCTCTCTCTCCCATCTGATCGAGCAAGTCAGACACTAAAGTCACATTCATCTATTAAAGCCCGGAAAGGCCGTCGGCGGCGTCACTGCTTACATCATCGCCTGCCCCGGTCCCTTCCACATCGGCTTCAAGACCCGCTTCGACTTCTCCCGAGGGAGGGCTGTTCGTTGTGCCGGTTGCGGTCCCAAGGGCGGTTTCGGCGGTTGTGGTGTTTTGCCCTATATCTACCTGCAATCCTGTCTCCGTGGTCAGTTCCTCCTGGACAATGTCTGTGGTGGTGTCAGCCTGTACATCCAGAAGTCCGCCTTCGGCTTCGGGCTCGATGGAGACGTCTGCATCGACGCTGATCTCATCCCCGCTTAAATTGGCACCGATATCGACTTCAATAATGCTTCGATCGGTTTCCCCGCCCGCGGGTTCCTGAATAATTTCTTCGATGTGGCTTTCAATGGGTAGCGTTTCGACAATGGGAGTTTCCTCAATGGGTGGGATCTCGAGGATCGGTTGTTGAACAATCGGTTCTTCGACGATGTTCTCGATAGGCAGCGTTTCTTCAATAGGCGGTGTCTCGACAGTGGGAAGTTCGACAATTGGGGTCTCGGTGGACTCGACTTGGCTGGGCGGAGTCACCATTGCACTGCTGCCGGATTCAGTCGGCTGCGCAGGAAGGGCGCTTGGCGCACCGGCTCCGGAAGCCGTGACACGCGTATCCGTCGACGGGCTTAATCCCTTTCCGGGGATCTCGTGTGCCCGCTCTTCTCCCGCACCGCTTTCCGGCGAAAGCATGCGGCTTCCTGCTTCCATCCCTCCGACCGCACGGTCGATTGCCATCTCTCTCGGGTCTACTACGTGTTCACCTGCAAAAGAAAGCGCACTCCCCTGTAAGAGGAAGGTCAAAATAAAAAATGTAAAGATCACTATCCGGTTTCTCATAGCGAGAAAATCACCTCCATCCCCGCGATATGGCGGTTACGGTCAAAGAAATCGTTGTCATTGCCCGAATGGATAAAACGGTAGAAGCCGCGCGTGGCAAGATTGGGCCTCCACTGGTATGTGAGCGCCGAATAGGCATCAACGCGCAAGTCTTTGCGTTCGGAAAGGTCGAGCGTCGAAAGTGAGGCAAATTCGGGATAGGTGCCGTAATCGAAACCGCTCGAGAGGTCATAATCGGTCCGCTTCACGAGCTTCAAAGGCCCGTGAAGCCCGAGTCGCGTCAGGGATCCTACCCGGTCGAAATTGTCTCCGCGGGTTTCGGCAAAGCTCACCTCCTCTTTCACGAAAAGATAGCTTCTGAAATCTGCGGTTGTGTAAAAATATTGCACAACACCCAACCCTCCGCGAAACCCGTCGCGTGAGCTGACCGTCGGCGTCGATCCGTCGGGCCCGTAATTGGAATAGGAAAACCGCCCGTAGGTGTGCGTCCGGGTCCTTCTCCAGAAAGAGGTATCGACGCTTACCAGAAAGCGGTTGATGACAGAAAAAAGATCGCTTCTTAGGAAATTGGTTTTTAGATCATACCGCCCGCCGAAAAGAAACGTCCGTTCTCCAAGAAAGGCCCGTTTCTTTGCATCGAGCGCAAACCCATGAGAGGTAAAATCAAACGCCTCCGCACCGCCGTCATGAAGTGTGTTCTGACTGATATAAAGCGCATCGAGACGAAACTCCTTGTTCAGCACAAGAGGGTATCCAAGCGTTAAATCAATCGGGAAATCGACACCGTCCTCCTTCGTGCGGGACGAGAGACTTTTATCATCGGGGACAAGAAGGGGGTTACTGTCGTAAGCCACACCCACTTTCCCCAAAAGGTACGGTTTCTTCTTCACTTTTTTTGAAACTTTCTTTTGACGGATGCGGGTCAACTGCGCCTCGGCCCAGTGCCGGTATGAGTCGGAGGCGCTATGCTCGGTAACCCAGCGAAGCTCTTTTGCGGCCTCCGCGTTCCTTCCGTCCCGAGCGTAGGCGAGCCCCAGAAAAAGGTGCGTTGGCACATGGTTCGGTTGACGGGATAGAATCTCCTGATAAGCGGCAATCGCTTCCTTATGGCGGCCGAGCTTGTCAAGGGTTAAGGCGCGGTAGCGCAGAATGAGGGGATCGTTCGGGTATCTCTTTTTTAGTAGATCGATCGCATCGAGCGCTTTCTGGAGCTGCCGCGCTTTAAACAGGCGCGGAAAATCGCTCGAAAGAAATTCTTCTTTGGAAATAAGAGACCGGTTTCCCTTGGCGAAAGCATCCGGAATAAAGAGATTGGCAATAAAGACAAAGGAAGAGTAAAAAAGAAGAGAAAAAACGATGAGAGCACTCAGCTTACGCTTCATAGGGTTATTATAGCAAACCAGGCCGGGAAGAGTATCGTAACGGAAATCAGAGACAAATCCGCCCGGATAGACAATTCTGTCGGGTAGAGTGGTTAAGTGCTGGCGAAAATTTTCTCCAAAGGGCCAATACCGACGAGAATGGCCAATTATGTGCTTAAATGGATGAGGCCCAACATCGCGGAAATCTGATACAAAGAGTCGCTAAATAGGCAATTGATCGACGGTGAGAGGCAAAATGTGAGACTCTTGACGACGAGAGTCTATTGAGTATCTTTATCAATTCCCGACGGACTCCGTAACGAGCGACGGGGTCAAAAGATGTAAAAAGCCCTGATGACCATTGATCATCAGGGCTTTGAATTTCTACGTAACTCCTTGTGAATAAAGGAGATGGCTCCCCTTCGTAGACGTATATAGAACGTTTCTGTTCTCCGGGGAGGCTGAAAGTATTATAGCAGAACTGGAGAGGGTGGCGTAGGGAAAGCTGAGGAGGTTTTGTCTATCGCGGAAAGGAAAATAGACCGTCCCCCCTTTTACAGACGAGGTCCTCAATCTGATCAGCCGGTTATGGAGTAAGGGCCTGGCAGTCCCTGGCGTCGAACCCTGCTACTGTTGCATAGCAGAGATTCTGATATGTGCATCCGGAGCAGGTTACCGGGTCGTATATTTCAGGGCAGGGGACGTTAGGATCTGGAACCGGACACGACAACCACGGTGGGACTTGGCCTGTTATCACTCTAAAATTCTCAGTTATCTTATCGCACCCGGGTTTCGTTGCGTCCAAATGGCATCCGACGGCAATCGCCGCTGTGCACATCCCATATGCAGCGCCTGTCTGTCCCTGGCATCGCGGGTCATTGGCTGGACTGGCGGCAACAATCGCATATCCGGCGGACAAGACCATTCCTACCATAAAGATCGCAGCAATCGCGATTGCCACTATAAAACCTCTTGCTCTTTTCATGTTTGCTCCCCTCCTTTTGATGGGTGGATGATAGGCAAGCC
>CAMTXH010000012.1:0-17767 GCA_947085655.1 uncultured Omnitrophica bacterium | reverse complement strand
TTGTGGCGGAGGCCTTCTTTTGCTCTTCCATCCTGCCTGTCTGGGGGGAGCCCTTCTGCCATTCTTCCCACCTAAGACCCTCCGCTAGTGATGGCGCCAACCGGAAAGACCTGATTCAGGATCTTCGGGAGACGGAGGCGGCGCAGGCCGCTTCGGTTGACACCTTGGCGGCCATCCCCGTTAGAAACGAGGTTTCTAACGGGGCCAGGGATGGGGGAGTGAAGCGGATCATGAGTCGATTGGCTGTTGGTGCGCTGGGGGGCGCATTGGGGGCTGCGCTCTTGGTGGGAATTGCCCACCATGAATTTGCCACCGATCAGACATTCAAGGGATGGCCGCACGCCGTCAACGCCCCGATTGTTCCGATCGGCGCTTCGGACCTTATCCGTCAATTGCGACCTGTCCGTGGCGCGCCTTTACTCGGAGTGGGCGACCCGTCAAGGCCCTACATGACCGAGAAAGAATTTCAGCGGGGAGTCGATTATTACCGGGCGTTGAAGGATGGTCCCGTACGCCCGATTGCGATAGAGGATTTGGAGGCGCTCCTTTTTGCGCAGGAAGCCCTGAAAGATTTGGTCCCCCATTTCCAGGAAAGCGGCCGGAAACATAACGTGCCGCCGACGATGCTGGCCGCGGCAGCGTTGCATAATTTGATGTTCAAAGCGAAACGCCCGATTTATGATTTGGGCGGCGGCGGGGAGATCATACAATTTTATGAGGACCACGATTTGGGGATATTCAGTGGTTCACCAAAGGAGTCGTATGAAGGGCCGGGTTGGATCAAAGGTCTTGTGAAAGTCGTTCCGGAGCGAATCAGGAAAGTCAGGGTTCAGGATCGGGCGACGGATTATTTGGGGGGAATCTGGGGTGGATTTCCGCTCACCATGGGGTTGATGCAGATTCGCGCTTCGCGGGTCTTACACGAAGATCTCTGGGACCCCTGGCCGTCTGGTGTTTCAAAAGAGGGGACTTCCCAAGAAGTTTATAGAGGGATTAACCGGAAACTTTTGGATCCCGAATGGAACATCGAAGCGGCTGCCGCCAGGTGGGGGAACTATTTCGATAAATTCCGGAGGGCCCAAGAGGAAGGCAAATCCACCGATGTCCCGCCCTTGAATCAGTTGGAGGGGGGCTGGCTCAATGCCCAATACGATCCTTCCACGGGCGTCTACGGTCCTGATCCCTTGACGACCGCCGGTTTAGAATCGATGTTTTACAGCCGACAGCATCATGACGAGTTTCAAAGAATGGAAGAAGATGCGCTTTCCTGGGGGCTGGATCCGATTATCGTGGATGCAGCCTTCGGGATTGCTGAGCCCCGGTTGCCCCGTCTTCATATTCTTGTCCATGAGACCGGTCTTTTTGACCCGCCAGACCGCCCGGTTCCCGGAATCATCGTCGGAGTCACCACGACCGAGGAGGTTCGCAAGATTGCCGAACTTCTTGAACAGCACCATCCCTATCTTCGGGACGCCGCACTCCGTTCCCTGATTGAGTTGGAAGGATCCAGAACACTTGGCTTACGGGATGAAGCCCGAAGGGCGGCGGATCGTTATCGAGAGCGTCACGGCAGGTTGTCCGCCGAGTTGTATCAAGAAGCGATCACCTATCGGCAGATGGTTTCCAAAGACGGCGCCTCCCGGTTCGCTCAGGCCGACGAAGAGCGCCCTGAGGCGGCAAGGGATGGGGCGGATCAGGCTGTTATCCTGGAGCCGAATGAGACGGCGAATCCGCTTTCGTCCCGGTATCAACCCTGGCTGTTTGAAATTGCCACACCGGCGGGCCAGACAAAAAAGGTGACCGTTGTCGACCTTCCTTCAATCGCCTCAGGGCTCCGGAAGATGGGATACGACGTGGATGAGGTGAGTGCGGCCCGGGCGCTTGCGTTCTTTCCGGAAAATCGGCAAATTCCAAAAGAGATTCAGGAATCGGATGTCCTGGTCGTTCCGGGGAAACTGGGCGATGTCGAGAACTACGGCTTCCGCATCGCCTCTGTTTATCGGGAATGGATTCCTGTGTTCGTGAAGGGCGAGGAGGAAACCGCCCGCAAACTTTCCGAGCGTCTCAATAACACAGAAGCGTCTCTCCCGCCCGTCTTTGAGGGAGATGGCGTAGAGTCTATTCAGATTATGAATGCCTTGGAGCGGATGTTTGACCGGACAGGCAAAGGACATGTTTCCATCCGGTATCCGGTGAACCGTGTCGCAGGAGAGGGAAAACTCTGGGAAAAGATTCCGGGGGACATCCGGCATGACCTCGAGCGGCTCTATCAGGTTCAATATGAGCTTTTTGAGCGCCGTAAAGAAAATGTGCTGAAAGTGGAAGCGGTCCGCTACGTGATCCGTTCCCTGAATCACGAAAACCGGGCCGTGGCCTCCGCGGCGCGCGATGTCATTGTCGCAGTCCGCGCTTATGGGCTCAAGCAGACACTCGAGCGCCTGGCGAAGGAATATGAGAAGCAAAAACCGGGTTTCGGCCCTTATGCGAAGCGTTCATACATCGACGCCCTTGAGACATTGATCGATCCGACCTATCAGATCGAACTCGGCAATCCCCACCAGCCCCTTTTCGAGGGGGATGTGGATGTTCAGAAGATCCACCGCGGCGTTCAGTTCCTCTTTGACCGAAACCGGCGGGACACGTGGCTTAAGTCATTCAGCGGCATCCGGGGGCCCTTCAGTCTCGCGATGGACACCGACGGTTTCCCCGTCGTGGATCTCCAGACGGATATCGGCTCCCAGATCACCGATGCCTCAAAAGTCGCTTCGGCTCATATCATCCGGGAGTTCGCAAGACGGATTCCAAAGATGCGGGAACGGGCAGGCCTTCCGCCCAAACCAAAACTCAGGATCGGGGTGATGTCCGACACCCGCTATACGGGTCCAGCGATTGTCCAGACGATTGCAAGAACGCTTCTTCAATCGAACGTGGAGGTTGTTTTCGGCGGCATTGCCGGCGCTCCGGAGACTGCGGCGTATGCCCTCCTCAGCGAAGGAGAGGTGGATGCGGTGGCCTATATCAGTTCAAGCCATGTCCAGGAGGGGACGAACGGATTTAAGCTGATGCTTTGGAGCGGTCAGATTCTCCCGATTGACGAGGCCAAACAGTTCATCGCCGACTTTGTCGAATCCGCAAAAGAGATTCGGAACACCGAGGAACTGATCGGGCTTCTTTCGGATGCAAGTGTGAACGGGGAACTGGAGACGATCATGCGCCAGATGCCTGCCACGTACGCCGAGTCCAAGCGGCGATATCACGGATACGGGGACCAGGTTATCAGCGGGCGATTTGAGAGACCGGAAGTCGTGGCGGCGGCGAAGCGGGAAATTTACGAGCGGCTCCTCGGTCAAAAAGTCGTTCTTCTTTATGACGCAAACGGCGGGGCCGGCATGACCGACATTCTTCTCCTCAGGGGTTGGGCACCTTATCTGATCACCATGAACGACCAGGCGCGGCGCTTTGCGCATGATCTTCCTCCGTGGGAAGCGGCGACCCGGCAGGCGCAGGATCTGGCTTCCGCACTCGAATCAGAATTGGAGAAACGGGGATACACCCTGGTGATCTTCGGGACCGATCCGGACCGGGACCGCCGCTATATGCTCTTCCGAAAGCCCGCAGAAGCCGGTAAACAACATGAATACTTTTATCCGGGCCCGCAGGCACTCTTCATGATCGATGCGATTTATCATGTTCTGACGAATCGTGCGAGAGGAAAAGAAAAGATTGCCTTGGTTGGCAACGATCCGACGACCCCGCGGCTTGAGATTCTTTCTCGGCGGATGGGGTATGAGATGGCGCTGGCAGAGGTCGGAGAAGCCAATGTGGTGGCCGCCATGAGACAGTTTATCGAGAAAGGATATGAGACGATGGGAGGCGAGGGAAGTAACGCCAGCACCATCCGCCATCCAGTCATGGTCCGCGACCTTCTCCTTGCGCTCGGCTCGGTATTCGGATTTATGGGGAACCGGACGCTTGTAGAAGATCTGATCCGGTTGGTCGCGCCTTCCGAGGAGCGCGAAACCCTTCTTGCCCAGGTGGATGAGTGGTACAAGACGGAAAATCTTCCGGATCTTTTCTATCATATCCTTTACGATATCCTTCCGCCGGAGAAGGTGACCGATACCTTTGATGTTTCCGAAGCGCGCAAGGGAATCGGCATCCCCCAGGAACGTTTCAAGGATGCCCTCGATACCTACGTTCAGGAAGATTTGATGCCGGTCATCCGGCCCCTGATTGCGGAGGAAATTGGAGCGGCGAGCGGAACACCGGTGAGCCCCTCTCAAATCACCTACAAGATCGTGTCGCAGGAAGGGATCGAGCGGATGGAAGGTCCGGGCAACCGAGAGACGCAGGAAGGGGGTTACCGGGTTGAGCTCTATTACACGGACTCCGCGGACCAAACCCATTTTCTTGGCTGGCTCTGGATTCGGGAGTCGCAGACCGAACTTGGAACCGCACGGCGCTTGGTGGCCATGGTGAATGATTTTCTCCCGCGGAAACAGGGCCGGCAGCTGGTCGAGCGGCTGTACGACCGGCTCTATCCCAAATGGATCGACGCCCTCAATTTTGCCGAGACCAGGGCGCTTCAGAAGATGATCGGGGAGGAAACGGAGCCCTCGGCGTTACGTCGGCTCTCGGAAAGCGCCGAGGAGACCCGGCAGAATACCGTTCAAATCATATCTGAATTGACACGGAAACATGCAGATCCGGCGGATCGGGCCAATTATTCAGAGAATGTGGCGCGCAATTTGAATGAAGAGGGGATGCGCGTTAAAGGGGGGCAGATTGCGCTTGAGACCCTTTTATCGAAAACGGTGGAAGCGATCGCCCGCCTTTCCACCATCGAGCAGACCCTGCAGGAAAACAGGCAGATGTCCCATCAGCAGGCCAGCCGTTTGAATGAGGCTGTAGAAATCATCCGTAACGCAGCCCGTCTCACCGCCCGAAGGCGCTCGAATGGGATCGATGTCGCGCCCCCCGAAACATCCCTTTCGCGGGGGGATGACGCCTTCGTGGCAGCCCAGAATCTGATGATCGAATCGTTCCGTTTCAAGGTGGAGCGGATCCTCGAGGGAATAGGCACTTTTGCAGAAGGTCCGGTCGACGACAGACAGTTCCGGAAGTTGGACGCACTTTCAGAGTTGGACAGTATCTTCCGAACCATTGCCGACAGGCCGAAGGCACATTATCCTCATGTTCATCTGATCGCCGCAGAAATGCTCCTTGCACCCGAAGGGGCTAAAGCCGGCGACGGCGCCTCCCGGTTCGCTCAGGCCGATGAAGGTCCCGACGCGGTGCGGGATGGGGGAGAACGTGCCGTGGAATACGAATCGTTGGTTTATCAGCTAATGGATCGGGTCCAGACGATGACATCGGACTGGCGCCGAACGGATCCGCCGTTCGAGGAAGTTCTTTTCGGCACGCTTGCGAGTGAATCCCGCTTTTCCACGCTGATTGAGGAGTACGATATCGACCTTTCGGATCTTGCATTTGAAGGAACAGCAGGAACCACCCGACATCCGCTTTTGAGTTATATGAGCCGGTTGGAATGGGAGAGGGTTCTTGCGGAGATTTTTGACAATGCCTTTCATGCCATGGCGGAAAGTCCCATTCGTCGATTGACCATTGAAACCGGAACGGACCAAGCGGGAGACTTTCTCCGGATCTCGGATATCGGCAGTGGGATTCTGCCGGAGGATCTTCCGAAGATCTGGAGCCGTGACTACAGCCGGAAGCCGAATAGGATTCAAGGAATAGGGTCAGGGCTTCCGACGGTTGAAGAGATCGTTGAAGACCATCACGGCATGGTGAGTGTTGAAAGTGAAATCGGGGAAGGAACCACTTTGACCATCCGTTTTCCGATCCCGGGAGTTTCAGGCCGGGATGGGGGCCTGCGTGCTATCGAGGTCCCCGGAGCGGGGCGGGTGAAGATTTACATTCCGGACATCGAACTCTCACCCCGCCTCGATCCTTAACCCACCCAATTTCTAACCTCCTGCCACATTGCATGTTCGGTTCAAAAGCGGTATAATAAATACTCCTTTTTCGGAAGCCATGAATCCTTCGCAACTCAAAGAAACAGTCAAGGTAAGAGTCTGGCCCGGAAAGCCGTATCCCCTTGGTGCAACTTGGGATGGGGCAGGGGTGAACTTTGCCCTCTTTTCCGACCATGCGGAAAAGGTGGAACTCTGCCTATTTGATTCGCCTGAAGCACTGTCGGAGAGTGTGCGGATTCCGCTTCAGGAGCGGACGAATATGGTCTTTCATGGCTATTTCCCGGATCTCCGTCCGGGCCAGTATTATGGCTACCGGGTGCATGGACCCTATCATCCGAAGAAAGGCCACCGCTTCAATCCGCATAAGATCGTTTTGGACCCTTACGCCAAGGTGGTCGGCCGTCACATAAACGGCGGCAACGAACTTTTCGGCTACACGATCGGGGATCCGAAGGAGGATCTTTCGTTTGACAAGCGGGACAATGCAGCCACTGCCCCGCTTGCCGTTGTCATGGAGACCGCTTTTACATGGGGAAACGATCGGCCGCCAAAGACGCCTTGGCACAAAACCCTCATCTACGAACTGCATGTCAAAGGATTCACAAAACTTCATCCGCTCGTTCCGGAAAAACTCCGGGGAACGTTTGCCGGTCTTGCTTCGGATCCGGCGGTGAAACACCTTAAGGAACTCGGTATCACGGCCGTGGAGCTGATGCCGATCCACCATCATGCGACAGAACCCCATCTGATGCGCAAAGGTCTCACCAATTATTGGGGGTACAATACCCTTTCGTACTTTGCGCCGGATGCCCGTTATGCCTCCTCGCCGACTGCATCGGTGAAAGAGTTCATGATGATGGTCCGGAACCTCCATGAGGCGGGAATTGAGGTGATTTTGGATGTGGTCTACAATCATACGGCGGAGGGGGATCATCTGGGCCCGACCCTTTCTTTCCGCGGAATCGACAATCTCTCTTACTACCGTCTTTGCCCCGAGGATCTTCGATGTTATGAAGACTTCACCGGATGCGGCAACACCCTGAACATGCGCCATCCGCGGGTCGTGCAACTGATTATGGACAGTCTCCGCTACTGGGTGACGGAGATGCATGTGGACGGATTCCGGTTTGATCTGGCCAGCACCCTGGCGCGGGAACTCTACGAGGTGGACAAACTCAGCACTTTTTTTGACACGATTCAGCAGGATCCGATTCTTTCGCAGGTGAAACTGATCGCCGAGCCGTGGGATCTGGGCGAGGGTGGGTACCAGGTCGGAAATTTCCCGGTCGGCTGGGCGGAATGGAACGGCAAATACCGCGATACCGTCCGCCGGTTCTGGAAAGGGGACGGAGGGGCGGTAGCGGAGTTTGCGACGCGGCTTTGCGGTTCAAGCGACCTTTATGAAAAAAGCGGCCGGCGTCCCCATGCGAGCATCAATTTCATCACCTGCCACGACGGTTTTACGCTTCACGATCTGGTCAGTTACAGCCAAAAACATAACGAGGCAAACGGGGAACAGAACAAAGACGGCACCGACCTAAACATGAACTGGAACTGCGGGGCGGAAGGACCGACGAATGACCCTGCCATCCAGACCCTCCGCGACCAACAGAAACGGAATTTTATCGCAACACTATTTCTCTCGCAGGGGGTCCCGATGCTCAGTCACGGGGATGAAATGGGACGGACCCAAAGGGGGAATAACAACGGCTACTGCCAGGACAATGAACTCACCTGGGTCCGGTGGAATCTCAGCGAAAGAGAAAAGGCCTTTCTTGAATTTGTGAAAGGGATGATCCAGTTCTGGAACGATCAGCCCATTTTCCACCGACGGGACTTTTTCCAGGGTTCTGCGATCCGGGGCGGGGATGTCAAGGACCTTTCCTGGTTTGAGCCCTCCGGAAAAGAGATGACCGATGAGGCGTGGAACGCATCGTTTGTCCGGTGCCTCGGTGTCCGGATCTCCGGCGAAGGCATTCAAGAGGTGGATGAAAAGGGGGAACGGATTGTGGGTGATACCCTCTTTTTGATGATGAATGCGCATCACGAACCGGTTCCGTTTACGCTCCCTCCCAAAGAGGATGATCAAAAGTGGGAGCGGCTTTTGGATACGGCAGGACTGGAGGGTGAAACAAAAATGCTTTCGGGAGGCGAAACCTACAACCTCAGGGGCCGCTCCCTTGTGGCATTCCGGCTCTTGGAGGAGTCTGAGCCATCATGAATCCGACAAAATCCCAGACAGAGAAAAAGGAAAAGTCGGTGAAGCAGCCGGCGGTTATTCCCCCGACTTCAGAGGCGACTCCCCGCGTGGTCATAGAAAAGGTCTCACCCGAAGTCGACCGCGGGCGCTTTCCGGCCAAGCGGGCGGTCGGGGAGCGGGTCGTTGTGGAGGCGGATATTTTCGCAGACGGACACGACAGTTTGTCCGCGGTCCTTCTTTTCCGAAAAGAGGGAACTCCTTCTTGGACGGAAATACCGATGGAGCCGTTGGTCAATGACCGGTGGCGCGGCGAGTTTTCCGTCACGGAAATCGGACGCTATCAGTATACGCTCGAGGGATGGATCGACCGGTTCCAATCATGGCGGAGGGACCTTAGTAAAAAGGTCGAGACGAATCAGGATGTTTCAACGGACCTTTCGACCGGGGCGGGATTGGTTGAAAAGGCGGGGGAGCGGGCCCCGGATCGCGATGCCAAGGCCTTGAAGACCACTGCCGCAGAGCTCCGGAATCCGAAGGCGGAGAGGGTCCGGATTGCGTTGGGGGAGGAACTTTTTCAATTGATGAAACGGAACCCGGATCGGACCGGAGCAGTCCGTTACGAAAAAGAACTGACCGTTGTCGTGGACCGGGAAAAAGCGCGCTTCAACGCCTGGTATGAGCTTTTTCCGAGATCCTGTGCCGACGGAAAGCGCCACGGGACGTTCAAAGATTGCGAAGCCCGTCTTCCTTATCTTGCAGAGATGGGATTTAACGTATTGTATTTTCCGCCGATTCATCCGATCGGAACAGCCCACCGGAAAGGGAAGAATAACGCCACAAAATGCACACCGAAAGACCCGGGAAGCCCCTGGGCCATCGGAGGGAAAGAAGGGGGACACAAGGCAATCCATCCGGAGCTTGGGACCTTGGAAGATTTCCGGGCGCTGGTTGCGAAAGCGAAGGACTACGGGATGGAAGTGGCGCTGGATCTTGCGTATCAATGCAGCCCGGACCACCCTTATGTGAAGGAGCATCCGGAGTGGTTTTGGCATCGGCCCGACGGAACGATCCGGCATGCGGAAAACCCGCCTAAAAAATACGAGGACATCTATCCGCTCAACTTTGAGACATCCGACCGGGAAGGGCTCTGGAAAGAGATGAAAAGCATCGTCCTTTTCTGGATCGAGCAGGGGGTCCGGATTTTCCGGGTGGACAACCCCCACACCAAACCGTTTTTGTTCTGGGAGTGGCTCATTGCGGAAATCAAGCGGGACCATCCGGATGTCATTTTACTTTCGGAGGCGTTTACCCGTCCCAAGGTGATGGTTCGGCTCGCCAAAATCGGTTTCACCCAGTCCTACACCTATTTTGCCTGGCGGAATGCGAAGTGGGAACTGACCGATTATTTCACGGAACTGACCCAGTCGGAGGTCCGGGAATTTTTCCGGCCGAGTCTCTGGCCGAATACTCCGGATATTCTGACCGAGTATCTGCAGTGGGGCGGCCGGCCCGCTTTTGCCATCCGTTTTATTCTCGCGGCGACTTTGGGCGCCAGTTACGGCATTTACGGTCCAGCATTTGAACTCTGCGAGAACCGGCCGCTGGAGCCGGGAAAGGAAGAGTATCTTGATTCGGAAAAGTACGAAATTAAAAAATGGGATCTTTCGCGGGCGGAGAGCATCAAGGAAACAATTGTCAGGGTAAACCGGATCCGGAAACAGAATCCGGCGCTTCAACTGGACTGGAATCTCCGGTTTCACCCCATCGGCAACGACCAATTGATTGCCTACAGCAAGTGCACCCGGGATCTTTCGAACTGTATCGTCGTTGTGGTGAATCTGGATCCGCATCATACCCAATCCGGGTGGTTGGAACTTCCGCTGGACCAGCTCGGACTCGACCCGTCCCAGTCCTATCAGATGCATGACCTTCTGACCGACGCGAAATACCTTTGGAACGGACCGCGCAATTACGTGGAACTGAATCCGCACCTGATGCCTGCGCACCTTTTCCGCATCCGCCACAAGGTCAAAACCGAGTACGATTTCGACTATTTTCTCTGAAAGTCCGTTCAATGGCCCTTTTGATGACACAAAAAACAAACATATCAAGGAAGCGACCTTTTTTGAGGGAGCATCCCCTCTGGTATAAGGATGCGGTCATTTACGAACTCCATGTCCGCGCCTTTTCGGATTCGGACGGGGACGGGATCGGGGATTTCCGGGGATTGACCGGAAAACTCGACTATCTCCGTGATCTGGGGGTGACCGCCATATGGCTTTTACCTTTCTACCCCTCCCCCCTGAGGGACGACGGTTATGACATTGCCGACTATACCGCTGTCCATCCCAACTACGGAACCCTCCGCGATTTTCAGACGTTTCTCAAGGAAGCGCATGCAAAGGGGCTGCGCATCATCACAGAGCTTGTCCTGAATCACACCTCCGACCAGCATCCCTGGTTCCAGAGAGCCCGTCGGGAAAAACCGGGGAGCCGTTTCAGGGATTTCTACGTCTGGAGCGATACGCCGGAACGGTACAAGGAAACACGGATTATTTTCAAGGATTTTGAAACGTCCAACTGGTCCTGGGATCCGGTCGCCAAGGCGTATTTTTGGCACCGCTTTTACAGTCATCAACCCGATTTGAATTACGAAAACCCCCTTGTGCAAAAAGCGGTTTTTCAGGCGCTCGATTTCTGGCTTGGGATGGGGGTGGACGGGCTCCGGCTGGATGCGGTGCCTTATCTTTTTGAACGGGAGGGGACGACCTGCGAAAATTTGCCGGAGTCGCATGCTTTCTTGAAGAAACTCCGCCAGCATGTGAACCAAAACTTCAAGGATAAGATGCTCTTGGCGGAGGCGAATCAATGGCCGGAAGATGCCTCCGCTTATTTCGGAGGCGGGGAGGAGTGTCATATGGCGTTCCACTTTCCCCTCATGCCCCGGCTTTTTATGGCCAGCCGCCTCGAGGACCGTTACCCAATTGTCGAAATCCTTCAGCAGACTCCCGGCATTCCCGAAAGTTGTCAGTGGGCGATTTTTCTACGGAATCATGATGAACTGACGCTTGAGATGGTCACGGATGAGGAGAGGGACTATATGTACCGCGTCTATGCGCAGGTATCGGAGATGCGGATCAATCTCGGCATCCGGCGGCGCCTCGTCCCGCTTCTGGGCAATAACCGGAGACGCGTGGAACTGTTGAACGGCCTCCTCTTTTCGATGCCGGGGACCCCTGTCCTTTACTACGGAGATGAAATAGGCATGGGAGACAATATCTATCTCGGAGACCGGAACGGTGTCCGCACGCCGATGCAATGGAGCGCCGACCAGAACGCCGGATTCTCCAAGGCGAATCCACAGAAACTCTACTTTCCGATTATCATCGATCCGGAATACCACTACGAAGCGGTGAATGTGGAAGCCCAGCAGAACAATCCGAGTTCTCTCCTTTGGTGGATGAAACGGATCATCGCCCTTCGGAGACGGCATAAGGCCTTCGGCTACGGGACGATTGAATTTTTACAGCCGGAAAACAAAAAAGTCCTCGTTTTTATCCGCCGTCACCAGGAGGAAACGATTCTGGTCGTGGCGAATCTCTCCCGCTTTACGCAGTGTGTGGAGGTTGATCTCTCCGCTTTCAAAGAGAGCGTGCCGGTGGAACTCTTCGGCCAAACCCCCTTTCCGCCGATCGGGGACCTTCCTTATTTCCTCACGCTCGGGCCGCATACGTTTTACTGGTTTTCCCTCGAGAAAAAGAAGGAGACAAAGGCCGAAGAGAAGGGGGTTCCGACTTTGGATGTGGACGGCGGATGGGACACCCTTTTTGAATATGAAACCCGAGTTGTCCTCGAAGAGCTTTTTCCCGCCTATCTCAAGCGGTGCCGGTGGTTCGGCGGCAAAGGGCGGCCGATCCAGTCGGTCAAAATGGCCGAGACAATCCCCGTTTCGGAATCGGCTTCCATCACGCTGCTCCAGGTGAACTATCGTGAAGGGGAGCCGGAAACGTACATGCTGCCGCTTGCATACGGGACGGGGGAAATGACAAAAACTCTTCCGCCGCAGGCCGTTGTTGCCATGATTCAGGGAGAGCAAGAGGAGGGAGTCCTGTTCGATGCGATTTTTGACCGGGATTTTTGTGCGGCGATGTTGAAGGCGATGGGGAGGCGCCGGTCCTTCACCGGCACTTCCGGAACGCTCTCGGCCCAATCCAATTCCGTTTTCCGGAAGTTGGGTCTCGGAAGCCGGATTCCGGAGCTCAAAGTCGTCGGGGCGGAACAGAGCAACACTTCCGTCTTCTACGAAAATCTCTCCATATTGAAATTTTTCCGCCGCCTGGAAGAGGGAATCAACCCCGATCTTGAAATCGGGAGTTTTCTGACCGAAAAAAGATTTTCGCATACCCCCCCCGTCGCCGGGTTTATCACTTATCAGAAAGGGCGGCGCAGCATCCCCGCGACCCTTGCGTTCCTTCAGGGTTATATTCCGAATGAGGGGGATGCCTGGCAGCATACCCTGGATGCCCTGAAACAATATTTCGAAAATGTGTTGGCACAACAGAAGACGGGAGAGAAGGAGACGGAAGCGGTCGCAGCACTTCAAGCCCCCCTTCTTTCCCTCATAGACGAGGCGATTCCGTCGGCCGCCGCGGGGCGGATCGGTACCTATCTGGAGGATGCCAAACTCCTCGGCACCCGGACCGCCGAACTTCATTTGGCGCTTGCCTCCGATAAGACCAATCCTGATTTTTCTCCCGAATCCTTTTCGGCCCTTTCCAAGCGGTCCCTCCACCAATCGATGCGCCGCCTGACGGCTCAAAATTTTCAACTCCTTCGCAAACGCCTTTCAACCCTTCCTGAGGATGTCCAAAAGGACGCGAATTCGGTTCTCCAGCTTGAAAAAGAAATCCTCAAATCATCCCAGGCGCTTTTACAATCGAAACTGACCGTCCAGCGGATCCGCTGCCACGGCGACTACCACCTTGGACAGGTTCTTTTCACCGGGAAAGATTTTGTCATCATTGATTTCGAGGGGGAGCCGGCCCGTCCTTTAAGCGAGCGCCGTTATAAAGATTCGCCGCTGCGCGATCTGGCGGGAATGATTCGTTCCTTCCACTATGCCGCCTTGATGGCGCTTGTCGGCCAGAAGGAAAAAGCCCAAGGCGCAAATCTTTTCCGTCCCGAAGATGCGGCGGTTCTGGATCGCTGGGGATGGTTTTGGTTTACCTGGGTGAGCATCGCTTTTCTCAAGAGTTATCTGGAGACGGCCAAAGGGGCCGCTTTCCTTCCAAAGACGCGGGAGGAATTCAAAATACTCCTGCAGACCTATCTTTTGGACAAAGCGGTGTATGAACTCGGATATGAACTCAACAACCGTCCCACTTGGGTCAAAATTCCCCTTCAGGGAATCCTTTCTGTAATGGAGACGAAAAATATTTGATGAATTGGAGATGGTCTTCTCACCTCCAGAGCCTTGCCCGGCTCTACGGGATTCAAACAGAGTATCAGGATGTCTTCGGGCGACGGCGGGTCGCTTCCCCGGAAGCGCTTTTTGCAGCTCTCAAGGCATTGCACGCTCCTTTAAAAAAACCGGAGGAGGCCCCGGAAGCCCTTCGTCTCCGGGAAGAGGAAATTTGGCAGGGTGTCTCTGAGCCGGTCGCGACGGCTTGGGATGGGAGGGCCGTTTTGACCCTTCGATTTCCCGAAGCCCTTTCCAAGGAGAGGGTCGCCTGCGGCCTTCGGCTTGAAAACGGAGCGAAGAGAGAATGGTCCATCCGGCCGGCGGAACTTCGCACCGTCGAGAGAAAAAAATTCGGAAGGAAGACCTATTTCAAAAAGGAGCTTCCGCTTCCGGACCTCCCTTACGGATATCATCAGTTTTTTCTGGAATGGCCGGGATCTTTTCATGAAACTCTCGTATTGGCTGCTCCCCGGCAGGCGTATCTCCCCCCGGATCACGACTTGCGGCAGTGGGGGGTGTTTCTTCCTCTATATGCCCTTTCCGGGGAAGGGGGCTGGGGAAGCGGGACATTTTCAGATTTGAAGCGGCTTTGTGAGTGGACTCGAAAAGAGGGAGGGCATCTGGTCGGCACCCTCCCGCTTCTGGCCTCTTTTCTGGATGAGAATTTTGAGCCGAGTCCCTATTCACCGGTGAGCCGGCTTTTTTGGGACCCTTTTTATCTGGATGTGGCCGCTCTTCCGGAATGGAAACAGTCCCAGACGGCACAAGATCTTCTTGAAAGCCAAAAGATCCAAAGCGAGTTGCAACAGCTTCGCGCATCCGGCCTTGTGGATTACCGGAAGGGAATGGCTTTGAAGCGTCAAATCCTTGAAGCGGTTGTCAAAGCGTTCTTCGAGAAGGGAAATCCCGACCGCCGGAAGGCCCTTGCAGAATTTATCCGGCAAAACCCTCTTGTCGAGGACTACGCCCGTTTCCGCGCTGTCTCTGAAAGGTTCAGAAAACCGTGGGGGGAGTGGCCGGATCGGCTCAAGGGAGGAGTCATTCAAGAAGGGGATTATGACCCGGCCCATTTTCACTATCACCTCTATACCCAATGGGCCGCCGATGAACAACTGAAAACGATTTCCGGCCTCTATCTCGATCTTCCGCTCGGCGTCAATGCGAACGGTTTCGATGTCTGGCACGAACGTGAAAGTTTTGTCCCGGAAGTCCGGAGCGGCGCACCGCCGGATGCGGTCTTTACCAAAGGACAGGACTGGGGATTTCCGCCGCTTCATCCGGAAAATATCCGGAAGGAACGGTACCGCTATTTTATTGCCGCCATCCGCCATCACCTGAAATACGCTTCCGTCCTCCGGATCGACCATGTGATGCAGTTTCACCGGCTTTTCTGGATTCCGGCGCCATTCGACGCGAAAGAAGGACTTTATGTCCGCTATCGCGAGGAGGAGTTTTACGCGATCCTGTCTCTGGAGTCTCACCGGCATCGCACCCTCATCGTGGGGGAGAATCTCGGGACGGTTCCCCCGGAGGTGAATCGCGCGATGGAGCGGCACGGGCTTCATAAAATGTTTGTCATGCAATATGAATTTATGACGCATCCCCATCTCCCCTTAAAAAGACCCGATTCGGCGACGGTGGCCTCTTTGAACACGCACGACATGCCCCCTTTTACCGCATTCTGGAGGGGTCTGGACATCGAAGAACGTCTTTCCTTTGGGCTTTTGAAAAAAGAGGGGGTGCAGATGGAGCGGAAGTTCCGTCGGTATCTGGACCTTCGCATCACCCGGATTTTAAAGAGGAAGGGGTGGCTTTCGGAAGAAGAAAACGGCATCTCAAAAGCGCTTCTCCGTTTTCTGGGTGAAAGCCGCTCCCGTGCGGTGTTGGTGAATCTGGAGGATCTCTGGTCGGAGACGGCCCCGCAGAATATTCCGGGGACCTCGCGGGAGTATCCGAACTGGCATCGGAAAGCCCGTTTTTCTTTTGAGGCCTTTACTCAAAAACCGGAAGTGATCACGCTTCTGCATCAGATGAGACGGTGGAGGAAAGGGGAATGACGGTGAAAGTTTTGAATGAAGTTTCCCTTTTAAGCGAAGACGACCTTTTTCTTTTCAATGAGGGGAGTCACTTCCGTCTTTACGAGAAACTCGGTGCGCATCCCATGACCGCGCAAGGGACCGAAGGCGTCTATTTTGCGGTCTGGGCGCCTGATGCGGAGAAAGTTTTTGTGATGGGGGATTTTAACGGATGGAATAGGACACATCACCCTCTTTTGCCGAAGGGACGATCCGGCATCTGGGAAGGATTCATCCCGGGGCTCAAACAGGGCGCCATTTACAAGTACTACATCCGATCGCGCTATCACGGGTACCGGGTGGACAAAGCAGACCCTTTCGGATTTCACCATGAAACCCCGCCCAAGACCGGCTCCATCGTCTGGGACCCTTCCTATGAATGGCACGACGGCGAATGGATGTCCCGTCGGAAGGCGGCAAATGCCCATGACGCCCCCATTTCCGTTTATGAAGTCCACCTCGGCTCCTGGATGCGGGTTCCGGAGGAACGGAGCCGGCCCCTGACGTATCGGGAAATCGCAGGAAAACTCCCTGACTATGTCGCCCGGATGGGATTTACCCATGTGGAATTTCTTCCCGTCATGGAACATCCCTTTTCCGGTTCCTGGGGGTATCAAACCACCGGTTATTTTGCCCCCACGAGCCGGTACGGGACGCCGGAGGATTTCATGTTTCTGGTCGATGCCCTTCATCAAAAGGGGATCGGGGTGATTCTCGACTGGGTCCCCTCCCATTTTCCGTCGGATGAACATGGGCTTGCCTATTTTGACGGGACGCATCTTTTTGAACATGCGGATCCCAAAAAAGGATTTCATCCGGACTGGGGGAGTTCCATTTTCAACTACGGCCGGCGGGAGGTCCAAAGTTTTCTGATCTCGAGTGCCCTTTTCTGGCTTGACCAGTATCATATCGACGGCCTTCGGGTCGATGCAGTCGCCTCCATGCTTTATCTGGATTATTCCCGAAAGGAGGGGGAATGGATCCCGAATGAATACGGCGGGAGAGAAAATATCGCGGCAATCTGGTTTCTCCGCCGGTTCAACGAGGAGGTCTACCGGCATTTTCCGGATGTTGTCACCGTTGCGGAGGAATCGACCGCCTGGCCGATGGTTTCCCGGCCGACTTACGTCGGGGGACTCGGCTTCGGATTCAAATGGGACATGGGATGGATGCACGACACTCTCGTCTATTTTTCAAAGGACCCGATTTACCGGAAGTACCATCATAACGAACTGACATTCCGGATGGTCTATGCTTTTACCGAGAACTTCATGCTCCCCCTTTCCCATGATGAGGTGGTTCACGGCAAAGGCGCACTCGTCTCAAAAATGCCGGCGGATGACTGGCAGAAATTCGCGAATCTCCGGCTCCTCTTTGCCTATCTGTATTCCCAACCGGGGAAAAAGCTCCTATTTATGGGCGGAGAATTCGCCCAGCGCGAAGAATGGAACCATGATGGAAGTCTGGAATGGCATCTTTTGCAGTATGCGCCGCATCAGGGGATTCAAAAATGGGTGGAAGCACTGAACCGCTTCTACCGGAGTGAAACAGCCCTTCATGAAATGGACACCGAATGGCCCGGCTTCGAATGGATCGATTGTAACGATAGTCAACATAGCGTTCTCACGTTCCTCCGGAAAAACCGGGCTAAAGATGAGACGTTGCTCGTGGTCTGCAACTTCACTCCCACCCCTTGCTACAATTACCGGGTCGGTGTCCCGCAGGGGGGATATTGGAAAGAGGTGTTGAATAGCGACGCCAAGGAATATGGCGGAAGCGGCCACGGAAACCTCGGCGGAGCGGAGGCGTACAACATCTCCTTTCACGGCCGTCCCTATTCGCTGAACCTGACCCTCCCGCCGCTTGGAGCGCTCTTTCTGAAAGCACAAGGGACCAGGTAGGTTCAAGTTCTAAGTGCAACACTTTGCCTGTAAAATGACAGGCAGAAAGGAGTGTTGCAAATGGAACGTTACACCCACTTGACTCCCAAAGAGCGTGAAGTAATAAGCCAATCCCTGAAGGCAGGCCGCAGCTT
>CAMTXH010000011.1:0-65696 GCA_947085655.1 uncultured Omnitrophica bacterium | reverse complement strand
GTCAATCGGATCGGGCGAGCCGACACTTTTCATTAAAAAGCGGGCGTCGTTCCGATTTCCGCTTGACACCGGCTTCATCACCCCGACATCGATTCCCCGTCTATGAAGCACACCTGCGATCCCGGCCGCCACCACCGTCTTTCCCACACCGGTGTCTGTTCCAACCACAAAGAGTCCTTTAGCCATCATTGAATGATGCCGAAGCGGCGGCCGACCCGTTTCAGAATATCGAGCGCCTGTTCCAAGTCCTCCTCGGTATGCGTCGCCATGGGTGTCAGGCGGATCCGGGCTGTTCCCTTTGGAACGGTCGGCGGACGGATGGCAGGCGCAAAAAGCCCTTCTTCATAAAGGGCCTTGGCAAAACCGACTGCCGCCTCATTCTCGCCGATTCGAACCGGCAGGATATGGGTTTCGCTTCCCATCGGGTCGTAACCGAGTTGTGTGAGGCCCTCCTTGAAAAACTGCAATTTTTTCTTGTAGTTGATTAATATTTCCGGTTCTTCCTCTAATACGCTGATCGCGGCGATGCTTGCGGCCAGCACCCCCGGTGGAAGCGCGGTCGAATAGATGAGACTTCGTGCCTCATTCACCAAAAAATCGATGAGCGATTTTGAACCAGCCACAAATCCCCCGAGACTCCCGAGTGCTTTGCTGAATGTTCCCATCTGGATGATTTCGCGGTCGTTGATTCTGGCTGCATGAACCGTTCCTTCCCCTTTTTCTCCCCAGACCCCTGTCGCATGGGCATCGTCCACCATTAACATTGCCCCGTATCGCTTGGTGAGCGCATGGATTTCCGGAAGGGGCGCAAGGTCGCCGTCCATGCTGAAGATGCCGTCGGTAATGACAAGTGTCTTCCGAGCAGGGTCGGATTTTGCGAGATGGGATTCAAGAAGCGACATATTTTTATGCCGGTAGGTCCTGAGGTGTGCACCGCTCAACCGGCATCCGTCGATAATGGAGGCGTGATTCAATTTATCGATCAGGATCAGGTCTCCCGGCTCAGCTAGCGCTTGGATCGTTCCGAGATTCGTGGCATAGCCCGATGAAAAGATGACGGCGGCCTCTGTCTTTTTCAACCGGGCAATCTTTTCCTCAAGGACAGTGTAGAGTTTGAGGTTTCCTGAGATGAGGCGCGAGGCGGCTGCGCCGGTGCCGTATTCTCGCGTTGCCGACACCGCCGCTTCGATCACCTTCGGGTGGCAGGAAAGGCCGAGGGTGTTATTACTTGAGAAAAGGAGAACGCTTCTCCCGTCAATCGTGGCGCGGGGGGCAGGGCTCGATTCCAAGATCCGGAGACGCCGGTGCAGCCCCGCCTCTTTCAATGTCGTAAGGGTTTCTTCGAGAAATGAAACTGTCACTGCACAACCATCGGCATGAACTCGGTGGAGCCGAAGATCCCGTAGATCCCATGACTCTTGAGCCAGTGCGCCCGTTTCAGATACCCGAGGGCCGGGCCGATCACGTTACAGGGCATCGTTGTCTCATCGCCGAGGATAAACCGGTGGCTTGAGCGTTTTCCCTCGAACGTTGTCCCGGTCAGCGTCATGGTGGTGGAAACCGGCTTTTTGTCGGAATGGGTGTCCATCACCCCGCCCACCGTAACCTGGCTCCTTTTTTTCACCACCCCCACCCGCTCAAGCAGAATGTCATCCGCATGTTCCATTTCTTTCAATTCCAGTTTCCAGTCCCGCTCGGCAAGGAGGGTGTTCACCTCTTCATCCGAAAGGGCGCTTGCCTTTTTCACGGTGAAACCTGGGAGATGCGCAATATCCTCCCGGATCGTGGCGCGGTATTCCTCCCAACTGGGAATCCCGACCCCCCAGTAAATATCCACATGCTCCACTTCCGTGAAGGATTGCGCCGCAAGGACCGCCGCCGCCGAAAGGAGTCCGGGGGTGGCTCCGCATCCGGTGAGATACACTGCCTTTTTTCGTTTGGCGATCCGGTCCAGTTTCAAGAGCATCTCCACCGCGGAGGTCCGTTTGAGGACATCCACCAAGACGCCTTCGTATCCCTCGGTGAAAATTCGGCGGGTAACCTTCGGAATAAAATCATTTGGAAGATTCGGAAGTGCTACAAATATTGCGTCGATGTTGTCTTTATGCTTCAAGAGTTCCCCGATAGGGTCTTTGGAGAGTTTGCCGAAAGAAAGTTCTCCGACGGTGCTTCCCTCCGGAGCCTTCGCGACCCGCTCCGTATCCAATCCCTTGGCTTGAAAGGCAAATCCGCGGCTGTCGCAGAGTCCGACAAGCCGGAATTCTTTCTTCATTCCGATCATCTTGGCGGCGTTTTTCCCGAGTCCGCCCGCTCCGAGAATGGCAATATTGAGCCGTTCCATTTTTCCTCCTTTTTTTCTATTTTTTCACAACAATGACGCCAATATGTCCGCCGAATCCCATCGAAACCGAAAGAGCCGTTCGGACCGGCTTTTGCCTTGCCTCATTCGGTACATAATCCAAATCACACGCCGGATCCTTTTCGGAAAGACCAATGGTTGGTGGAATAAAATTCTGTTCCATTGCCAAAAACGTTGCGGCAAGTTCCACCGACCCGGCTGCACCGAGGAGATGTCCAGTCATCGATTTGGTGGAACTGATTGGAATCTGATAGACCACATTTCCGAAAGCCTGTTTCAGTTGCTTTGTCTCATAACGGTCGCCTGCCACAGTCGCCGTTCCGTGCGCATTCACGTAGTCAATTTTCTCCGGCGCAACACCCGACCGCTCAAGGGCGTTCCGTAACACACGAGCCAATGTATCGTCCTTTTCGTTAAACCGGAGCGGATGGGATGGGTCCTGACCCATGGCATAACCGGCCATCTCTCCGTAAATCGGTGCACCCCGCTTGAGTGCCCCTTTTCTTTCCTCAAGAACAAACGCGGCCGCCCCTTCTCCGACGACAAAACCGCTCCTGCGCCGGTCAAACGGAAACATCCCTTCGTGGCTTAAGGCCCCCATCTGGGCGTAGCCGGATAGAAGGAGTGGGGTAATGGAGGCATCGCTTGAGCCGGCAATCACAAAAGAAGCGTATCCGTCTTGAATCAACTGAAAGGCGCGGATGAGCGCATGCGTTCCGGTGGCGCAGGCCGCAACCCAATTCAAGGCAGGTCCCCGAAACGGATAGTGCCTGAGGATTTCCGAAGAAACACTCGAAGTCGGAAATTGTTCCATTAAAGTCGGTGAGAGCGCTTTCTCCACGCACGACATCCCTCCCTTGCTGGATGAGAAGACCACTCCTACTTCTTCCGGCGGGAGGGAGGAGACTGGAAAAGCGCTTTCCTGAAGGGCCTCCTCCACCGCTTTTAATCCATAGACGATGGAGCGGTCAAGGCCGTTCAGGGAAAAGATGCCGGGGGGGATTTCAGCAGCCAAAAATCGGGAGAAATCAGGATGGGAAAATCGGGAAAGGGAACGGATGGCGGAGCGCCCGGAACGGAGGGCTTCGGAAAACTGCTTTAACCCGACCCCATTTGGGGCCACCACCCCTATGCCGGTCACCACGACCCGCCGCATTGTCAACGCTCCTCTATCTCCAGGTCAACAATTTCCCCAACATTTAGGGACGTTTCTACACTTGGCCCCGACCTGTCCCTTTTGTTTAAAAACGAAGACAGGGGACACATTGGGGCCAGATTAGGGCCAGAACTAGAAACGTCCCTAATAAATGACGAGGTCGCCTTCGGCCAGTTGGTGCGGAGGGATCTGTTTGACCACATCACAGGCGGAAATCTTCTGGCGGACTTCCGTCACCTTCAGAAGACCAAGTTCCTGCCCGTCCCGAAAAACATGAAAGCGCATTCCCTCCTCTATGCCGCTATCCCGCCCAAGGTCAATCACAACAAAGTTATGCTGCCGGTTCACGACGACGATCTTCCCATTTTTCGCCTCACCGATCACCGGTTCTTTTGAAACTGCCAGAGTCGACGTCTCCGGTGTGCTTTCCGGGGGCGGAGAGCTTCCTTTGACGACAATGGGGGGGAGTTCCACCACATCCCGTTCCACCCGGACAATCTGGCGCGTCTCGTCAATCGTTTTTTCGTACGTCTCCCGGATCTGGTTGATCTCCCGAAGCCGGGTCTCAAGAACCTGGTTAATCTCCTTCACCTGGGTGGCCAGTTCGTCCCGTTTCTGGTTAATCTCCTGCACCCGGTCGCGGACCTGGTCCATCTCCTGCTCCAGTTCAATCTTCTCCTGCGTCACGCGGGAAAGTTCTGACTGAAGCGCTTCCTTTTCCCGTTTGACCCGTGAAAAGTTTTCGCTCAGACTCTCCGCCACCGAGAGGCGCCCCGCCCTCTCTTTGTCCAGCGCCTCCGTCATCGTCGTAATCTTTCCCTGCTCCTTTTGCAGCCGATCCTCAAGCTGCACCTTGGCCGCTTGAATCTCTTCGATCCTTGATTCCAGGGCATTCCGTTCTTCCGTGATCCGGACCAACTCATCGCGGCTTTCTTCAACCGTCCGTTTCAGCCCCTCCACATCCGCCTCAAAACCTTTTTTTTCGGAAATCAACTTTACCAAAAAAGGACTGGCATAGAGCTGCCGGACCTTCTCCTCCAGCGCCAACTTCTCATCCCGGTGCTTCATCGTCTCCGCCTTCAAGGTTTCTTTGTCCCTGACAACAAGTTGATATTTGGCCTCGAGAGATTCCACTTCGCGGACCCTCCGGTCAAGGGTCTCCCGGAGTTCTACAAGTTTGGCCTCCAGTTCGAGTCCTTTGGCTTTCGCTTCGGAGAGTTCTTCTTTGAGGGAGGCGACGGTTCTGAGGAGGGAATCTTCCCGTTCGACGAAGGCGCGGTGTGCCCTTGCCCGTTCTCGGAATACCCAGAGGGAACTGAACAAACTCGCGGAGCCGAAGACGAGAAGAGTGATGAGGATCCACCGCGTTTCAGGACGGATCTTCAATATTGCCACCTCATTCTTTATCTTATCAAAAACCAAACGATCCCGCAACTCGTTATGAAACACCTGCCCTGACGGGAAGTTACCGCAAGTCAGGGGGGTGACGCAGCCTCAGTGAAAATTTCCGGATGTCTTCAAAAATCACATACATGCAGGGAACGATGAAGAGGGTGAAGACTGCGGAAGTCGAAAGCCCCCCGAAAAGGACCACCGCCGTTGGAGAAAGGAGCGTCGCCCCCTCCCCGCGGTAGAGGCTGAGAGGCAAAAGTCCCATCAGGGTCGTTACGGTGGTCATGAGAATAGGACGGAGGCGCGCTTCCGCCACCCGAAAAACCGACCGGAGAACCCCTATGTTCTTTTCCCGGTACCGGTTCAGCGAATCGATGAGGATAATCGCATTATTCACCACAATCCCGCCCAAAAGCCAGGCGGCGATATAGACTCCGATGCTGATAGGAGTCTTCGTGAGAATCAGTGCGGCCACCACGCCGGTCGCCACCTGCGGAACCGACATCATGATCAGAAACGGCTGCAAAAACGATTCGAAAAGGGAGGCGAGGACCAGATAAACCAGCACCAGACTCAAACAGAGCCCGATGATCATCTGGGTCTGGTTATCAACCATCCGGTCATAATTCCCGCCGAACCGGTAATGGTAATCCTTTGGGAATTCCACTTCATCCATCCGCTCCCGGATCAGGGCAATCGCCCTGCTCAAAGAGACTTCCCCCTTGTTGGCGCTGACCTGGATCATCCGGGCCTTGTTTTTCCGCCAGATCTCGCTCGGCCCCAGGTCGAAGATGAAGGAGGCAATCTGTTCAAGGAAGACCGGCTCCCCCTTCGGGGTGGTCAGGGTCAGCCGTCTCAAGTCGTTCAAATTCTTCCGGTATTTCTCATCGAGCCGCGCAATCGTCTCCACCTCCTTCGCCTCGGTGTGATAGCGGGTTGCCACGAGTCCCCGCATCTGCGCATGGACCACCTCCGCCACTTCCGCCACGTCGAGTTCAAAAAAGGAAGCCCGCTGCTTGTCCACCACCACACGGATCTCGGGTCGCCCCTCCCGGTGCCGGATCTTGGCATCCGTCAGGCCCGGAATGGAATCGAGGTGGGTAAAGATGGTTTTCGCCAGGTCCTCCAAGATTTCGTAATCGTGTCCGTAGATATCGACGATGACCTCCTGGGTGCCGACCTGCCACGGCTCCTCAAAATAAATGAAGGCCGGTTCGATATCCTCCACCTGGGGACGGAGTTGTTCGATGATTTCAGCGTTGGTTTTATCGCGCTCGTCCATCGGAACCAAAGTCACGTAGATCTTGGAGGACCATTTCTCCACGCGGGACTGAAAGGTCTTCACTTCTTTCATCGCTTTGAGAATCTCCTCAACCTTTGCAACAATTTTATCGGAGATATCGAGTTTGGCGCCGGTCGGAAGTTCGATAAAAATCGTGAAATCGTTTTCCTCGGTGGTCTGGAGGAATTCCTTATCAATCTTGAAAATGGCGATGAAAAGACTTAACGCAAAAAGAGCCAATGACAACAACACACAAAGATACCGCCTCCGGACTGCAAGCCGGCTTAACGGCCGGTAAAAGAGAACCCCGATCATCGCAATGGAGAAAAGGAGGGTGACGGTGAGCGGACGGTACCGGAAAAAAAATTCCTGGGCGCGGTCATACACAAACCCGACATCCCCCTGGTCAAAAAATCGGGCGGAAATCAAAAGAAATAAAACAAAGAAGGCAAACGAACAGCCGAGGAGAAAAAGGATGAGTGTCTGGAACCGTTTAAAAAAAAAGGGGATCCACTTTCGATAACGGTCCTCATACGAAAACGTGATGGCGGTGACAAAGAGAAAGGTGGCGAGATACACCCAGAGAACTGAAAAAGGACGCGTCAAATACACAATCAGTCCGCACGAGGCGACGAGAAGCGCCACCATAATGGCGGGGTTCCGGGAAAAGCCGAGCCGGGCAATCAAGAGGGGGACAAGCGTCAATGCCACAATCAGGGACACAATCAGACTGAAGGCGATCGTGTATCCGACCCCCTGATAGAGGAGTTTGATTTCTTCGTTTGCAAAAATCACCGGGAGAAAAACAACCACGGTGGTAATGGTGGAGGCGATGATGGCGATGGCCATCTCCCCCGCCCCCTTTTCGGCCGCCTCCCGGAGAGCCACCCCGCGCTGCCGATAGACCTCCACATTGTCCAGTACCACGATGGTGTTATCCACCAGCATCCCGATCCCGAGGGCAAGGCCGAAGAGGGTCATCATGTTCAGCGTGAGGCCGGGGAGCATCATCAGGAAGAAAGTGGTAATGACCGAGATCGGAATCGTCAGGGAAATGATGAAAACGGGGCGCTCGCTTCGTAAAAAGATGATGAGCACCAAAACCGCAAGCATCGCGCCGCTCACAAGGGAGTTCATCACGACGTCGATCATTTTCTGGATGAATTCCGCCTCGTTTTTCACCGGGAAAAGGATCACCTCTTCCCCCAACGTCTTTCGGATCTTCTTCAGCTCCTCCTGCACCGCCAGGGAAACGCTGATGATGTTGGCTGTCGTCTCCCGCTGGATGTAAAGCGCAACCACCGGCTTGGCATCAATCCGGGCATACCCTTCCGGCTCCAGATAGGAATCCTCGATTCGGGCGATATCCTCAAGACGGATAATGACCCCCTGCGGTGTTGCGGTCACGCCGATATTCTGAATATCCTCGATCGACCGGTATTCCCCCATCGTCCGGACCAGGAATTTCTCTTTTCTCCCCTCCAGTTCCCCGGAAAGGAGATTCAGGTTGTTCGCTCCGAGGATATAAACAACCTGCTGAATCGGAATGCCGTAGGCCTGGAGCCGCTTCTGGTCGAGTTCCACCAGGATCTTCCGCTCCCTCCCACCGACCACCTCCACATTGGCGATGCCGGGAAGCCGCTGGAAGCGCTCTTTGATTTTTTCATCGACAATTTTCCGGACCTCCTCGGTGGTTTTGTTGGGGCTTGAGATGGCGAGTGTAATAATCGGCACATCCGCCTGATCGTATTTGGCAATCACCGGTTTCTCGACTTCGGAGGGGAGTTTGTCTTTCACCTTCTCAAACTGCTCCCGCACCTCCAGCACCGCATAATCCATGTCGGTCCCCGGCTCGAAACTCATCACGATACGCGATTCCCCTTCCTTGGAGATAGCCAGAAGATTTTCCAGATTGGTCACAGAAGCCATCGCCTCTTCGATCGGGCGGGTCACCTGACTCTCGACTTCGCCGGGAGGAATCCCTCCTCGGACCTCGGTAAAAATGGTGATGTCCTCGAAACTGATATTCGGAAGGAGTTCAACCGGGAGACGTTGGAGGGCGATGGCACCGAGAACCAAGGCGCCGATGACGCACATGAAGATGGTGACTGGACGGCGGATGGAGAATTCGGAAAGGTCCATTATTTCCCTGTCGGGACGTACCAGCGGCCGGGACCCAGGGGACCGATCCCTTTGAGGTAACCCTTCTGAACCAGTTCCTTCAGATCACGGGCCGCCGTCGGGATTGAAATCTGGAAATGCTCCGCATACGCCTTCCGGCTGATCCGCCCGGTTTGACGGATATAGTCGAGCGCTTCCCCCTGCCGCCGCGTCAGAAACGACGGTTGTGCGGAGGGAATTTCCGGCGGGGTAACAACCTCACCCATCGCCGGTACGGTTGCTGGCGCCAGGACAGCGGGTTCTTCTTTCCGGAGGAAGCCGAACACCGGAAAGCGGACAGATACCTCCCGGAGACGTTCAAAGACATGTTCGCCGCTGACAAAGATAGCCGGAAGGACTCCCAGTGTCAGAAAAGTCGATACGGTCAATCCCGACATGACGGTGAGGGCCATGGGACTCCGGAGTTCCGATCCCCTGCCGCCCCCGAAGGCAAGAGGCACAAGGCCGACGATCGTGGTGAGACTCGTCATCAAGACGGGGCGCAGGCGCCGCTTCCCTCCCTCCAAAAGGGCCTCTTCCAGAGGAAGACCCTCCTTCTGCAGCAGATTAACCGCTTCAATCAACACGATTCCGTTATCCACCACGATCCCGCCGAGAAGGATGACGCCGAGCAACACCAGCGCATTCACCGAAAGGCCCATCGCGAAAAGTCCGATCGCCACGCCGATGAGCGACATCGGAACCGTGAGGAAAATGACAAACGGCTTCCAGAGCGACTCAAACTCTGCCGCCATGATCATATAGACGAGAGCCAGGGAAAGAATCAAGGCGAACCGGAGACTCTGGAAAGACTCGCTGACCCGTTCCTTCTCCCCAGTCAGTCGGACGGTGAAGCCGGCAGGCATCTTCAGACGGTCGATGGCCGTCTGAATATCCTTCGCGATGGCACTGAATCCCCGCCCGGCAAAATTGGACAGGACCAGAATCACCCGGGACTGGTTCAACCGCTTGATTTCGCTGGGGCCAAGCCCCTTCGCGAAATAAGCCACCTCGGAGATCGGGACAATCTGTTTCAAAGGAGTTTGAAGCGGGATTCTCCGGAGTTTTTCGAAATTTTTCCGGTCCTCCGGCCGAAGCCGGACCCGCACATCGATTTCACGCCCTCCCTCTTTGAATTTGGTCGCCACGACCCCTTTCACAGCGATCTGGGCGGTTTGGGCGATGGAGGTGACAGAAAGATTATGAAGAGCCGCGCGGTCCTTCAGCACGTGAACCTTGGTCTCCGGAGAGGGTTCGCTCTGGCTCGTCTTGACCCCAAACGTGCCTGTGATATGGGACAAAGACGCATGTAATTCCGTTGCCAGCCGTTCCAGGGTGTGAAGGTCATGTCCTTTGACCTCGATGACAATCGGCTCTCCCTGTTCAATGGCGGAGGCAAAGACGGTTCCTTGAACCACGTATTCCACCTCCGCCCCCTCCAGTTCCATCCGATCGATCACCGTCTTCAAAAACTGAACCACCTCCGTTGTGGTGCGTTCCCGCTCCTCTTTAAGATTCACGACAAACTGGGCCTGATGGGAACCGAGCGTCTCAATCTCTTCCCCCTGGGAAGATTCGCGGCTTGAACCGACGTTGACGGTGACGTTGTCCAATTCCGGAAGGGTGAAGAGAAGTCCTTCAACCTCTCCGGCGACCCGGTTTGTGATGTCCAGCCGGGCGCCGGATTTTAAGTCCATCTTCATGATGAACTGTCCCTGGTCGACCTTCGGGAGAAACTCCCGGTCCCGCGTGCCGAGGATGATGAGACTTACGAAAAACATAAAAAGCGTGAGCAGCATGAACGTCCTTCTGCGCTCAAGAATGCCCCGAAGCACATCCTGGTACCATGTCTCGACTTTCGTCACGAAGGCAGGGAACCATTGTTGTATGGTTGCAAAAAGGGTGGGGCGTGTCCGTCTACCCTCTGGCCTGCCGCCCGCATACCTCGCCAAGGCAGGCATCAGGGAAAGGGCCACGACCAAAGAGGCCATCAAAGAAAAAGTCACGGTCAGGGCCAGTTCCCGGAAGAGCTGTCCTGCAATCCCGGTCACATACACCAGCGGCAGAAAAACGGCCACCGTTGTCAGCACCGAACCGGCAATGGCGCTCCCCACCTCCTCCGTCCCCCGAAAAGCGGCTTCGTGAGCGAGTTTTCCCTGTTGACGGTATTGAAAGATATTGTCAATGACGACGATACCGGTATCCACCATCATGCCGACGCCGAGGGCAAGTCCCCCGAGGGACATGAGATTGATGGTGAGATTCCCGAAATACATCAGGGAAAAAGTCGTCCAGATGCAAATCGGGATAAGGGTGGCGACGATGAGAGCGCTCCAGATATCCCCCAGGAAAAGAAACAGAATCAGAAACGCCAAAAACCCTCCCTGGATAGAGTCGTCCCGGAGTCCGTCAATCGCATCCCGGATAAACTGGGATTTGTCGTAGACGACGTTCATCGTGATCCCCCGCCGCTCGAGGATCGGCTTCAAAGAAAGGGTCACCTTTTTGATGCTCTTCGCAACCGAAAGGGTGTTGGCCTGCGCCTGTTTCTGGATGGAGATGGAGACGTTTTCTTCGCCGTTATACCGGGAGTAACTCGTCCGCTCTTTGAGCGTATCCCGCACAACGGCGATGTCCTTGATCCGGACCGGACGGCCGAGATCCTCCGGATGAAGGGGGGGCTCCCCGACCGCCTTCCGGAAGGCCTCTTCTTGCTGTTTCAGCCGCTCCGGCTCCGTGACCTTGACAACGATATCGTCGATTTCGTGAATCCGTTCGAATTCCCCGATCGTCCGGATCAGAAATTCGTAGAAACTCTCCTTGATCGTCCCGGCCGGAAAGTTCAGGTTTGCATTGGCGACCGCCTGGACAACATCATTCAAGGGGACGCCGGCCGCCTCAAGACGCGCCGCATTCACATCCACCGCGATTTCCCGGTCGAGCCCACCCGAGATGTTGGCCGATGCTACTCCTTCCAGCTTTTCGATTTCGTCCTTGATCACCCGCCGGGAGATTTCCAAAAGTTCATTGGCAGGAACTTCCCCCGAGACGCTCAAAATCATGACTGGGAGTTCAAAGGGGTTGTATTTAACGACCACCGGCTCCTTCGCATCCCGCGGCAGCCGTTCCTTGACGAGGTCTATCTTCTCCCGAACATTGAGACTCGCCACGTCCATGTTGGTCCCCCAGTTGAACTCGACCGTGACAATGGAAAGACCTTCGCGGGAGGTAGAGGTTACCCGGCGGGAATTTTGAGCCGTTCCAACGGCTTCCTCAATGATTTTGGTGATGAGACTTTCTATTTCTTCCGGAGCGGCATTCTCATAGCGGCTGATGACGGAAAGCTGCGGATAGGTAATCGGCGGGAAAAGCTCCTGGGGGAGTTTGAACCAGGAAATGGTCCCCAGAAGAATAAGGCCCAGATAGAACATGAAAACCGTCACGGGTCGCCGGACGGAAAAAGAGGCGAGACTCATCAGGAACGCTTACGTTGTTCCTTCCTGGATTTCGATGACCTGAACCTTGTCCCCTTCCTTCAGGGACTCCGGCGCTTCGACCACGACCAGTTCCCCTTCCTGGAGTCCTTCCTGGATGACCCAGAAGTCGGTGGATTTGTCATAAAGGACTTTCACCGGCCGGACGTGCGCCACATCTTCTGCATCAATCACATAGACACTTTCGAAGGTCCCATCGCGGTCTAAGTCGTTCACGCTCACACTCGGGACAATAATCGCCTTTTCAAACTCGGCCAGATTCACCTGCACGCGGGCAAACATCCCTGGGAGGAGGAGACCCGTTTCCTTGTCGTTTGGTACGCGGACCTTGGCGGTGAGGGTCCGGGAGCCCCCTTCCACAATCGGAAAGATATTGTCGATGACCCCCCAGAATTCCTCCCGCGGATACGCATCCACGCGGACCGAGGCCCCCTGCCCGAGGGCAACTTTGTTGATGTCCCGCTCAATAATCCCGACGTCGATATGGACTTCCTGGATGTCGACCAATGTGAACACCCGGTCATTCGGCGTTACAAATTCCCCCACCTCGATATCCCGCGCCCCGATGACACCGTCCTGCGAAGCGTAGAGGAGGGTTTTGTCCAGCTCGGAACGGGCGGAATCGAGTTCGGCGCGAACCGTCTCCATCTGATGCCGGGCACTGTCCCTCTCCAGACGGATTTCCTGGAGACGCGGTTCAATAATGGCATTGATCCGGTAAAGATCCTCATGGATTTCGAGTTTTTTCTGGGCCGCCTCAAGCGCGGTCTCCGCCGATTTGAGACGGGATTCGTTGTAACTCACCTTTAAAAGGGCATCCCGCTGATCGAGGGTAGTAATCACCTCGCCTTTTTTGACCAGTTCTCCTTCCTTGAAGTTGATGCTCGCCACCGTCCCCGAAATCGGGAACTTCAGGTCCAGCTCCGTCATTCCCTTTACCGCGCCGAGAACCGGAAGGGTATCCTTGAAATCCTGCCGCGAGATTTTATACGTCCGGACCGGAAGTTTCCGCTCGCGACCTGCGCGGCGCTCCTGCTCCTCCTGCTCCTTCCGCTGGGTCTCCAGCCGCGCCTGGGTGATTTTCTCCCGCCACTTTTTCAGCTGAGGGGTCAGATAAATTCCGAGCGCCGCCACGATGCAGAAAATCCCGACGGACCTGAAAATCTTCCAAAAATTCTTATTCTCTCGGAGTTTCTTCAGCGATTCTTTGAACGCCATAGAGTCTCCTCGGCTGGACTTCATCCCAAACCTGGACCGGGTGGATGGTTCGGGTTGCGACGATTTCACAGGCCGCCGCTTTCTCGGCGATCCGGATCGCCTTCACCTCCGCCATCTCCTTGCCGTCCCGCATCAGGGTAAAAACCATCCCCTCCCGCACATTCGCATTGTTGCCCCGGTTGATAATGACAAAGTCGTTTTTGGGACTCACGTAGATCACGTGCGCCGTTCCTGGCTCCGCCTTTCCTTCTTCGAAAGCGACCCCCCACAATTCATCCCGACCCCGGAGAAGATGCCGGACTTCCTTGGTAAGCGGACGTTCCGTGATCTTGGCTTCCTTGGAACGGAAGTACCCATCGATGCCGATGGCGCGGTTCATCCCCGCGACAGAGGTATGATAGGTGGCCAGCGCCTCCAGATGGGAGGATTTGACCTGAAGGAGGCGGGAGGCCACGTCAAACAACTCCTGGATCTTTGCTTCATCCAAGACGGTCTGGGCCCGGACGACTCTCTCGGTCTCATCCGCAAGCGCCACATCCAGCGCCGTCGTCTGGACCCGCTCAAGCGCCCGGAGATAATCGTAATAGGATTGCTGGGTTTCGTAGGTCACGACCCGTCTTGTCCGTTCCAATTCTTCAATCGCCTCTTCCAGCCGGAGCGAGGCCTCAACTTTTCCCGACTCAAGCCGGTCGTAGAGGGAGACGCGGAAGGTATGGCTTTGGAATTTTGAACTGGTGAACTGACCGACGGCCGGAGCGCGGTCTTGCAGGATCGTTTCGGACGTGACGGTATTCTTTCCCCACGGATGGGAAACGCTCAAGCCCAAAAACCATTCGGTCTGAAGCTCTTTTTCTTCGACCTCAAACACCTCGGAGCGTTTTCCGAGGGAGCCGCTGAGGTTCATCTGAAATTTATCCTGACTGTCGGCCACCTCCTTCCCGTACTGGTTGAATTGGACCAACAGTTCCCCCACTTCAATCTCGGGGCGGTTGGCAAGGGCAAGGTGAAGCGCGCTTTTCAGATCGACTTCGATGTCTTCGTAGGCGAGGTCGGCGACGATATCCACTTTTTCGGTCGGGGGAAGACTCATCGCCTGCCCGAGGGCAAGACGCGCCAGTTCCAGATCCCGCTCCACCGCCTTCGTTTGGTGGATGAGATCCTGATACTGCGATTCAACCGCCAATAAATCAAGACGCCGATTGAGCCCCACATCGTACCGACGGCGGTTCCGTTCCAGATCCGCCCTCGTCTTCTCGACGATTTCCCGGTAGATCCCGACGGCATGTTTGTGGCGGGCAAGTTGATAATAGGCCTGGGTCACATCATAACGAGTGTCGGCGAGGAGCCGGTCATGGGTCGCCTGGCTGACTTCGTAGTTGACTTCCGCCTGTTTGTAGAGGGCGACCGCCTTCCCGCCGTCAAAGATGAGTTGCTGCGCCTCCAGCGCGAATTCCCGTCCGGTAAAATCGGCGGTTGTGAGCCCTGCTTCTCCGCGCGTCTCGGCCCACTTTAAAGAGGCGGTCGGATAAAGGCCCCGCTGGGCTTCAATGACCCGGGCGCGGGCAAGACGGGTCTCTTCTTTAACGAGGGATAGGGGGCCGTTATTGGCAAGACCGATCTGAACGCATTCTTCAAGGGATAAAACAGAGATATCCGGCAGCGGCTCGATCACTTTCGGATCCGGCTGCCAGATTTCCTTGCTGATTCCGGCCATCGTCTCTTCCGAACTCTTTTTTTCGTTCGGAAGACTCTGGAGAAAAAGGGAAAGAGGGGGCGGTTCGGGCCGCGGGGTCAAAAAGGCCTCAAGCCCCTCCCCAGTCTCCACCTCGATCACGATTCCTCCCTCCCGCCGGTCCACCCGGTATTTGGCATCCGAACGGAGTTCCACCGTGACCGAATCAACCTTCCGGCCCGGATAGGCATCGTCAGGGCCTTTCCGGAAGAGGGCGCTCCGGATCTCCTTCACCGCGCCCCTTTCAAAAAGGAGCCGCTCGGTGGCAAGACTGTAGATATTCCCCCCGACCATATCGACCACCACGCGGGGAGGATTGGCCAGTTTGAAGTCAAGAATGTCTACGGGGGCGGTGGTTTTAAGTGTGACCTGGGAGATCCGGCCGAATTCCTGGACTTGGATATCGGTCAGTTTGATGATGCCCTGCCCCGTTAGCAACGAAGTGTCTAATGGGCCATCCCCCCAAACCGGGCTGGTCAGGAGGAAAAAAGTACCTATGGCGGCTAAAAGGACCTTAAGGGAGATTTTGGACATGGATGTCCTATGAAACGGGGATAGTATAACACATCTCGACAATTTTGTCAACTAATTGCTTTACAATAAGTTAAGTCGCTTTTGATATGGTCTTGATACGGTTCTACGGAAGGGCGCGGCGGAGGAGGCGTTCGGCCTCCCTTTTGGTGGGGGCTTCCGCAATCAGGCGGAGGATCGGCTCGGTATTGGAAGGGCGGGCATGGATCCACCCTTCTTTCAGGTCAATCCGGACCCCGTCTAAGCGGGTGATCCTCCCTCCCGGTAGCCGCTTGGCAAGCCGTTTGAGGAGGATCCCTGCGCCATCCTGCGAGAGAGAAAGTTTTCTCTGAATCATCACATATCGGGGAAGTGCTTGAACCAATGCGGAAACGGGCCGGTGGATGTGGGAAAGGAGTTCCAAAATCAGGCCGATTCCGACAAAACTGTCCCGGGCCGGGTTGATTTTCGGATAAATCACCCCGCCGTTTCCCTCTCCCCCGATCGCCGCGTTTATCTTTTTAATCTTCTGAACAACGTGGTGCTCCCCGATCTTGGTGTAATAGACTTTTCGCCCGAAGCGTCCGGCAAGATCCCCCACCATCCGGGAGGTAGAAAGATTCACCACAATGGGCGTCTTCCGTTGGGAAAGAATCCGTTGGATGGCGAGCGCAAGGGTGTATTCTCCGCTCAAGGGTTCCCCTTTGTCCGTCACAATCCCAAGCCGGTCCGCATCCGGGTCCTGGGCAAAACCGATATCCGCTTTTTTCCTTTTTACAAGACGGGAAAGTTGTTCCAGATGCGCCGGGGTCGGCTCCGGCGGATGGGTGAACCGGCCGTCCGGCCTTCCGTTGATGACAAAGACCCGGCAACCGAGTGATTTCAGAAAGCGCTCTGTGGCGACGGCACCGGTGCCGTTACAAGGATCGATCGCGATGCGAAACCGGCGGCGCCGGATGGTTGCAACATCCAGGTGACGGAGAATCTGTTTCAGATGATCCGAGACGGCTGATGGATTCCGGGTGAGCGTTCCCTTTCGGCGGGATTTGGGGAATTTTTTCTGCAAGCGGAGGCGGACGAGTTTATCCATTTGTTTCTGGTCCAAAAACTGCCCGTCAGATCCGACGAACTTGAGCCCATTCCATCCGGAAGGATTGTGGCTTGCGGTCACAATGACGGCCCCCCGCGTCCTTAAAGAGCGGACGGACATGAGGACAGTCGGCGTCGGACAGATGCCGATATCCAAAACGGGAGAGCCCATCTCCCGAAGCCGCCGGATGACGATGCGGCGGAAGTGACGGCCGCTCGGGCGGGTATCCTGCGCCACCAACACCTTCCCGCAACGGACAAGACGGGCAAAGGCGGAGGCAAACTCACCGACGAGGGTGTCTGTGAAAGAAGTTCCGACAATCCCCCGGATCCCTGAAATGCTCACCCGGAGCTTTCCCTCTCGCAGTAGACGCTTTACGTATCCCATTTTTTTAAAATGTGTTACAAATAAATCTTAAATTCTAGCGTTAACCTTCGGCCTGCCTATCCTTCTTTTTGGCACAAAAAGACCTTTTTCTCTCAATAGCTTGTGTCTAAATTCTGGAGAGCCTAAAGGAAATTCAAACCGTTCAAACTGATTTTCTTCCTGAGTGTCAAAATTCCCAAGAAACGTCTTGTATCCTTTTGTTTGTTCTTCGGCATCCCTGCCAAACGTCTCGATGAGAGGGTCCTTCGTAGTAAGGTTGTCTTGCTCGTGGTGAATATAGTATCGCGCACTACTATAGGGATAGTCTTCGGGGTGCTGCGCAAGGCCAGCTTTGACAGGATTCCTTTCAATGTATCTACCACATGATAAAAGGTATCTCTCCTTCTGAATAGGTTGAGATTTGAAACGTCCCTGCCAGAGATGACCAGCGCTTTCATACGTACGATGATGGTAATGGACATAGGATCGCGCAATCCCTGCCATAATTTTGGATAGTTTCGGCGGTTCATTGATTTCCAAAAGCAGATGGTAATGAGTTGGCATGAGTGCCCAGTGATAGACAAAAATACTATTTTCTCTCGAATAGTCTTGGAGGATTTTGAGAAAGTATAAATAATCTTTCTCTCCGTGAAAAATTTCGGCACGATAATTTCCTCGATTCATCACGTGATAGAAAAGAGATAGTTCTAGCTGGTGAGTTCTTGGCACAGAAGGCATAGGTTTATATATAACAAATCTTGGGCAGGACGTCTATATTTATTTCTAATATTTTAGAATATAATATGTTATATAAAGCGTCTACTCTTTTTGGGTGACAAGACCGGCAGGGCTGAACAAATTGGAGAGGACGAGGAAACTGGCGCCGACGCAGCCCCCGAATTCTCCGCGAAGGTCTGAAAATTTCACGGTGACGGTCTGGGCGGGGGATTCAAACGCAAAATTCCCGATGGTCTCGCGGAGCGGTTTCAGGAAAGGGTCTCCTGCGTGGACAAGATCTCCTCCCAACACGACCAGTTCCGGGTTCAGGAAATTCACCAAAAAGGCGACCCGGACGCCGAGCCGTTTAGCCACTTCTTCCAGCACATCCAAAGACAAGCGATCCCCCTTCTGGGCCGCATCAATGACGGTGTCGACGGTAATCGCGCCCAGGTTGTCGTTCACCATCTTTTTCAAAAGACTCGTCCCGCCCGCCACAATCCGCTGAACCGCCTGCTCCGCAATGGAGGGGTCGATGAGCCACGGTTCGTAACCGACCCAATCCGTCTCCTTGAGACCTGCGGTATCTTTTTTCCCGACCAGCCGGATCCCGAGTTCGCCGGAGGTCCGGCTTGCCCCCCGGTAAATCTGCCCGTTGATCACAAAACTGCACCCGAGACTCATCCGGTCTTCGGCGTATCGTTTGATGTGGATATACAAAATATTGTGCACATCGCGCCCCACGCCGACATAGCGCTCCCCGAGGATCCCCACATTGGCGTCGTTATCAATGTAAATCGGATAGGTAAAATGGGCCTTCAGCAGTTCCCGGACCGGGATATTTTTCTCATCCACCACGTGGCCGAACAGAATCACGCCCTTCTCATTGTCAATGAGACCGGGAATGGAAACACCGATCCCCTTGATTTTTTCGGGCCGGATATCGGAACGGATGTCGCATTTCTCAAGGAGTTCATCGATCACCCCCTTGATCTTCTGAACGAGTTCCTCCCGGTTGGCAAAGACCTTGCTTTTCTGTTTCACCCCCATGAGGATCTCGCCCTTGAGGTTCGCAATCCCGCCGCAGATCGACTCAAGTCCGACTTCCACCCCGATGACAAAGCCGGATTCCGGATGGAGTTCAAGGAGAATCGGCCGCCGGCCGCCGCTTGAGACGTCGAGCCCGGTTTCGCGAACCATCTCCTCTTCCAGAAGTTCCTTCACAAGCCGTGTAATCGTGACCTTGCTGAGCTGGGTCAGCCGCGTCAGTTCCGCGCGGGAAATCGGTCCCTTTTGATGGATAATGGAGAGAACCAGACTTTTATTCCGGCGCTTCAATGCTTCCAAATCCCCAGAAAGGAGCTCTTCCATTTTTGCCTCCTACCGTTTCGCGCGGCGCGTTCCCATAATGACCCGCACATGGTGGGTCTTGCCGTCGCCGTGCGGGGGAATGAGTGTGCCGTGGAATAGTTTTCCGTCGAGAATGATTTTCTTTACCCCTTTTTCAACCCCTTCCGGATTCTCGAGGGTGACTTCGTAAACCGCTCCCCGGAAGGGCCGCCGGATGGAGGCCTTTTTCCAGTGGCGGGGCAGACAGGGATCGATTAAAAGACCTTCGAATTCCCGACGGACCCCTAAAATCCACTCGGTCGCCGCCAGGAACATCCACGGTGTCGTTCCGGTGTTCCAGGTGAAATTCCCCTCGCCGAATTTATACCGGGAGCCGGGACCGATGACATACTCCGCCCACACATACGGTTCGGCCGTGTATTGAATGTGGTTATTTTTCGAATTGTTCATGGGAAGAAGTTTGGTAAAGGTCTCGTAGGCCTTGTCCCCCCGGCCCAACAGACAATCGGCCACCACCTTGAAAGCACAGGCATGGGAAAAGACGGCGGCATTTTCCTTGGTCCCTTCTGCAAAGGCGGTCACGCGCCCGATGCCTGGGTGGAACCGGGTATAACTCGGGAGGAAAAGGGCTGGACCGTACTCGGTATCCAGATATTCATCGATGAGTTTGAGAATTTTTTTCCGGCGGTCCGGAGGAACCACTTCACCCAAAATCGCCCACGTCTGGCTGTTGAGGGGAACCTTGCCTTCTTCATTTTTGGCGGAGCCGATCCGGTATCCTTCGTCGTTGAAGGCAGCCAGATACCATCCCCCATCCCATCCGGCCCGGTTGACGACCTGGCGCATCGTCTCGAATTTCTTCCGCATCTCCAGTTCGGTCTTCCTGTCTTTCAAAAAGTGGGCGAGGGATTCCATCTGGCGGCAGGCGCGCGCCAGCGCCATCGCAAGCCAGACACTCTCCCCTTTGCCGCCGATACCGACATGGTCGTACGCATCGTTCCAGTCCGCCTTCCGGATGAGCGGAAGACCGTGGCTTCCGCGGTTCTGGAAGAGATACCGGACCGCCCGTTTGATATGCTCATAGACCGTCGCATCGCCGCCGTCATGAAACCGGTATTTTTTCTTGAGAAAACCGACATCCCCCGTTTCCTTGATATAGGAAACGACGGTGTAGGGGAGCCAGACCGCCACATCCGCTTTACCTGTCACCACCGCCTGGTGGTTTTTATCCCAGGAACCTTCCGAATAGGAAAAGCCGGAAACCGCGTGACCGCTGTTGTACTGGTAATAGAGGAGTTTTTCGATTTTTTCCATGGCGGCATCCAGCCGGAGCGAAAGGAGCCCTTCGGAATCCTGAGCGGTATCCCGATAACCGAGCCCCCCCTCTGTCCCGTGATAACTGGATGTCCCGCGGGAATGGATGATGGCGAAGAGTTGGTATTTCCCCCAGATATTCGTCATCAAGTCAAAATGCGGATCCGGGGTATGGACGCGGATCCGGCCGACCACACCATCCCAGTAACTTTTGATTTCAAGAAGTTCTTCTTCAATCACTTCTTGACGCCGGTATTTCCGGAGGCAGGCCCCCGCTTCCTGGAGACTGGTTGCAAACCCGAGGCAGACTACAAACGAGATTTCCTCCTTCGGTTCCAACTCCGCCCGGATCTCGAAAACGCCGATCATATCCTCCCCGCGAGAATCCTGATTCCGGAGTTTCCCCTCGCGGATCTCCTGCGGCGTGCCGTAGTCGTTGTAGCGGCCGATAAAACTTTCCTTGGAGGTCTCATAGCCGGAAATTTTGGCGCTCGTCCCGAAGAAATTGAACCACTCCGGCATCCCCCGCCTGAAGGGATATTTCCTCGCGATAATCGCCCTCGTTTTCTCATCAAAGTGGGCCTCGTTGTAGAGGGAGAGGATGTTCCGGTAGCAGGTCTCCAGTTCGATATCCCCGGAGACAAATTCCACGAAGGGATAGAGTTTCAACTTCCTCCGGCGCTTGCTTAAGTTCTTCACCCGGACCTGCCAGATTTCGACGGGACTTTTCTGGGAGACGAGGTAGGTGATTTTCCCCTCGATGCCGTGGGTGCGGGAGGTGAGAATCGAATAGCCGAGCCCGTGGCGGGTTTCCCAGAAATCGGGTGTCTCGCGGACCGGCTGCCAGTTCAGCGACCAATAGGATTTGTCCTCTTCATCCCGGACATAGATGTAACGGCCCGGCCGGTCGGTCTGGATATGTTCATACCGGAGAATCCGGTTTGATTTCGGGTCGTCGTGGTAACTGTAGCCGCCGCCGGTCTGGGAGACGAGGGCATGGTAAAGGTCGTTGAAAAGATAATTAAACCACGGCTTCGGCGTATCCGGCCGCGTGATGATGAATTCCTTCCCGTTTTTAGAAAAGTGTCCGTATTGCATTTTATGCCTGTGCAAAAGCGCTTTGAATGACAAGACTCGCGGCACCGAGCGCCACCGCATTCTCCCCCAACCGGGAGGGAATAATCCGAACATCTCCGGCATGCTCAGCGAAGGAACATTGTTTGACAACCCGCTTGATCGGTTCCAGGATGATTGAGCCGGCTTCCTCCATCCCGCCGCCGATCACCACCACTTCCGGATTCAGAAAATTGACCAAAAAGGCGACTTTGAGGCCGAGGGCGATGCCGCCTTCCTCCACCAGTTCCGTCGCAAATCGGTCTCCGTCCTTCGCCGCCTCAATGATTCTTTTTGCGGAGAGTCCCTCCGCCCTGAGGATCGTCTCCGCCCCTTTTCCCATCCCCTCGCGCGCCTTTTGCAACATCCCCATATCCAGTCCGACCATCTGCAGCGGACCGAGTGACAGACTGTTCTGTCCATCCTTTAACTGATAAACGGTGAGTTCCCCGGCGCCGCCGCTCGTTCCCCGATAGACTTCTCCGTTAATGATGATGCCGCATCCGACGCCGGAATACATATAAATGAGGTTTTTGATTCCCGGCTCAAGACCGAGCCACAACACCCCGAAAGCGGCCACGGTGGCGTCATTCTCGATAAAAGTCGGGATATTGAACCGATGCTCAAAAAGGTCTTTGACGGAGATGGAGATGGAAACATCGTAAGGGCTTTCTTTGCCGGGCACCCCGATCTGGGAAGTCCAGCGGACGGTCCGGCCCGGTTCATCGATGATGCCGGGAATCCCGACACCGATTCCCTTGACTTTTGCCACATCCACTTTGGATTGATCCATCAGGTCACTCGCCAGCTGAATCAACCCCTGAACAATCGCCTCGGCCGACTCCTGCGAAAGGGGGCTGTTTCGGGTGGCGACCACCGGCGGCTTCTCCCGCTTCAGTTCCGCGACAACATGTCCGCCGAGATCGGTGAGGGTGCCGACCATATTGGTCATGGAAAGCCCGAGGCCGACCACATAGCCGACTTTGGGATTCAGTTCCAGAAGAAGAGGCCGCCGCCCGCCGCCCGAGATGTCATACCCCTTCTCAATCACGAGTCCCTGTTCAATGAAGTGGTTGACATAGTTGGAAATCGTGACGATGTTGAGTTTGGTCAGTTTGGAGATTTCGGTTTTGGTGGTCTCTTTCTGCCTTCGGATCGCCTCCAGGATCAGGAGGTTCTTCCGTTCGCGGTCGGTCAGGTCTTGGTCTGTGGAATAAACCCGTCTCATCTTTCTTTTTAATCTCTTTTAAAAAGTCGCTTTTTTAAGGTAGCACAACATTAAAAAAGTGTCAATGGTTTCGATTCCACTCACCATTGACCCTGAGCGGAGTCGAAGGGTCAATACTTTGTTTCACTCGAGGGACGTTTCTACACTTGGCCCCAACCTGTCCCCTTGGCCTGCCGGTCAGGGCAGACTGGGGACACCCCGGCAGGCTTCGGGGCCAGAACTAGCCTGTCCTGGCCCCGCCCCTGGCAGGGCCAGGGAAACGTCCCTTATGGAGGGAGCGGTAGGCGCGGGAGAGGGTCTGCCAGACCCGGTTAGGGTTATCGCTTCTCAGGTAGGACATCTGGCCGGTTCCCCAGTAGGACCAGGCGGCAAAGTTCCGGATCCCCTCTTCATAGGCGGCCCGGATGGCAAGGGAAATGTCCCGCTCCTTCCCCTTCCGAATCCTGAAATTCAGAATCCAGATTTGGGGTTCTTTCCGGTATTTCCGGGATAGGGCAACGACCCGGCGGGCATAGCCCCTCACAAAAGTCGCCACATCCGATACGCCGAAGTGCCAGTAAGGGTCGGTACCAAAGACATCCACAGTTTTGATCGCGGCGACTTTTTCCCAGTCCCGGAAGGCGTATTGGCTGTAAATATCGGGCAGGAGACAGACGGCGTTTCGGAACCCTTCCTTTTTGGCGATGTTGCAGAATTTCTTGAGGAATCGGACCACAGAACTTTCCCGGAAAAGCCGAACCTCGGCGGTGTAGGTTTTTGGCATCTGCTTTCCGAATTTCTGCTCAAACTGTTTCTGACAGACCGGGCAGCGGCAGCTCCAGAGTCCTTTTTCTCTCTCCTCATGTTTAAACAGATGAAAGTGGGGCTCGTCCCAGAAGAAATAATCGATTTTGAATTCAAATCCGGCCTCGCACCATTCCATCAAAAAATCCTGAAAGAGCGGGTGGTTCAGACAGGCAATCGGAAGGCGCTTTCCGGTGGAGCTGACCTGGCAGGTCTGTGGCTGACGCACGAGAAACTCCGAATAGGATTCTCCGCCGAAGACACGTCCGATGCCCCAGGGATCGAGATAGACTTCCAATCCCGCATCCTGAGAGGCCTTCACCATGTCTTTCATTGTTCCACGGTAATATTGAAGGTCGAGTTCGCTGAAGGTGAGGACGATGAAATTGCATCCCCCCCGGACCATCGTCTTCAGATCCCGCTTGAAATGTCCCAAAAAATAATTCCCGAAATAGGAAACACCGGTCTTGAGCGGAAAGAATTTAGCCAAGTCCTCTCCTTTTTTTCCGAAGGGCCTCCAACGCCTCTTTGGCCCCCTCCAGATCCCGCCTCATGGCGAGCGCTTTTTCGATGAGGGTGATGGCGCGATCCAACTCCCCCTCCTCCCCTAACAGAAGTCCCAACTGGAAAAAGACCTCCGGATGGTGCGTTTCCTTTGCCGCGAGTTGTTCAAAAATCTTTTTGGCCGCTTCGCGGTTTCCGATCTCTTTGTAGCAGTAACCGAGGGCGATCTGGGCCTGGATGTAATTCGGATTGATCGAAAGGGCTTTCTCGTAATGTTGAATCGCTTCCTTCCGCCGCTCGAGCTGATGACAGGCATTTCCGAGGCCGTAGTGAAAATCGGCGTAGTTCGGGTGGTCGTGTACCGCATTCTGATAGATCTGAACCAACGTGTTATAAAAACCGATATCCCTCTGGGCCTTTTGAAGCGCCATGAAGGTATCGGCTGCCCGTGGGTCAATCGTCAGGGCCGCCGAAAACGCCTCATGCCCCTTCTGAAGAAAAGCGTCGTTCCCCTTCGTAGTCCCTTCCTCTAATAAGAGGAGGGATTCCCTGGGGGAGGGGTCTGCTGGAGAGAGAGAAAGGGCTTTTCGAATTTTCTCCTTTGCTTTCTCCCAATCGGAGAGAAAACCGAAGGTATATCCGAGTCTGGCATACGCCTCGAGATATTTGTCGTTCAGCCGGATCGCCTCTTCAAAGGAGGCCGCGGCGGCGGCATGTTCTCCCTTTCGGACCAGGACATTGGCCAGAAGAAAATGGAGGTCGGCATATCCTTTCTCCATCCGGATCGCCTTCCGGAGCTGCTCCTCCGCTTCCGGAAGCCGTCCCGCATTCGTCAGGGCAGAGGCAAGACGGAGATACCCTTGCACATCCCGCGGCTCCTCCCGGACGACCAGCGTCAACTCCTGCACCGCATCTTCGTAACGTCCTTCGTTGTTATACGAGAGCCCCAGATAAAGATGGATCTCGACATTCTCCGGGGTGAGCTGCGCCGCTTTTTCAAACTTTGGGACCGCTTCGGCGAAACGTCCCTGGTGCATCTCCACCAGTCCCAGATTCCGATAGGCCTGTCCCTCGTAGAAAAGGGCGAGCCGCGGATAAAGCCGCCCTCCCCCAAGCGGGAATTTGGTAATCTTATCAAATTCCCGGATCGCCTCTTCATACTCCGCGCGGTTGTAATGATTCATCGCCCGGTCGTAGGTCTCGTTTCCCCCCAACGTCAAAATTTTCTTAAAGAGTGACATTTCCTCATCCTCCTAATAAGCGCCGCGGCGGGAGAGAACCGCCGGAATCGTTCGAATTAAAATCTTGATGTCCAAAAGCAGGGACTGGTGCTGAATATAATAAAGGTCGAGTTGAACCCATTCCGAAAACGACACTTCACTCCTTCCGCTCACCTGCCAAAGACAGGTCAGCCCCGGCGTCACATCCAGCCGTTTTCGCTGAAGGGGGGTATACAAGGCCACCTCTTCCGGAAGAGGCGGGCGCGGTCCGACCAAGCTCATTTCTCCCTTCAGCACATTGAAGAGTTGCGGCAGTTCATCCAGGGTCGTGCGCCTGAGGAAACGTCCGATCCGCGTCACCCGCGGATCATCTTTGATCTTAAAGATGGGGCCCTCCGCCGTGCTCAAGTGTTTGAGCTTTATCTTCATCTCCTCTGCGCCGAGATGCATCGAACGGAACTTGTAAAAAGTGAAAAGGTGGCCGTCTTTTCCCACACGGATCTGCTTAAAAATCACAGGACCCCTGGAATCGCATTTGATCGCGATGGCCACCACCACCCAGACCGGAAGGGTCAAAAGAATCCCGATAAGCGAAAGGGAGATGTCGATCCCCCTCTTCATGGTCCGGTACCAGACGGTATAAAAGTCAGCCATGTCAGAACGAAACAAGACCCCTTAGGAGCCCTCTCCAGAAACCGGCAAGGTTCGCCTTAACCAAAATGTCCAGAACGATGAAAAGGAGCCCGAAGAAAAACCAGCGGGCAGATTTTCCGAAATTGAGACGGAAGCGGAGGAGTTGAGACAAAAGCGGCTCCGACAAAGCAACCCCGCACAAGACATATCCGATCACCCGCAAAAGACTCCAGGGCGGCCATCCCAAAACCGCCACAAGAAGGGGATCATGTGCATGAAGCGAAAGAGTGCCGACATAAAAGTTCATGTAATTGAGCAGTATCGCCCCGAAGGCAAGACCCCAGACGCCGCCCGTGATGAGAGTGCTTGCGCAAAAGAGGGCAAAATGTTTCAGATGTTCCGGGAGAAAGAGCCGGATGTTCCCCTCCGCTCCTTCTCCGGTGAGAATCCACCGGAACATTTCATCCCGGTAGGCTATTCCCTTAAAGACGAGGTTCGACAACTGGTTGGGATCCTCCCGCACGAAAATAACCATCAAGACTGAGGCGACAGCGGCCCAAAAAAAGGTATGGAATGCGGCAAGACGCCGGGCGCCTTGCGAAAGGTCTAGGGCGTACACCGGATAAATGACGAGCGTCATCAAAATCGGTAACGCAAGCTTCGAACCGCTCCCTTTGGCGAAAAAAAACGCGAAAACGGTTGCGAAAAAAAGATAAAGATAACAGATCCTCGAACGGACAAGACTCTCCAGCCGGTCCCGCATCAGATCCCCCAATAAGAAGCGGCCGTCCCGATCTGGGCCGCCATCAGCATCAGATACATATGCTTCCAGGAAACATGGTTTTGGTCGATGGCGAGCGCCTCGGGTTTACGAAGAATGAGCCAGGCCGTATACGCGCCCCATGCGGAAAGGACAATCCCCGAGGCAAGCAAAAGATCCCCCCGGCCGGTCAAAAATCCCGCTCCCTTCGCAAGCGGCAAGCCCAAAAACGAAAGACTTAAAAACGGCGCCATGAAGAGTGCTGCCCCCCGGAATCCCAAAAGATCCGGCAGGGTCCGGCAGCCGAAGGATCGATCTCCCTCCACATCGCTGAAGTCTTTCGTCGTCGTCGCCCCGAAAACAAAAAGGCCGAAAATGACCCCGATGACCCAGACCTCCCGCTCCCAAATATCCCGAACCGAAGCCCAGCCGCTCACCATCAAAAGCATCCCCCGCGGAACGGCAATCCAGAGATTCGAAAGAAACGGAAACTGTTTCATCCGAAGCGGCGGGCTGGAATAGAAAAAAGTGATCAAGGCCGCGAGGACCACGATGCCGAAGAACTGTTTATTCGGTACTTGCCAGGCGGACCCAAGCGCCAAACCAAGGAAAAAAACCGCGGCCCCGGCGGCCTGCCGAAGGGAGAGTCTCCCCGATGGAAGGACGCGCGTGGGCTTATTGAGCCGGTCGATCTCCAGATCAAAAATTTGATTGACGGCATTGGAAGCCGCGTTCAGAAAAACAGCGGCCGCGACCCCGAAAAAAGAGAGGGGCGGGGGCCAGCCCCTTGCCCCGATGACCGCCGCCGACAAAAACCCGACGGCGGGAGGAAGAAGTGTAAACGGCCGGATCAACTCCCAAAAATGGCGAAGTGTCGTCATCCGAAAAACCGGACCAGCACCACCGTAAAGAAAGCGCCCATGAGTGTGTTCAGAAAATTCCGAAGATCGTGCCCGATGGAGAGCCGAGCCAGGAAACTTTCCGAGACAAAAGCGGCCGTACTCCCCACCACCGCCCAGGGAACGGCACCCTGTTCAATGAGTCCGATCCTCCAGGAAAAGACCGAAAGTCCGGCGGAGGCAAGCATCCCCAAAAGGGTTCCTTCCCAAGAGATCGCCCCCGGTGTTCCGGCTCCCACCCGCTTAAACGGAAAAAGAAGAAAGGGTCTGCGTCCGTAAAGAGATCCGAGTTCCGTGGCGGTGGTGTCGGCAAAGGCGGTCGCGAATGCACCGACAAAGGCGATCCGGGAAAAAGGATACCCGAGAGCAAAGCCGGCTGCAAAAAGCGCCCCTCCAAGCCCCTTCGCAAGCGCCTCCCGATAGGTCCGCCGGCCCCCCCACCTCTGAGCCATGCCCCAGGTCTTTTTCACATCGTAACCCCATCGGGTAAAGAATGAACCGAAAATGAAAAAAAACGCGACGACCGAAAATCCGCGCCAGCCCAAAATCCCGTAAATCCAGGTCCCGATCAAAAGTCCCGTCAGCGCCCCAGATAGGGTGACGCTCCTTGCCAAAAGGGCAAGGGCAGCGAAAATAAGATTGGCCAGAAATCCGATTACAAACGCGATGACGAATCCTCCTTCAGCCACTGCATTGTCCGAGTGAGGGCTTGGTCGAGAGAAGTGGAGGTGTATCCCAATGTTTCCCTTGCTTTTTGATCCCGGTAATCCCAGTCATGCCGGTAGGTCGCCAAAATACCCCGGGTCAGGGCCGGTTCTTTGGAAAAAAGCCCTGCCAGAAACTCCTGAAGAAGCGCATAACTCCAAAGAGCAGGGTAGGGAATTTCCCGCCCGGGCAGAGGGCATCCGGCGATCCGGGCGGCCCGGGTGAAGAATTCCCGGACGGAAACCGTTTCCCCTCCCAACAGATACTCCTCCCCCATTTTTCCTTTTTCAATGGCGAGCCGGTAGCCGGCTGCCACATCCTCCACATACGCAAAATTCCAACGCCACCTCCCGCCGTCAATCCATCCGGGAAACGTGCCCGAAAGAAGGGACTTGAGCAGATAGGAAATATGATTACCTTCTGTCCAGTTGCCCCGCCCGTAAAGGAGGGTCGGAATCATGATCATGAGGGGCCGATTCTCCGTTTGATAGGTCCTGGCCAGGGCGAGCGCTTTCTGTTTCGAGGCGACGTAAGCATTGGCGGCGAGATTCCGGCTCGGCGCATTTTCCGTCGGATCAAGGGCGAGGACACTGGAGGTGTAAAGGAAACGCTGAACCCCCGCCTCCCAGGCACTTTCCGCAACGTTCCGGAATCCCTCCACATTCACCTCCTCGAAGAGGGACCGTCTTCTCACCCAGCGTTTGACCACGGCGGCCAAATGCAACACACCCTCGCAACCTTGTATCGCTCTCCGGACGGTCGTCCGGTCCCGGATGTCCCCCTGGACCGGTTCGATCCCCTTTCCCCGGATAGAAACTTTGGCCGGATCCCGAACCAAAAGCCGCAAGGCGTAATCTTTTGCGAGAACCCGGACAACCGCACCCCCGAGATACCCGGTCCCTCCGGTCACGAGAAGCGTCATCTATCCTCTCACAAAGAAAAGGTAGCCGCTCAAAGCGGTGGCAAGGGGAACGGTAAGATTATCCAGACCGCGACCTGCAAAAAGTTCCATCAAAGTGGCGACGGCCGCAAGGGAGAAGGACGGCATCCAGATCTCCTCGAGGGATCCTCCCTGAAAAAGGGCAAGACTCACCCAACCGGCCAGAAAGGATCCCCCCAACATCACGAGCGACCCTTCCACCGTCTTGCGTCCCGCTGCGAACGGAAACCGGAGGCGTCCCCATTTTGTTCCGACGATGGCGGCGAGGGGATCTCCCCATGCCATGGCCAAAATCCCGGAACAGGCGTAGGGGCGGAGCGGCATCTCCCAAAAAAGGGTAAAAAGGAAAACGATGGAAATCGGGAAATAGACCGTTCCGTACCCTTCGCCCTCCTCAAAGGAAAAAAACCGCCGCTTTTCCAGATAGAGGTTCGCCCAGACAAAACAAAACGGCGGAATCACCGCCATCCACCAGTGCTCAAACAAAAAATAGGCGGGCAACACCCAACTTCCGACGAGGAGATGCGCCAATTTCCGGAGCACAAAGGACGAGGCGAGTTTTCGCTGCTCGGCCTGTTTGGCCGCAGCCAAAACGGCAAGGACATACAAAAAAGAGATGCAAAGGGCCCACCCTTCCCACATCGGTTTATGCCGGCTTTTTTACCTTTGGGCGATCCGTTGAAGCAAAAGGGCGGTCGCAAGGGCCAAACACCCGATGGAAAACCGCCAAAGCACCAGCGGCTCAAACATGATGGAAAGATTGAACAATTTCCAAACCACCCCCACCCCAAAGGACAAACCGCCTAAAAGGATGAGAATGTTTGTGAAGGAATTCTTTTCCATGGTCTTCTCCTTTCAGTTCTGACCAGACGCAACCGATTTCCAAAAAGACTTCCCATCCATTTCGGAAGGGATTCCCACTCCGAAAATCTCCAATACCGTCGGTGCAAGATCCATGATTTGGAGCGCATCACGGTCGACTTTCCGATTGCAGAAAAAGATGCCGGAAGTCACCGAGGGATCGTAGGAACAGTGATCCCCGCTCCACTTCCGGTTATTCTCCTCAAAGATTTCCGCCGGGATGCCGCCGAGGGCGGTCTGCCAGGAGACCCGGTACCCGTCTGCGAATCCGAGGATAAGATCCGGCGCCTCCTCAAGATAAGGACCGGAATAGACCTCTTCCCGGCGGTACACATTCAAAATGGGGTGGGTTTCCGTTTTAGGATCCTTGAGGGAGAGAAGATCCTGAACTAGTTGTCCCCGGACGGCGTCGTATTCTTCCCGGGAAACAATTCCTTCCGGCTCCCTCCCTTTCAGATTGATGTACATCCCGGTAAGTCCGAGGGCATAGGCGCGGGTCCGGGACCAATCCACATTCGGCCAGAATTCCCCCTGGTTGAACAAATCCTCGAGATTCCGGTCCCGGATGTCCCCCATCCCTTTGAGAACCAGGTATCCCTCCTCGACCAGCCAGGTATTCAAATTGACATTCACCCGGTAACTGCGGAATCCGTGGTCGGAAAGAATAAAAAGAACCGTCTCCTCGTCCACAAAACGCTCCAAGACGCGCCCGACCGTTTCATCCATTTCCCGGTAACTCTTGAGAATGACATCCCCGTATCGCGAGGCGAGTTCTGCCGAATAGGCGGGATGTACCGGGTCCAGGGTCCGCCAGTACATATGCTGAATCCGGTCCGTTCCCTCGAAAACCCCCACAAAAAGCCGCCAGTCCCCTTTTTCGAGTTCATGGAGCATTATCTCCTCAAGCTGCTTTTCCGTCTGGAAAAGGTCCTTCAAAAATCCCTCCTCATCGAGCCGCTCCTCGTTCAGTCCCCAGGTCTCTTGAAGCCATCCGATCGTTTTGTAAAGTCCCACCGCCCCCGCCAGATGACCCGAAAAATTCCGGGGAAACGAGAGGGAAATATTCGGGGGGAGTCTGGAAGGATGAAACTGGATCGGGGAAAGATAGAGCCGGAAGACGGGGGAAATTTCCAAAAGGTAAAAACGGCCGATCGCATCCAGATGGAGAAGCGGATTCAAATCGAACCGGAAATGGACCCAGGGACTCCACTCCCCCTCCCGGACCGTATAGGATTTTCCTTGAAACCGGATGATGCATTCCCCGGTTTCCGGATGAACCGACAAGCCGAGTTCCGGGCGAAGGTCCGGTTGCCCCGGCTTTGTGAAATCTTTCGGTCCCCAGACAAATGTCTTTACCTCATTCCCCCGGAAGCGGACCGGAATGATTTTTCCCCCCATCTCGGTATCGGAAAGGGGAAGCGGTTCGGTGGTATAGAAGGAAAAAGTTCCGAAGGTCTTCCGGACATCCGGCACCCCGAGTCCCGAAAGAAGTCTCCCGCCGGAAACCGGCTCGGGAGGAAAATTGGCCGGCACGCGAATCACGACCGACCGGATTCCCTTCTCGGAAGCCCTTTGCCAGAAGGAATGCCCCTCTTTGCGGGAAAAAGGTTTCGGAATCTTGGGCGGAATCCACTGCCAAAGAAAAAGGAAAGAGGTCAATCCCAAAAGTCCGATTCCTCCGGAAAAAAGAATCCGGTGCCGCTTCCGTCTCAAAAGAAAAAAAAGAACACCGAACCAAACAAGACCAAACGCCGCAGAAGCCCCAAGCCGCTTGAGCGGATGGGGGAAAATCGTCAGGGTCCCTTCCCCGAGCATCGCAAAATCAGGGAGGTAACTTCCGGGTGTCCTGTGGAGAAAATCAAAGATCCGGGTCTTGCCCGGGTTCATGCCGGTTGAAAAAACAGCCCATGAAACCGGAGACTGTGGCGGGAGCGTCGTTCCGAGGTGAAGGTAGGTTCCGGACCGACGGAGGGAGGCGAGGTTCGGCAGTTCCCCTTCGTCCATCCATCGCTCAAGCAACGTCGGATCCACGCCGTCGAAACCGAGGATGATGACGCGTTCAGGTACCCCTTCTGCCTCAGAAAGCGGAGGCCAACCCGAAGAAAAAAATAATCCTGAAAGAACGACGAAAAAGAAAAAACAGGCACGGGATCGCATCAAACCCTTCTCAAAGTTTATAACCCTATTGCCTCTAATAAGTTCTGAAAAAATAGTATATCACAAACGGTTTCCGACGTCAACGAAACAAACAAATTTGGTATAATGTACAAGGGATTTACAATGATCGTATGCCAGGTGTGGTCGTGAGGGAGATGAGTTGCCCGTTATGTGGTTCGCAGGACTCAGAACTCTTTCAAATCGCAGGGGATCTGAACTGGAAGACAGAGGGAACTTTTACTTATCTGACGTGTGTCCAGTGCGGTCTCATTTACCTCTCCTCACCCCTTTCCCAAGATCAGCTTCATAAGGCCTACCCCCCGTCTTATCAAGAAAAGCAGGACCTTAATCTAAGACGTAAAGTACGCATGGTCGAAAGCGTGGCGATAAAGGGGAGACTTCTCGACATCGGCTGTGGGAGAGGATTTTTCTTGGATGAAATGAGAAAAAGAGGTTGGGAGGTTGAGGGGGTTGATTTCTCAAGGCAGAGTGCGGAGGCGGCGGAGAAGGATTTTGGCCTGAGGGTGAAACAGGCGCCGATCGAAGACGTCCTGCTTCCTCAGGGGCACTATGATTGCATCACCCTCTGGCATACATTAGAACATTTGACCTCTCCGCTTTTATGTCTTGAAAAAGTCCATGCCGCATTAAAAATGAACGGACATCTTGTGATTGCCGTGCCCAATGGGATGAGTTGGCAGGCAAGATTCTTCGGTCGATACTGGTACCACCTGGACGCGCCCCGCCATCTTACCCTTTTCTCTCAAGAGGTTCTCAGAACGTTTCTTGAAAAAATGGGGTTCCAAATATTAACCCTCGATCACTTTTCCTCTATTCAAAATGTCTTTGGCTGGCGCATGAGTCTCTTGCATCTGTTTGGATTAGGAACACCGCCTCCCTCGCAGGATTTTTTTGATGACGTCAAACATGGGAGATGGGTTCTGGCAAAAGTCCTTTGGATCTTGTTTTTTATCCCGGCAGTTCTCTTCGCCACGCTGGAAAGTGCGATGGGCCGAGGAGGAACCATTGAGGTCATCGCGCGTAAACAGAGTTCTTGACGCTATGGGATAAGAGGACGCCTTGATTTTTGGCATTTTGTCAGGTATGCTTTGGTTAGATCGAGCCACTCGATCTATTTTTGTCTTTGACCCCTAAGGAGATTTCTGATGAAAAGGATACTGAGCTGGTTTTTAGGGATCGGGATGATATTTGCCTCGTTGGTTCCGATCGCCTGGGCGGGGCATCCAGATAAGAACCTTGGAGAAGACCGTCCAGATACAATTCTTTGGAGTAACCCATCCGTGGGAAGCGCCGCCGTCCAAGCCCTGCAAGGTGATATCGATGGAAATGGACTGCCTGATCTTATTTTCAGAGGAGCTGTAACGAGAACGAATCAAAGTTACGTCGGCATCTTTTTTGATGCTACCCTTTCATCGCTCAATAATAATGGCAACGGCCGAAGTTTTTCAGATGCAGATTTTATGATTGTCACTAAAAAGCGAGCTCCATGGGCCAGCGATGTTGTTGTAGATCACCCTATGCACTGGATGGCCGTGGATGACTTAGACCAAGATGGGTTTGATGACATCCTCTTCGGGATGCCTGTCTTTTGTAAACTGGATATCAATTGTCAGGGTAATCTAGCCGATCGGGTTGAGAAAGGGGAGGTTTATCTTGTTTTGGGAAAAGCAATAAAAGAGATGAGGGAAAACCTCGAAAAGAGTTGGGATTTTGCCCTGAAACAACCCAGTTTTACCTTCTTTGGAAAAGATGAAGGAGACCGGGCTGGATTTTCTGTTGCAACAGGAGATGTCAATGGTGACGGAAGAAGTGATATCCTCATCGGCGCTCCTTCAGCGGATGGTCCGAACAATGCGTTTCCTGACGGGGGAGAAGTCTATGTGATAACCCGGATGGACTGGAGTAAATCTTCGATGGTCCTGAGCAGGTCCAACGTCGACCTTTATCTCTATGGGGAGACAACAGGCAAAAGATACGGAAATGCAGTAGCCGTAGGAAACTTAAACGGCGATTTTGATGCAGAGACAGGCGATCCAATCAATGACATCATCGTTTCGCCGAAATTGGGTCCCATCAAGATGATTTTTGGAAAGAATTCGGAACGAAGTCTTGCCTCTGCGGACTGGGTGGGTAACTATGCTTGGGCTGGCAGGCATCCTAACTTAATTACTGCAGACCTGGATGGCGATCAGATTACAGACCTGGTAAGCGGCGAGGGGGGAGTTTATACCTACCTTACCTATGGGTCGGAAAGCAATATTGCAACACAGCCGGATGTCGTGGTATGGAATAGTGCTCATGCGAATGATATGCTCGGTTTTTCAAACTTCATTTCAGATTTTGACGGAGACGGGTTTCAAGACCTGCTTATCCTTGCGCCCCGTACACGTGGGAAATACAACCAATTCACAACTTTTGTCGGAGAGGCGCACATCGTCTGGGGCCAGGGGACGCACTTGCCTTCCACGATCAACTTGGCAACTGAGCCCACCCACTTCGCCCTTTATGGGAGTGATGGGACAGGAACGACAGGGCTATCGAGCAAATTTGCCGGTTCCTGGTGGTCTTCCACTTATGGATATGTCTTTGGCATGGAGCTTGAGGGGGGAGGAAATGACACAGAACTTTTCTTTGGGGATCCCGTAAAGGCCACCTATATCTACAAAATCGGCCCCCACCCCAGCGGGAAAGGGGGAGGAGAAAACAGGAAGATACCGCGGGAAATAACACCATAATTTAGGAAGATTTTTGCCAAGAAGAACCCCGTTAGAAAGACTCCTTCCGCGCCATCTGGAATAACGACGCCTATAGCGGCTCGCGGAAACTTTTCAATGTCCGCTATCGTTCGGATTGGAAGGAGGTCCACACGATCTGCCGCTCCTGCAGAATTTTTGACAATCCAAGTCTCCCTCCTATCGCTCAGAAGAGATGAAAGAATGGATATCGCCTTCCTCCATCAGGCGTTCAAGCCGCCAACGCCTTTCCTCCTCGTCAAAGACGGCAAGGTAAGGCTTTTTGTCGGGGTAAAAGTTGATAAGTTTGATATTTTCCGCTCCGAGATCCACCGCGTATAAAACAGAGCTTTCTAGAAATGGTTCATTGGATAAAACCGTCCGCTTTGAAGCCAAGGAACTCTTGATAGAAATGAAAATCAGGGCATCTGTCAAATGTCTCTGCCTGACGGTCCGGGAAAGTGCATGGGGCTGGATCCAATCTCGGACGGACTTGGAATGATTAAAGAGATACGCGACATTCAGAAGAAGACAGCCAAGCAGAAAGACGGTAAGCTGGCGTTTCCACGTCTCCCCTGAAAGGCGCCGGAACGCCAAAAGAATTCCGTGGCCCGCCAAAATGCTAAAGGGGATTATTCCTGCAAAATAATAGCGGGGACCGTAAGCGATGCCGCCTTCGTGGAAATACAGAAAAGGCACCCCCGCCACGCCGATAAGACACCAACCCAGCATTCTCTCCGACCAGTGCTTTCGGACGCGGATCAGGGCAAAGAGAAAAACGAGCGCATAAGGAAAAACCCACAGATGGAGTCTGACAAGATAAAATAGACTTCGCCGAAGAGCCGTTCCAAAAAGGTTGCCCCTTCCCAGCCCAAGCCGCTCCAAAGGGTTGTAGGCAAGATAAGGAAAAGTAAAAGGATCTCCCATCAGGAGGGCGTTATAGACAGCTGTCAGCAGAATGAAACAAAGAACCCCTGGAAACATTCTAACCACGATCCTATGTCCGCCCGCCCTTTTTCGGCTCAACAGAAAGATGATGAACGGCAGCCCGACCGCCAGGACATCCTGTGGACGGATGACCAGCCCCAGACCCAAAAGACATCCAGCCAACCACGCCAAAAACATATTTTGCTCATCCTGGGCCACGACCGCCGCCCAGAGCATCCCCCCCATGCAGAGTGCGCTTGCCACATGAGGAAACCATGACACAGCATGAAGAAGGAAAAAGGGAGAGATCGAAACAAGAATCAGTGCCACAGCAGCGGCAAGGCGTTCACCCGTCACCCGGAGTGCCAGAAAGTAGGTCACAAAGAGAAGAAATACGCCCAGAAGTGGGTTGACCAGCCAAGGTGCCCGCAACCCAAATCCGAATGCAAGGAACAACGGCCAGCCAAAGGGGTACTTGCCGAACCATTTTCCATCGGAGATAAGCGTCTGTTCCGCTCTGAAGAATTCCATCAAGGGGTGCACAGGCGCCCATAACTTCCCTCCCGCCAAGGTCTGGGCCTGAAAACGGTAGGCGTGTTCATCCGAAACAATGGGAAGGAAATGGGTCCATTGCAAGCCGAGTAAAACGGTTAGGACAAAGATCCCCGCCACGAAAACGAATCGAAAGACCCTTTTCTCGAAGCGGCCTAGAATCCACCTTGCCGATTTGTACAGGAAATCCGCGCCTGTCGGAAAAAAACATTCAACGACCGGCGCCAAAACAAGAAAAACGCCAGCCCCCTGAAGGGATCTAATAAAGAGGCGCATCCCGCTGAAGCGATAGGAAAGGTTCGGGGCATCCGGCCAGAATCGCGCGATGAGCCTCGTAAGCGAGAGGGGCTCCAGGCAGAAACCGAGTCCTAAAAAGAAGCAACCTGCCAGGAAAAATATTAGTCTCGGAGAAGAACGTGGGAATTCCCATAAACGGTCTCTCAAAGTTTTCCTCTCAGTGAAAAGGCCTTCCTCAGAAATTGCAAGCAAACCAAACAACCAAGTGCGGTGAAAACCATGACATACGGTTCGATCGGGACCCGGTATTTGGCCCTTCCGTAATAGACCAGGGCGGTCAACAGATATTGGAGAATCAGGAAATAGTGAAGCAGGGGTTTCGGTCTTTGCCTTAAAGAAAGAATCCATCCCCCGAGAGCAAGGGTGTAGGCAAGAAAGAAAAGAAGATACTCCACCGGATGCTGGCCCGGATGAAAACTCCAGGCGGCAAGGAATTTCCGGAAAAGCCGGAGCAAAAATGTTCCGGGACGATCCAAAAGGAGCGACTTCTGAAACGCGAAGGCGCGTTTAACGAGATACCGGTCCCCCTCCACCTCGGAGAGTCTGATTTTCTTCCCCCCTTCTTCCTTGAAAACATTTCCCACCATGATCCAGTCGGCTTGGAGCCCGATCACTTCAGGGGCTTCAAGGGCTTTGGGATTATTCGCATCCCATAAGGATGTCCCGGATGAGGTGGTGAGGGGAATAAAGGCGTGGTGAATCCGATAATTCCGGATACTCCAGGGCGCAATCACGAGCGCCGTGCAAAGGGTGAAAGTTGCCAAAAGTTTCAACCGCTTATTGACCTTGATTCGGCGTATGCCAAGCATCCAAATCGCCATAAACGGGAAGACGGGAAGAAGCGAACTTTTGGTGAGAAGCAAAAGACCGAACAAAATTCCTCCGAGTGCTTCCCACCCTACACTCTCCTTTTCAGCCGCGCGCAAACAAACCAGAATCACCCCGGAAAGCAAAAAAAGACTCGTCGTTTCCGTCAGAATATTCCCGCAGTAAAAAACAAGGATCGGATGAAAGGTGCAAAAAAGGGCCGCTAAAAAACAGACTCGTCTCGAGAAAAATCGTCTGTTGATAAAGAAAAGAAAAACGATGCTCAAGGAGTCGAGGAGCGATTGGAAAAGGCGGATCGGGTGATAGTGGTGGCCGAAGAAAAAATAAGTCACGGCAAGGAGAAAGGGATAAACCGGCGGCCGGCTGGAGTAGGAGGTGCCGTTCGTGAATCCGTTTCCGTTCAAAAGACTCAGGGCATGGCGGTCGTAATCGCGCATATCCCAGAAGGAAAGATCCCGGTCATATCCGATCCCTGCAAAGACCGTAGCGACCCTGATGCAGAGCGCAAGACAAAAAATTTTCTTCAACCGAGGGGCTCCTCCAAAAAGAAAGGAATCGGGCTTGCCGTTAGGGGAATTTGATTTTCACGGGGAGTGACGCTTGTTTGATTGCCCATCCAATCGACCAAAATCACCGGTTTTTCCGACGGCCAGAGGAACGCTTTCTTCTCCTTCGCCGACCAGATCACCCAGACCCGCTTCCCCTCCCCTCCAAACGCATAGGCCTGCAGAGAATCTCCCAGATCCCTTCTTTCCTGAAACGGCCGCCTTCCGATTTCATGGACCAGCGTCCGGAAAGCCAAAAAGGCCGGCTTCGGCGCCAAATCCTCACGGACAAGCCCGTAGTTGAAATTCTCCGCCTTGGGCGCCGTGCCAAGATCCCGGAAATTGTACCAGAAGATCCGCTCAAGACCGGTTCCGGCCAGGGCAAGCGTAAGAGCCCGGACCAGATAAGAGGCCTCTGTTTTTTCCGAAACTCCCTTCCCTTCCGCCGTTGACCACCCGATTTCAGTGATCCAAAACCTTTTATCGGGAATGGCCCATTCCCGCCCGGCGACCGGCCGGAAAAACGAAGAGGCGGTCAAGAGGCGGGCGCGATAGTTATGGCTTCCGGATTCGATCTCCTTCGCATACGGATGAAAGTCGGCGACGTCGAAAAACGGACTTCCCCCCTTGAGGATGACATGTTCCAAAAACCAAAACCATCCGGCCACAACGCCGGCGGTCACGATCCGGGCATCCGGATTCGCTTTTCGGGCGGCGAGGAAACTCGCTTTCAAAAGCGCCGCGTACCGTTCCGGTTCCCGGACCGGCCGTCCGTGGAGCATGTCCGGTTCATTGAGGATTTGCCAGTGACGGACGGATGTTTTGTATCGCTTCACGGTCTGAAAAACAAAATTCGAAAAGGCCTCCATCGCTTCAGGAGTCCCGTCGGTCGGGTCAGACCAGCCGCTTCCCCCGTGGAGAAGCCCTAAAAGATGGAGTCCGCCCTTCGAGACCGACTCCACCAGCCGGTCATAAATCGTCCATTGGTACGATCCCGGGGCCGGCTCAATGACTCCCCACCAGAAATCCTCCCGCACCCAGCCGATCCCCGAGTCCCGAAGGAGACGGATCTCCTCTTCCCGCTCCGGATTAAACTTGAGATAGGTGGTCATTCCGAAAGGGGAACCGGCGGCCTCAGGACCTTCGACCGGTTCGGTCACGCCGAAGGAGGTCTCGTACGTTTCCAAGATTTTGTCTCCCTGCTTGAACGCAATGTCCAGGTAAAAGACCCCCTTTTTCTCTGGTTTGAAGGCAATTTTTCCGGCGGTTCTCTCGCCGGGATGGACAACGACTGGTTTTGTCTCCTCGAGAACCACCTTCCCTTCAAGATCAACCACGGAATAGGAAAGAGTTCCCTCAAGAGGAGAAACCCCTCGATGCGTCATCTGAATTTCGGCCCGGACCGGCTCTCCCCACTTAAAAAGATTTCCGAGCCGCTGCGTGGCCACGGAAAGATACGGAATCCGGACCTCGACATAACGGATGTATTCATCCTGAAAATCAAACCGGCTGTGAATCCGGAAATCTCCCACTCCTCCCTTCTCCGAATAGAGGCGCCCCTGCCGGTCCGCAAAACGGACGTCCCGAAGCGGAATCGTCACCCGTTTCCAACGGCCGGTGTCTTCCTTGCCGATCATCGGACCGCTCCAGACATACCGCCCGCCTTGAGCATCCTCCTGGAACCGGTCGCACTCCAGATTGAGCCGGTCGGTCCCCCGGTCCAGATACTCCAGCGTGATTTCCGCGCGGCGGAAATTCCCGTCGAAAAGAAAGGTATTATCCACGTCAAAATAGAGAATTCGCTCTCCCGGTTCTGCTGTTCGGCGGCAGGCACTTCCCGCCATCACTGCCGGACGGGTGATTTCAGGAACGGCAAGCCGGATGCCCTGTTCCTCGTTTTGTTCGCCAAGCCGGATCCAAACCTTCTGGGCATTCCGAAAACCGGTCGTCTCTTCCTTCTCCTCCGCGACAGTCTCCATTGTGAAGAGAACAAAGAAAAGACCGGTCAGAACCAGGAGTTGCCTTTTCCGTCTCATTCTTTCACCCGAAGTTGACAGACCAGATAATAACTGTAGGATCTCGCCCAGGGAATCAGATGATAAATCCCCCGGTCGAGCCAAAACCCGAGATGCCGGAAGATCCGAAAGGGAATCAGATAATCCACCATCCTGAAAAAAACAAAATCGGCATAATGGAGCGTGGCGTCAAACTGCGATTTCAAAAAGGCGGTTTCCTCGCCGGTCAGGGGATGCTCGTCGGGGCTTCCCTTCTTGGGAATCCCAAAACGGCCGACGAGATGACGCCGGGCAAACATGAGGAGAGGATTCCGGCTTGAGTTTTCAACAAAGCAGGCCTCCCTTCCCCCCTTCAGGACACGGGCGATTTCCCGGGAGGCGGCTGGGAGGTCGACATGATGGAGGATGAAACTTCCGAAGATTCCGTCGAAGAAACGGTCCGGATAAGGAAGAAGGTGGAGGGAAGCGCGTGACACCGACAGGCGATCGGAGACGCCGTTTAAAACGGCCCGTTTTTGAGTCACCCGGACCGCCTCGCCGGAGACGTCAAAGGCGAAGACCTGCGCTCCTTGCTTCGCCAGATAAACACTGGCCAATCCGCTTCCGCACCCGCAATCGAGGATTCTCCTCCCCCGGACATCCCCCATCAACCGGAGAGCAAAACGGAGACTCGGATCCAGAAAGTCCACCCGCTCCGGCTGAAAGATAATCGGGTAGCCGAGGTCGTCCCGTCCCTCGAGAGAGATTTCTTTCTCGAGAGCGGCAAGTTTCCGGTCAAAGAAATCGGCTTCCCGATGCTCGGTCAAGGTCTTATGTTCCCGGGCGCTTCCGCTTTAAAAGTTCCAGGTAGAGGGAGGCGGTCTTTTGAATCTTGGGCTCAAGGAGAAACTCTTTTTCCACCATGGCGCGGCCCGCCTCGCCCATCCGCTTCGCCAATTCCCCATCGTGCAGGAGTTTCAGGATCCGGTGGGCCATGGTTTCCGGATCCTGGAAAGAAACGAGGAACCCATTCACTCCCTCCCGGACCACATCCCGCGTCCCCCGCGCGGCGGTCGCCACCACCGGCTTCCGGAGAGCCATCGCTTCAAGCACGGTATAGGGAAGGCCCTCCCAAAGAGAAGAAAGGACATAGACGTCGCAAGCGGCGATAATCTCTTTGGCATCCGGCCGCCAAGCGAGAATCGGGATGGAGCGCTGAAGTCCTTCACGCACAACCTTCTCTTTAACCTGACTCAACAGAGGGCCGTCCCCCACCATCACGAAAAAAACATCCTTTCTCTGCGCCAAAACCTTTTTCGCCGCAACGATAAAAATACCGGGGGATTTCTGATGGGCAAAGCGGCCGATGGTCAGGACCATCGGCTTGTCTTCCGGAAGACCGAGCATCTTTTTCTTGGTGCGCGGATCCAGGGTAAAATCAAACTCCTTCAGATCAATCCCGTTACAAATCAGGCGGGTCTTCTCCGGTGAAACGACCTTCCTCGCCAGTTCTTCCTCCGACGGGGAGACGGCAATCAGCGCATCGCAGAAAAACCCGGCGAGCCGCTCCAAAAAAACATACAAAAGATTCCTGAACGGATGGAGAGGGCGGTCAAAGGCAAAGGCATTCGGCGTGTGCACAATCACCGGGACACCGGCCAGCCGCGCCGCAATCCTCCCCAGAAAGCCGGCTTTGGAACTGTGGGTGTGAACAATGTCCCATTTCTCTTTCGTCAGAATCCGTAAAAGTTTCAGGAAACTCCACCCATCCCGAAGCGGATTGATTTCCCGGTACATTTCGAGGGGAATCACCCGCAGCCCCAACTGATTGAACGCATCCGCGTAACTTTCCTTGTTCGGGCTGACTCCTTTAATATGGTCCCGCGGGGAAAAACAGCCAACGATTTCAAACTGACGGGAATCCAACCGACTTGCGAGATAGGTGATGTGACGCTTTACGCCACCGGTCGCCTGGGAAATAAATAGGAGTTTGATCCGCGGCATCATCGTCTCCGCCGAAAATGCCCCGCGAGATAACCGAGGAGCTGAGCGATATCCTTCGTCAGAAAAAGAACCGGAAGGATCCCGAGGGCCTGTCCTCTCTTCAAACGGCGCCATCCCCTGACGCTCACCACCCCCAGATACCCCGCAAGGAACAAAATGGCCAGCCCCCACCTCCCCTGCCACCCCAGAAAAAGAACCGTTCCGTAAAAAAGGGCCCGCAGGCAATACCGGTGCGGGACAAAACGGCCTTGCGCATCCCCCCGTCCGTACAGGAAAAACTGTTTGAAAAAATCCCAGAGAGTCGAACGGCTTCTCCAATAGACGATCCCGCCGTCCGACACCGCGGCGGAGAGACCCCGCCGTTTCACCTTTCTCAAGAACGCCTTATCCTCGCAGGGATAAAGGTCCTCCGGATAGCCGCCGACTTTTTGCCAGAGGGATTTCCGGAAGGCGATGGAGGCCCCGCCGAAAAAGATAAAAGAGCGGGAACGGGGGCTTTCCAAATTCACATAAAAGGTGCACCGCTCGAAAAAATTCGACAGCTCAGGGAGGCATTTTCCGATGACCATTTCACAACCCGGATCCTGCTCCATCGGTGCCATCAAATCCTCAAGCCACCTGGGATCCGCCCGGCCCCCTGCATCGGTACAGGCGATGAAAGAGCAGCGGGTCCTTCGGATCCCTTCGTTCCGGCCGCGGCCCGGAAGGGCGTCTGGAAGGATAATCACCCGGACGCCGTAGGGGAGTTTCCGCCCCTCCAGATAACGGTTCATTGCCTCCACCGTTCCGTCGGTGGAACCGCCGTCCACCAGGATCACCTCCTCCGGAAAGACCGTCAACCGCTCGAAAGATTCGAGAAGCGGAACAATTGTGGCGGCCTCGTTCCGGACCGGAACGACAATCGCGACATCATGGGTCATAGAATATCACCTCCCGGAAGATACCGGGAAAGACGTCCCTCGCCAAACCGCCCCTTCCAGACATCCCAGAGTCCTCCCCCGATCGCCTTTGCCTCCCGGAATTCCCCCCGAAGGACAAGGCGGATGCATTGGTAAATCAGTTTCAAGCCATGGAAGAGGAGTGCGTTCGGCAAAAATACCTTGGGACAGTGCCGGAGGAGACAAAAAGTATGATTCCGGGTAAAAAGATAATATTCGGCCGGCGTTCTTGAGCCGAAGGTGTTGGCCCCCCGATGCCGGACCCTTGCCTGCCGATGGACAGTAACCGCATATCCGGCCCGCAAGGCGCGCAGGCAAAAGTCCGTCTCTTCATAATAGATGAAGAAACGCTCATCCAAAAGACCGACCCGCTCAAAGAGTTCCCGACGGACCAAAAAACAGCTTCCGGAAACGCTTTGGACATTGAAAACCCGCTCGCCCCGGTCCGGCGGGAGGAAAAGGCGCTCCAACGCCCCCCGCCACCAGACAAAACGCTGACCCACACTGAGGACACACTCCGGCGCATCCCACTCATAATTGACCGCTCCGACGATTCCCCGCCTGGAATCGGCTTCGAGGGCGCTCACCAGATGCGTCAGGCATTCCGGATCGATCCGGGTGTCATTGTTCAGAAACATAAAATAGGGGGTGGCATGCTCCATTGCCTTCTGAATTCCCCTGTTGCACCCCGCCGCAAACCCGAGATTTTTCTCATTGGCCACCACCTCCAGATCCGGATGGGCCTCCCGGATTTTCCGGACCGACTCGTCCCGCGAGCCGTTGTCCACCACCAGGACCCGGTGATTCGGATAGGACAGTTTCCCGACGGCCTCAAGACACCGGAGCGTTTCCTCCGCCTGATTCCAGTTCAAAATGATAATGGCCGCTTCCGGCTGCTTCATCGGGGAAGACTCCGCATTCGTTCCTTCTGTTGATCCATCACCGTCACCGCCCCCATGAAAAATCCCGCCCAAATGGTCAGCGCAGGGTCACTGAAAGTGGCGCCGGCAAATCCAACCACCCCCATCGCCACAAAAGAGGCCCAGAAACCGAGAACCATTCCTTTATAGTAGCGGTGATGGGTGGCTCGGAAAACCTTTACCCCGTATCCGACAAAGGCGAGGCAGAGCCACAAAAATGCCAGAAGTCCCGCCGCCCCCATATTCAGCAGATAGAAAATGTAACTATTGTGGATATACCGGCTGGTTACCTGCAGAGGTAGGACCCGCGTCGATGTATCCACAAAAGTAATTTCTGTCCCAAGTCCGTTTCCGAACCACGGAAACTGACGGGCCTTTCCCATGGCCGCCTTCCATTCAACCAAGCGGACCTCCGTCGTCGGGTCCTCCCGGCCCCTGAAAATGGTCACAAACCGCTTTTGAATCTGCTGAGTGAACCAAAGGGCTGGATTCTGATAGAGGGGAGGAACAGTGAGGGAGGCGGTCACGAGCAGAGAGACCGCAAAGACCAGACTGAAAAAGAAGCGCCGGAGGATCGCCCGCTGAGGAGGAAGTGAAACTAAAAAGATCAGACCGACAGCCGCCAACGCGCCGAGCCAGCGGCTCCGGACGGTGGCAAGGAGCTGGTGTGTCCCGAAGAAAAAACAAAGGAATAAATACATCCACCTCCTCCATCCTTTCTGCTTCATGGAAAGGAGCATCGATAAAAGGATGAGAAACATGTGAAGACTGAAGGCGCTTGCCCCCGCAACCTTAATGACCGGCTCCCCATACAGTGTGACGGTGAAACCGCTTTCCCGGATCCTCGGATACGTGCTGTAAATCACGGCGGCAAAGGTGACCCAGAACAGAAAGTGAAGCAGACGGTTAAAATCCTCCGGCTCCCGGATATGTCCGATGACGACAAAATAGAACGCATAGAAAAGAATCATGTTGAGGTCGCTGGCCCAGAATCCAAAGGGCACATTCCGGAGTACTGCAACCACCGCCGACACACAAGCGAGGAGGAGAAAGATGAAAAGGGGCGTCCGCATGGGGCTTCGGAAATCGGACTTATCGTGGGTGGAAGTGGAGGCGAAACTCTCCTTCAACAAAAGTCGGATAAGAAGAGACAGGAAAATAAGACTGTACGCCATCTCAAGCGGCGCGATCCCTCCGGCCCTCCAGACAATTCTAAAGGTCGGGACAGCCAAAAGAAGCGCGATGAGCCAGAGCGGCCGGATAAGGAAGGCAAGCCCGGTCAAAAAAAGTCCCGGGACGATCCACAGCGAAACCGATTCAAAATGGACGATGCCGATCCCTGCCAAGATTCCGAAAAGGATCAGGAAAAAAAAGGCCATCTTTTTTCAATCCCCCTAAAGATAAAGGATCCCATACCGAAGGGAGCCGTAGCACCGCCCCCCTTCAAGACACGCCCGCTCCGCCAGCCAGAAGAAAATCATGATCCCGATCTCCATCGCGCGAACCGGTTCTCCTCCCTTTCTCAGGATCCAGCCGAACCGGAGAAAAAAGAAAAGGAACAAAAGGAGGGCCAGGGGGAATGCCCCTTTTCCCCACACCTTGAAGGCGACCCCCAAAAAAAGAAGCAGCGTCAACGGGGATCCCACATCAAGGTAGAAACGCCACCGGCTGGGAATCTCAAAGACCGTTCCCGGAAAAAAGCGAATTTGTCCTTTTCGAGCGCCGTACTGCTGAAACGTGTACACCTCAATCACCCCGCCCCAGAAATTCCTTCGGAGGCGGTGGCTGACCCCGGTCCGACTGTGATGGGTGACCCGGATGCCCGGATGGTAGAGAAGGGTGCTCCCGTGATGAATAAGCCGGGCCGACAGTTCAAAATCCTCCCCAATCAGAAAATCCTCGTGATAGCCCCCGATCTCCCGGAAGAGTTTCCGGTCAAAGGCAGCATTGGCGCCGACCAGAAAGGCCCCCTGGAGACTCACCTGCGAAAGGACCGTCCTCTCCCCTAGAAAAGAGCTCCGTGCGGCATGAATGTATTTTTCCATCCAATGGCCGGGGAGATAGCCGCCGTACGTCCCGCCCACCGCGACATACCCCCTCTGAAATTCCTCCTCAATCCGCTTGAGCCACTCCGGCTCTGCCGTGCAGTCCGCATCCAGAAAAACAACCACGTCCCCTTTGGCCTCTTGAGCGCCCCGGTTTCGTGCGGCGGCCGGTCCCCTTTTCCTTTCCGAAACAATGCGGCAAACAAGTTTGGAATGGGCCAAGGCCCAGCCCTTTGCGATGGAAGGGGTATCATCCACGGAGCCGTTATCCACCACAATCACTTCGTCCGGACGCCGTTTCTGCTGAATAAGACTCTCAAGACAGAGCCCCAACGTCGCCGCACCGTTAAGGACCGGAATAATCACGCTCATCCGGAACCGTTTCTTTCGTTCGGTCATTGAAGATATCCGATGCTTCGGAGTTTCTCGCGCATCAGGCCCTCAACCGGCCGGGAGCGTCCTTCTTGTGAGCCCTTTCCCATCCACCGAATGAGAGAAGATTGCATGGTGCGTGTCTGTTTGCGGTTCTGCCCTGACAAATTTTTGAGTTCTTCCGAATCCTTCCCCAGATGATACAACTCCGGCGGACGGCCTTCGGGGGAATAAATCAATTTCCAACTCCCCTCCCGCAGCGCCCAAAGGTCTCCCAAAGTGGGGTATCCGGGCCTTCTGGACAGCTCCGCAAAGACCGGGCGGGTGCGTCCCGTGATCAGGGTGCCGTCTTCCTTGAAGAGACTTTCCCCTTCGGAGGGCTCCTTCGGAAGTTTGAGAAGCGTCAAAAGTGTCGGAAACAGATCAATGCTCCGGATGACCTCCTCAGAGACCGCATTCTCGCCAATGACCCCCGGATAAACAAAGAGAACCGGAATCCGGATACAGGACTCGTAAAGGCGGTCTCCGTGGTCAAAATAGTAATCGTGATCGAAACTCTCTCCGTGATCCGACAAAAAAACAATGAGACTTTGCTCACGCAAGCCGCTCGCATCCAAGAAAGAAAGGAGTTGTCCGATATCTCGGTCCACATAAGCGATCTCTCCGCCATAGAGACGTTTCATCCCCTCGATGAGACGAACGGAAAGCGCTTCTTTCCCCTTTCCCCAGAGAGGCCGCTGGTTCCGGAGTTTTGAAAGGAACGGCCCGTCGGGGCCGGCGGGGTTCGGAGGACGGTACGGCACATGGGGGTCGTAATAATGAACCCAGAGGAAAAAGGGATTTTTCGGATGTCTACCGAGCCATGGAATTACAAGACGACTCACCTCTTCTGCGCGCCGTTCATACTGAAGGTCAACCCACCCGAGCCGCTCCAGGAATCGGAAGAGTTTGTAGCCGTCGAAAAACGAGAAGCGGTCCTGATACAGGTCAAACCCGCGATGAAGACCGCAGAATTCCCGTTTCAACGGATAGCCGCTGACAAAAGCGGCGGTCCGGTATCCGGCATCCTGAAGGATCTCGGCAAGGGTCGGGAGGGAGGGGTCCAGCGGCATCAGATTCTGCCGGGCGCCGTGACTCCGGGGGTGGAGACCGGTCAGAATCGAGGCGAAGGAAGGGCCGGTCAGCGGAATCTGGGCATAGGCCTGCTGAAAACGGGTCCCCTTTCCGGCAAGGGCATCCAGATGGGGGGTGTCGGCTGTCCGGGATCCGTAAAATCCTAAATCGTCCGGACGAAGGGTATCCACCGTCAGCAAAATCAGATTCGGCTGCTTCTGAGCCGGGATCTCCTCCCTCCAGGAAGGTCTTAAAAAAAGAGGAAGAGCCAAGGTGGCCACCGCAAAGACAACAATCCCCCTTTGTCCCACTTCCGGTGAAAGGTATTTCTGAAAAAGACGACCGACCCCAAACGCCAGTATTGCAACCCCGACGGTTCCCCCGGCCAGCCCCCATCGACTGAGTAGTTCTCTCTGAAAAAGAAAGGTCCGGAGGGCCCAGAACCCGTAAAGGGTGAGGATCGCCGCAAAAAAAATGGAAAGGGCCTGTCGGTTAAAGAAAGGTTCCTTCTTTGCGATCCGGAAGCCGCCCCAGAGAAGGGTCCAGCCGGCCTGGCCTACCAACGCATAGAGGAGGACGGCGCCGACAATATTCCCGTAGACACGCGGAAGAGAAAGGTCCCGAAGGTACTGCCGGAAGGCCTCCGAGGCCGCCGCCTGAAACCATGCCTCAATCAGAGCGACACAAGCACAAAGAGTGATCACTCCTAAAAAAGGGGGCTTTTGTCTTTTGTCAGGGTGTTTCGACTTCGGCATACAGAACCACCTCATCTTGTCTTCGAATGAGATGCCCAAGGCCAATCGCAAGATGCGCCCCAAGCCGAATGACCGGATTCCGGGCCCATGATTTTTCTCTCAGGGCATGCGAATTAATATAATCCTCACGATAGGCAAGGAGAATCCGGAATCCGGCGGCCCGAACAAGGGTACGCAGGCCTTCTTCGCTGAAATGAAACAGGTGCTCTTTAAAAAGTTTTTCAAACCCGAACCGGAATTTTCCGAAACTGAACCGGTAAAAAAGACGGATCATCCAGGGGATGAGACTGTCACAGACCGGGGTGCGGATCAGTACAACCCCCTTCGGCGCTAAAAGGGTCCGAATCCGGCGCAAAGCCCCCGCCGGATCCGGAAGATGTTCCAGTACATCCCACATCGTCACCGCCTGATACGTTCTCTCCTTCAACGGAACTTCCGCGAGGATACCGACGTGCACCGGAACCTGCAAATGTTTCCGGGCATACTGCGCCACCTTCTCGGAAAGCTCAAGTCCCTCCACCTCCCAGCCGGCCTTGCGGGCCGCCTCAAGAAAAAACCCGAGCCCGGTCCCCACATCCAAAAGGCGCCCTCTGCGATGCAATGCCGCCAGTGTCTTCAATCCGCGGGCAAAACTTCTGGAACGGAGATCCTGAAAGCTCTCAAAATACTTCTCCTGAAACGCCTCCGCCCCTTCCTCATAAAGGTCATGGAGCCGGATCGATGCCGGAAAAGGGTCCACGAAAAACGACCGGCAGGTCCTGCACCAGAAGATCTGCTTGCCGGGCAAACGATACCGGGGTCTCCCGCTCTCCCTGCGACAGAGTGGACAAATCATGATGACCTTTTAAACTCTCCCCAGAGTACTTTTGCCGCCCGCATCTCTTTGACGAGTTTTTGGCGAAAAAAGACCGAAAGGAGCAGATAACTCCCGAGACCGATGCACACCCAAAGGAGAAAAGGAAGCCGGGAAAGCCCGAAAAGGAGAGACCCCCACACCAGGACCAACCCCCAAAAGAACCTTCCTTTCAGGAAAGAAACGCTTCCGAAAGTCCGGGCAATCCAGCCGACCATCAAGGAAAACATCACTGTCTCCGAAAGCACCATGGCGCCGCTTGCCCCCAAAAAACCGTGGCGGGGAATCCACAAAAGATTCAGAGAAAGATTCAGCGCCGTGCAAACAGTCACAGCGGCAAGGACCCAGCGTTCTTTTCCCGCCGCAATTAAAAGATGGCCGTTCAGACCGCCTACCAGAAAGAAAACAAATCCGGCCAAAAGGAGTGTCAGGGCCGGCAAAGCCGCACGGAAGGCGTCTCCGTAGAATGTCAAAAGAAGCGTGCGGCCGCCCAAGAGGGCAAGGATCCCGAACGGGACGAAGAAGAAGAGGACCCCCCGGAACGCCTCCTCGTAAAAGGCGAGGAGTTCCTTGAAAGAACGCTTCGCGAGTCTCGAAAAAACCGGAAAGAGTGCAACCGTCAGGAGGGTGGAGAGAATCAGAATCATTTCGATAAAACTGTAGGCGGCCTGATACAGACCGACTTCATCCAGGCCCCGGAAAAAGGAAAGGAGAATAGCCCCCAGATAAAGGTAGACCATCACCGCGCTCTGGATCAACCAGATCGAGAAAACCCCCTTGAGGGGCATCGGTTCCCACCGGATGCCGTTCCAACCGATCCGTCTTCCGTAAATCCAAAGCGAAAACAAAAGTGCCGCAAAACTTGCGGCGATGAAGACCCAGAAAAGAAGATCCAAGGATCGCTGAAAGATCGCCCAGAGACCTCCCCCGATGAAAAGGATGTTTTTCACCACACTCACATAAAACTCACTCTCCATCCGTTCAAACGCCCTGAAAAAACTGAAGATGAAACTCATCAGATGGATGAAGAAAAAGGCGACAGCACATAAAAGAATAAAGTGCTTCAGGGAGGGGTCGTACCGGGAAAAGACGAGAAATCCCCCGATCAAGCCCAGGATCGCAACTCCGGAAAGGAGCCGGTAAAGGCCGATCGTCCCGAAAAATCGTCCGGCGGACCGGGGGGCTTGCGAGACCTCCCGCACGAGCCAGGTCCCGAATCCGAGATCTCCGATCGTGAAAAACCCCCTTGAAAGGAGGAGACTCAACGTATAGGCCCCAAAGGCCTCCCGTCCCATGACCCGCGCGATGAGGATGCCCAACAGCAGGTAGGTTCCTTTGTTGGAGAGTTCCCGAAGGCCGAGGGAAAGGATGTTTCGGGTAACCCGCCACCAGGAAACGGAGTGTGTCGATGTCACGGTCAAACGCCTTGGGTTTTAACGGCTGAAAAAAAGGGGAGTCTGATCGCTTCCGACCTCCTCCCCTCGTCGTTCAGGTGCCGCTTAAACAAGCAAGAACGGTTCCCGGCGACTACAATTTTTCATAAATCGTCCGGGGAATGACATATTCCACGTTGTTGAAGACGACTCCCAGAAATTTCTCCGGTGATTGATCCAGTAAATCTTTGGCCCGGCGGATCACCTCTCTCCGGGTGTCCCGGGCCCGGACAATCAGGATGATCCCATCCACCTGTGACGCCAAAACCACCGAGTCGGTGAAGGGGATGACGGGAGGGGTATCGAAAAGGATAATGTCATAATCCGCTTTCACCACCTCCATCAAATGGGCCAGGCGGGGCGAATTCAGAAGTTCCGCGGAACCCTGCATCATCCGGCCCGCCGGGACCACCTTTAAATTCCCGATCCGAGTCAGACGGATGACCGCCTCAACGCTGGTGGTGCCGTGCAAAAGTTCCGAAAGTCCCGGCCCGTCGGACAGCTGGAAAATTTCGTGGAGTTCGGGATGCCGGAGATCCGCATCCACGAGGAGGGTCTTGTTCCCTTCAATGGCCGAAAACAGAACCGCGAGATTCGAAACGGTCTGTGTCCGCCCCTCTCCCTGGGCGGCACTCGTGATGAGGATGCTTTTGACGGACTTGTCACGAATGGCGCGCTGGATGTTGGTTCGGAGGGTCCGGTACGACTCCACGAGCGGCGATTCAGGGTCCGTAAAGTCGATGATAGGGGGGCCGTACCCGGAAAAGGTCTCCTCGGCGGAGGACACTTTCCCCCTCTGGGCTTCGGCTTTCCGGAATGCATCTTCAATTCGACCCATCCGACACTCCTTCTTTCATGACCGCCTCTTTTTCTTGGTTGCCTTCCGGACGGCGCTTCCCCGCGGGATCGAACCGAGAACCGGAAGGTCGAGGAAGCGTTCCAGATCGTCCACATTCCTGAAGGAATGGTCGAAATACTCAAAGAGGGAGGCGGAACCAATTCCGGTAATCAAACCGACCATGCAACCGAGGGCAATATTCAAGGGCTTGTTCGGACGGATCGGCTGCTGCGGTGCAACGGCCAGATCGAGGATTTTCACCGTGGCAATTCCCTCTTCCTTGAGCGACTGGGCCGCGGCCGCCTCTTCCCGCCGGTTCCGGAGAAGCGTGTACATCTTTTCCTTCCCTTCGATTTCCCGGATCAGGCGGTGATGTTCCTTTTCCTTTTCGGCCAGGTCCGCCACCTCTGCCCGGTATTCGGCAAGGGTCTGCTCCACACGTTCTTTCCGGACCCGGAGCGCTTCCTGGTCCACTTCCAGCGTTACGATATTCTGGACAAGACTCCGGTAAATGGGGTTCGTGCCGGAAAACTCGGGGACCGATTCCTTCAAAAGTTCCTGATTGAGCCGCTCCCGCGCCCCCTCAATCTCCTCCCGGAGCTTGACGACCGGAAGACTCTCCTCGGTGTAAGTTCCCCGGAGGTTGGCCAGACGAAGTTCCAAATCGAGGACCTTCTTACGGAGGGTGTCCACATAGGGGGAAGTGCTCTGGGCGGTCGCCAAAACCGCATCGTCCGGATTACTGAGCTGAGCGCGGGTTTTGTTGAGGCGGGTTTGAATTTCTTCTTCCTGAGTCAGGATCTTCTGGTACTCGGCCTCGAATTCCGAAAGGCGCGCAAGGGCGGTCCGAATCTGGTCCTCCACCGAGACAAGCCCTCCTTCCTCCTTCAGGGCCAAAAGCTGCGATTCGGCGGTGTCCAGTTCTCTGCCGATTTCGGCCAGTTGTTTATCCAGATAAACCAATGTCCCGCTCGCCCTCCCTTTTTTTCGTTCCACATACCATTCCACATACGCCTCGGCAACGGCGTTCGCCATATCCGCCGCACTCTGAGGATTCGGATGCTGGACGCTGATCCGGATGAGGTCCATCGTCTCCTCCACGGGAGAAACCCAGATGCTTTTTTGGAGTTCAGCCACCCGCTCCTCCACCACGCGCTCCGGTCCCTCGGCCATTTTGAGCCCTTCCAATGCCTTCCGGAGGACGACGCGGCTTTTGACGACTTCGCTCTGTGATTTGGCCATCGCCGCCGCTTCCTGGGCGACGGAGAGAATCGCCGGCACCGTAATCTGTTGGGCATCCTGGATGGTGCCGGGCGCGGGCGGTTCCTTCTCAATCACCAGAACCGAAGAGGCCTCATAAATGGGGGTGGTCAGCATCGTGGCCACGAACGCGCTCAACGCCACGGTGACAAAGAGGGTGAGAATGATATTCTTCCGGTAAAAAAGAATCTGGAGGAAATCCCTGAAACTGGTTTTGGCTTCCATCTATTTAGCGGATCTCAACCGGTTCTACAATCCTCACCGGACGGCCGCCGATGACGCCTCCGACCGAACCGAAGAGATGTTTGCTGAAGAAAGTGAGAAAGTTATCCAGTTTCGTCACAAAATTTCTCGGAATAAAAATCACGTCGCCGTCCTGGAGGACCATATCGGAGGAAGGATCTCCGCCCTGCACCACCTTTACCAGATTCACCCGATAGACCTCCGGATGCTCTGTCCAGCCGCGCCGGACCACCATCACACTCGTGAGGACACCGCTGTCCATCCATTGACCCGCCTCGGAGATCATCTCCATCGCGGTCCGCGGCTGATCGAGTGAATACCGGCCCGGCCGGCGGACCTCGCCCAGGACATAGACCGCCTTGCTGCCGAATGCCGTAACGTTCACGGTCACGACCGGATCCCGAACCGTTTTGGAAAGTTGCTGGGTGAGTTCATCATCCACCTGCTTGGGGGTGAGCCCGCTCACATAAAGATCGTCCACCAGCGGAAAGGAGATCCGGCCGTCCGGCCGGACTACGAGTGTCTCTTTCAGATCATCATGCTGCCAGACCGAAATCTTGAGGGAATCTCCCGGCCCGATCGTGTAATAGAGCTCTGTCGGAATCGCCCCGTACTCTTCATATTCCCCCCCGGTCTCCGTGCCGCCCATCGGATGTTCTCCCCAGGACTTCCACTCGCGTCCCTCCGTCACCAGCGGATGGTCCATCGGTTCAGAGGGGGGCTTTTGGGCCGGGTGGGGCGGATAGGTCACGATGATCTCCTCCTTTGCCAGAAGACTCAGGCGCTCCACCGCCTTCCGGGTCCAGGGATCGTTCGGATGGCCGTAGTCAATCCGCTTTTTCCAATACTGAATCGCCTGATCGCGCTTACCGGTTCTTTCATAAAAGAGGGCAAGGTTTGCATACGGGTCCAGAAACCAGGGATCGAGGGAGATCGCTTGCAGATAGTGCCGTTCCGCCTTTTCAAGTTCTCCCAGTTTTTCGTAAATAATGCCAAGGTCATTGTGGGGGGTGGCGTAAAAAGGATCTATCGCAACCGCTTTTTGGTAATTCTTGATGGCGGCATCCCACTGTTTCCTCTGTTGGGCGTAATAACCCTGGTTCCGGTAAACAGGCGCTTCCAGATCAACCAAGGCCTCAGCGGGACGAGGGACCCCGAAAAGGAGGAAAAGGCAAACACCTCCGGTCAAAAGAGGCGTTTTGTTCGTGAGATATAAAGGAAAGAAACCTCTCTTCATTGACAGTTTTTTAATTATAGCACAATTTTATGATAAAGTCAAACAACGAAATAAGTTATGCTTTTTACAACGCATACAGAATAACGTTCTTCTCCCGCCGAACCGGCTTCAGTCGTTTCGTCAACTCTTTTTGAAGCGCGATCCAGTGCGGATAACGGTTCCGGAAGATCTCGTGACGGCGTGGATTGTCCATGAGGTGGGTCGCACCGAGAGCCCTTAACCGCTTCCGATAGCTATCCGGGTCCTGCACGGAATGAAGATTGAGGTAACCGGAAACATCCGGATGGATCGAAAAAAAGGGGCGCTCACAGTAAAATCCCCTCGGGTCGCCGAAGGAGGCGATTTTTGCATCGGACGGGAGCGAGGTGTTGATATACCGGAAGATGGCATAGGATTCCATAAACTGATCCCGGTAAAATTCCCGCGTCGCCTTCCCCAAAAGAATCCGGCTTCCCCGGACCGTAACTGTTGCAACCGGGCGGAGGGACACGAGTAAGACCAATGCCAAAAGAAAAAGAATCCCCTTCCGGAAAAAAGCGGAATGGTTCGCTATCCCCTCTGCAAGCAGCATCCCGATCAAAAGCGCAAACAAAAGATGCCAGAACATGCCGTAACGCATCTGGTAGGTGAGCATAAAAAACCAGACCGCGAGTTCCAGAAGAAAAAGAACCGTAAGCCACCTCGCTGTTTCAAAACTCCTTTTTCTCAAAAAAATGAAAAACGGGACAAACGCAAAGAGCCCAGACCCCTCTTTTACAAAGTGGTACGGGAGAATGAGAAAATGAAGGAGTGTCTTCGGGGGACCAAACTGACGGCGAACCAAAAGAAGCCCCTCCTCCAGTTCCCGGCTCCAGAACGGGCCCTGAAACCAGCGATAGGCAAAAGGATAAAAAGGATTCCCCAGTTCCGAAAGGTTCCGGAGGTACCAGAAAGAACCGAAGAAAAGGGCCGGGCAGGCAAAGACCAGAATGCTTTGCGCAAGGGGCGGACGTTTCGCCTTTGGAGAAGCAGACCAAAGGAAAATCCAAAAAAGAAGGAGGGTCCCGAAGTGTATCCCGTAAAGATACTTTGTTCCCAAGCCGGCGGCGCTTAAGAACCCTGCAAGAATCAAATAGGTCTTCCCTTTCTCCTCGCGGGCCTTCCAAAGACAAAGAAGCGTCATCCCCCCGTAAAAAGCGGAGGCGATATCCACCAGCGCCCGCGTCGTTCCGTAGAAGACCCAGGGAAAAGCGAGGAAAGAGACCCCTGACAAAAGGCCGGTCCCTTTCGGCGCGGCAAGTTCCTTTTCAAAGGACATAAAAAGCATAAGACAAAGAATCGTATAGAAAAGATTCGGAACCCGCGCAAAACCGTCCCCGCCCAGGGCAAGACCCAAAAGGTTCAAAAGCTCCACATTTTGCGGAAAGGCGGACATCATGATCCAGGGGATAAACTGGATCTTTCCGGATTCGAGATAGAGTTTCGGTAGGTACAAGTGGTAGGTGAGACTGTCATACGTCATGTCCGGAACAAAAAGTCCCAGAAGGCAACTCGCGAGGTAAAAAAGGAGGTAAGCCGAAAAAGCGGCGGTGAGGAAAAAATAGGGCGTTCGGGGACGCCATCTTTCTTTCCGCAAGGCCCTCAATTCACCGAGCGAAAAAAGAAAGGGAATCCCGAGCAGAACCAGAAGCCCCAAAAGGACCGGCCTTGAAAGCCGGCCGGTGATTCCGAGCAAAAAGAGGAGTTGGGAAAAGACCCATGCTCCCAACCCGCAGACAAGCGGAAACCGAAAAATGGGATCGCGGATTTTGAGACGGAGCAAAGAAAGAAAAAAGTTGCCGAGTCCGGCGGAAAACCCGACCCAGAAAATGAGAAACCCCGAATAGGCAAAAAGAGAGAGCCCCTCCACCTTTTTCTGATTATAGCAAGAAGAATTCGTTTTGTGTTAAGATATCCTTGCATGGAAGACAAATTCAGGGAAATCAACCGGCTGATCAAGTTTTTCCCAGGGGAGCGGGGACGGGAACTCTGGATCGGGACCCTCCTTCAGGACTTTATCAAGATTTACAACGAAATCTTCGAGGGCCTTCCCGGCTATGTCCGGTATACGTTCCTGGAGCGGTTCGGGGATTATATCGAGCGGGAACTGAAGGCGATCCGGGATCTTCGAAGCGCCTACGGCCGGGAATTTGAAAAGATCCGGCAGGCCAAGACGATCCAGGAGCTTGTCCCGATCCGTGAAAAACTGACCCAGATCACCTACCGGCTCTTTGAAAAGACCCATGCGGTCATGGAAACGCACGAACTCTGCACACAGCATCATGATCAACTCACCGAGCAGGTCATGACCCTGGTCGAAAAAGAATTGAAACGCGAACGCCGGATACCGAAAGGCCGGTACGCCTGGATCCGGATGGGAAGCGCCGGAAGAGAGGAGCAGACCCTTATCGTGGACCAGGACAATCTCATCGTGGTTGAGCATCCGGAGGACCGGGACTATTTTGAGGAGTTCTCCAAACGGGCGGTCAAGGCCCTCGATAAAATCGGATTCGCCCTCTGCCAGGGCGGCACCATGGCCTCCAATCCCTTGTGGCGGTATACGCTGGAAGAGTGGAAAAAGCGGCTCCGGGAAATCGCCTTTCAGGAAGAAGCGCTTGTTTCAGTGATTACATTGATGGACGCCAAACATGTTGTCGGGGATTCGGCGCTCGCTTCCCAGTTCATTCACGAACTTTATAAAGTGCCGCGGCTGAATCTGGGGCTGATCCGGGAGATCGCCGAGGTGGCGACAAAAATGCCGCTTGCCCGCGCGGTCTTCCGCGGATTCAAACTGGAGCGGCGCGGGAAACACAAAGGACAATTTAATGCGAAACTGCTGGGATGGATGCCGTTGGTGATGCTGGTGTTGGTCTATGCCCTCCGTTACGGGGTCCGTGAAACCAATACCGTCAAACGGATCCTCACCCTTGAACGGCTCGGTCATTTTGACGCCAAGTTTTCGGCCGAACTTCAGGAGGCCTACTTCACCCTCACCCGGATCAAGATTTTCAAGCAGATTGAGATTCTGAAGGCGGGCCGTAAAAAAGTGGACTATTACGTCGCCCCAAAGGATTTGGGAGAGGAGGAGAAGAAAAAACTGGAGGAAGCGTTGGCCACCATTTCACGGTTACAACATCTGTCGGTCCGCAGTTTTGACCTGGTTCAGAAAATTCCGGGAACATAAGAATGCGTTACCTTTTAACCAGCGGTTCGTTTTATACCCTGCCCGTCCGGAAGGTTTTCACTCTCGCAAAGGAAGCCGGTTTCGACGGGATGAACCTGATGATTACCCGCGAATTTCAAAATACGGACGAGGCAGGACTGGTCCGGGAACTTCAAAAAATTCTTCCGGTCGATTCGGTCCATGTGCCTTTTATCAATCTTTGGGGCTGGGGGAACCCGGTGGAAAAAATCGAAAAGACCGTCCGGCTTGCCGCCGAAACCGGGATACCCCTTGTGAACTTCCATCCGCCCGGCTGGCTCCTCCTTGAAGTGGGTTTTTGTTTATGGTTTCTCCGAATCGGGGATTTCCAAAAAGAGGTGAGCGGAGGGAAAACGATGATCAGCGTCGAAAACATGCCCCGTCTTGCCCGCTATTTCGGCGACCCCCACCTCCTCTCAAAAACGGAGCGCCTTCAGCGTTTTCTAATGGAGCGGAACCTTTATTTGAGTTTCGATTCCTCCCACATGGGAACCAAAAAGCGGGATTTTCTGGAGGACTTTGAACTTCTCTACCAGACCGGAAGAATCAAGCAGGTCCAATACAGCGATTACCGGGGCGGGCGCGAGCATCTGAAACCGGGGAATGGCGTTCTCCCCCTCAAAGAACTTCTTGCGCGCCTTGTGAAACACCGTTACGGAGAAGGGCTTTGTCTGGAGTTAATGGCGGAAGAGCTCCCCAAGGACGAGCGGGCGATTGTGGCTGCTTTGAGAGGAATGCTTCAGGAGATGAAACGTCAGACTGCGTAGGGACGTTTCTACTTCTGGCCCCGAAGTGTCCCCATCGTTTTTGGGACGTTTCCTTTCGAGGGACGTTTTCGAAAGTGTTCCTTGTATCTCCTTCACGCTGGCCTGCCCTGGCCGGCAGGCCAGGGGGACACTTTCTGAAAACGTCCCTATATCCCTTCCCAGTCCATCTTTGAAATAAGGAAAAACATGAAGTATCCGGAAAGGGCGCAGAGTCCCGCCGCTATCAGTCCGCGCTGGATTTGTCCCATCATAAGCCACCCGATACTGAATAACGAAGAATAGATACAGATCGTCCCGAGGAAAAAGTTCGCCACTTCCGGAAACCCCAAGTGCAGTTTCTTTACATCGCTGCATTTTTTCGCAATCGGTCCCCACATCCCCCCCGGCCGCACATGACGGAAGAAATCTTCCAGCTGTTTTTCCTCAACCGGTTTTGTGAGCAACGTCACCAGGATCCAGATCACCGTGCAGATCGCAAGGGTAATCACAAGTCTCACCGCATAAAAGTCCGGTCCTTGGATACTTTTAAAGGCGGGGCTTTTCTCAAGGGTGAGCGAAATGACTAAAGAGGAGATCATCGCAGAAAGCTCTGACCAGACGTTGATTCGCCACCAGTACCATCGCAAAAGAACCACCAGGGAGGTTCCGACCATGAGAAGCTGGATAAAAAGCCATGCCTCATAAATGGATTTCATCCTCCAAGCGGTGAACCCCGCAAGAACTGCCATGAGGAAGGTTGCAAGCTGCGACACAAATACATAATGCCTCTCAGAGGCATCCTTCCTGATGAAACGTTTATAGAAGTCGTTCACCAGGTAAGAAGCGCCCCAGTTGAGATGCGTGGTGATGGTCGACATGAATGCGGCAAGGAATCCGGCCACCAAGAATCCCCTCCATCCCACCGGCAGAAACATCACCATCATCTTCGGATAGGAGGATTCGGGATCCGCGATATTCGGAAAATAGATGAGGGAGCCGAGCCCGACGATGATCCAGGGCCAGGGTCTCACGGCGTAATGGGCGAAGTTATACCAGAGGACCGCGAGCATCGAATGTTTCTCATTTTTGGTGGAAAAAAGCCGCTGGGCCAGGAATCCCCCTCCCTCGCCGCCCCCGAGCCACTGAAAGAAAATAAAGACAAAAAAGGAAAAAATGGCAAGGTTTGTCGCTCCCGGCGAAGGGACAAAACCGGTCAGTTGATCAGGCGTAATCACCTTTGAAAGTGTCTCCGTTCCTTGAAGCGCTCTGGCAGATTCAATGGCCTTTATCACAAGTTCCGCCGGCCCTCCCGTTTTGATCACCACGAGGATAGCCAACACAATGCACCCTGTCATCGCCCAGATAAATTGGAAAAAATCGGTCACCACCGCTCCCCAAATCCCCGAAAGGAGGGTATACACGAGCGTCATCACCACCAGTACGCTGACGGAGAAGGCCTTGTCCCACCCGAGAAGCTCATGGACAATTTTTGCCATCGCAAGAATCACCCATCCCATTGTCACCGTATTAAAGAGGGTGGAACGGTAAAGGGCATGAAAAAGACGAAGGCCCGAGGCCGCTTTTCCGCCGTAACGGAGTTCCACAAATTCCACATCGGTCAGAATCCGGGCACGACGCCAAAGCCGCGCATAAAAGAAAACGCAGAGCATTCCTCCCATGAGCCCGCTCCACCAGTACCAGTTTCCCTGAATGCCTCGGGTCCGGACGATTCCGGCGATCGCAAGGGGAGTATCGGCGGCAAAGGAGGTGGCGACAATGGAGGTTCCGGCCAGCCACCAGCTCAAGGTCCGGCCGGCGACAAAGTATTCGGTGAGACTTCCTGTGGCGCGCTTCGTGTAGTAAAGACCGACGGCGAGGGAAAGGACAAAATAGAAGAGGATGATGAGCCAATCGATAAAGGATAGAGCGATCGTTTCTGTCATCGCATGGTGTGGAAAATTGAGGATACTTTATCATAAAACCATAGATTTCACAAGGGATTTTTTGTAAAATGAGGACACGACTTACGGAGGCCATCGAGGCCGACGCCCTTCGACTTCGCTCAGGGCTGTCCCGAGCGGAGTCGAGGGACGTAAGTCGTTGTCCGAATTTTATCCCGCCCTTTCAGTGTACCAGTTCATTGCGGAAAGGGCGGGATACAAATGAGATCTCAAAGAATGCATCTCCACTCTCTGAAAAGTGGGATTGGGATTGTCCTTTTCTCCATCGCCTTCCTCCTCCCCTTGGACGGTGTTCAAAGCGCACCCGAAAAAATCACCCTGACGGTCTGGGAATTCTCCGCCAATGAAGCGTTTTTGGCGCGCCTTCTGGAGCGGTTCGAAACCGAACATCCTCACATTCAGGTCCGCATCCAGCAACTCTCCTGGGAACATGGTCTTGAAAAAATCATCATTGCCATGGCGGCGGGTAACCCGCCGGATGTGGCGGAGTTGGGGATCGATTGGGTTGCCAAATTCATCCATGCGGGGTTGCTCAAAGAGGTGACGCAGGAAACCTCCCCTCTCCGGGAACATTACCATCTCTGGGAAAGCGTCTCCTCCGACGGAAAAGTGTACGGCTTCCCATGGCTTGTCGGAACGCGGCTTCTTTTCTACAACAAAGAGCTCTTCCGTAACGCGGGACTCAATCCCAACTTTCCTCCAAGGACCTGGTCGGAACTGTTGCAGGCGGCCCGGCAGATTCATCAACCCGAAAAAGGGATTTACGGCTTCTCGATTTTTGCGGGAGAACCTTACAGCCCCTGGCAGGAATTTCTTCCCTTCGCCTGGGGAAACGGTGCGATTCTTTCGACCGAAGACCCGCACCGGATTCTTCTGGACCAGCCGGCGGTTTTAGAGGCGCTCTCTTTTTACCGGCAACTGAAACCCTTCTCGCTCGTGGAGCGACAGGGTCAGGTCAACACCCTTTTTGCGGAAGGAAAGGTCGGCATGCAGATCTCGGGGGCCTGGAATCTCCGGCTGATTCCGCGGCTCAATCCGGAACTCCGTTTCCAAACAGCACTCCTCCCGAAGCCGGACAAAGCCGGCACAGCCGCCGCCTTTGCAGGGGGAGAAGTCCTGGCCCTCTTGAAAAGTTCTCCTCATCCGGAGGAATCCCTCCAACTCATCCGCTTCCTCATTGAGGAATCCCAGACGATGGAAGTGGTTAAACATCATCAGAATGTCCTCCCCGCCTTTAAAAAAAGCGTTGAGGACCCCTATTTTCAGTCGCAACATCACCCGCGGCGTTTCTTGGAGCAGATGGCCACCGCCGTTTCACCGCCGACGCATCCGCTCTGGCCGGAACTTCAGGCCTTCATCACCCGGGCGGTCGAAGAAGTGATGATCGGGAATACCCCGCCGGAGAAAGCGCTCCGGAATGCCCAGGTGAGCATCGACCGGCTCCTTGCCGAGGAAGCAAAGCGGCCTCTTTTCCGGGATCAACTCTTAACAGGGATTCTTTGGGCAGGGTGCTTTCTCATTTTTGTGTCGGTTCTTTGGATACGCAAAAAAAGGGAGGGTTTTGTCCGTCCCGCCATTGAACGTTCCTTCTCGACTTTCATTTTCCTCTCCCCCTGGCTTTTGACATTTGCCCTTTTTGGCCTCTATCCCCTTCTCCATTCCGTTGTGATGAGTTTTTCGCGGTATCCCCTTTTAACCGGAGAGAGCCGCTTCTTGGGGTTTCAGAATTACGTCGACCTCCTGAAAAGTGCGGACTTCCACCGGGCGCTGGGACACACGCTCTTTTTTGCAGCCGGAACCATCCCGCCGACTCTGGCGCTGGCGCTGGGGGCGGCCGTCCTGATTCACCGGAAGATCCCCTTCAAGCAGCTCTACCAGGCGGGGCTTTTTCTGCCGGTCGTCACCTCCGTGATCGTCATTGCCACCCTCTTTACCTATCTCTATTCTCCAACCGGTCCCATCAATATGCTTTTGGACAAAGCCGGCCTTCCGAAACCGGTGCCGAGCTGGCTCGTTCATCCCCGCTTGGCTCTCCCGAGCATCATGATGATGAATATCTGGGCCAGCTTCGGCTATTACATGATTCTCTTTCTGGCGGGACTCAACACCATTCCGGAAAACTTATACGAAGCGGCGGCAATCGACGGCGCCAGCGAATGGCAGAAGTTCCGGCGGATTACGCTTCCGCAGCTCAGGCCGATCATTCTTTTTGTGGTGGTGATTCATACGATTCATTCGCTTCAGGTTTTTCCGGAAGTTCTCACCATGACGCAGGGAGGTCCCCTCGGTGCAACCAAAACGGTTGTGTACCATCTCTACGAAACCGGATTCCAAAAATTCGAAATGGGCCTTGCTTCCGCCGTCGGATACCTTCTTTTTATCATCACCCTTCTTCTTTCTCTTGCCCAGATGCGAATTTTTGGGATCGGAGAGGAGACCTCCGAATGAAAATTTGGGCGATTGTCCTTCTTACGATTCTCCTCTGTGTGGCGCTTACCCCCCTGGGTCTGATGGGTTACGGTTCGGTGAAGCCGGTGGGAACATTCGGATGGACCGCTCAGGAGTTGGCGGTGGATGAACGGATACCAGAGACGGAAAGTTTTTTCCTCCGTTCCGACATGCGGAAGTTTCGGTCTCTCTCGTTTTGGGTGAAAGGAAAAAAAGGGGGGGAATCTCTCAGGGTCGGTTTGAGGGATGTCCTGGGACACGAAACGTCCATCGCGGTAGATCCCTTTTTGAAAAGGGGCATCGCACAAACGTGGCAGCGCGTGACGATTCCAATCCGGCGTTTTGACCTTTCGTCCCTCCTTCCCTCTCTTCCGGAAAAGATTGCAGAGATCCTCACCTTCAAAAAAGAAGGGGGAGTTTCCGTCCGGGATGTCCGGCTCCGCTTCCGGAACTGGACGCTGGATCATTACAGGGATGTTCTGACGAGCGACCTTTTCGGACGCTATTTCCTGAACAGTCTTTTGATCGCCGTCGCCGTCGTGGCGGGGAATCTCCTCTTTTCTGCGATGGTCGGGTATGCCTTTGCCCGGAAGGAATTCGCCGGAAAAGAAGTCCTTTTCATTTTGGTCCTGGCAAGCATCATGATTCCGCCGCAGGTCCTGATGGTCCCGGTCTTCATCCTGATGAAAAATTTCGGGTGGTTGAATCGCTACTGGTCGTTGACCATCCCGAACCTTGTCCTCCCGTTCAATATTTTCCTGATGCGCCAGTATATTTCCGCCCTTCCCCGTTCTCTGGAGGATGCGGCGCGGATGGACGGGGCGGGGGATTTTCAGATCTTCTTCGACATCGTCCTCCCTCTTTCCAGGCCGGCGCTGGCGGTGGTCGGGATCAACACCTTTATCAGGTGCTGGAATGCGTTCTTATACCCCTTTCTCCTCACCAATACCGCCGAAATGAGGACTCTTCCAGTGGGACTCGCTCTCTACAAAGATCTCCAGGGAGTCGACTGGGCGCATCTTCTGGCGGGGGCCAGCCTGACCGCTTTCCCGGTGATCCTTGTGTTTCTCTTTTTCCAGCGCTACATTATTGCGGGGATAACGGCGGGGGCTGTCCGTCGGTAAATGTTAGAGGGCTTTCAGGAGGAATTCCAGATCCCGTTGATAAAAAAGAGAGGTTCTGAGAGTGGTTAAATGGGTCGTTGCGCGATGCACCAGGGACTGAATCTCTTCCAAGGAGAGGGCTGAAAGCTGGGGGGTGAGTTCACCCGAAACTTGTCTGACCCTTTCTTCGGGAAAGGCCTTCAGCACATCCGGACGGTGGAGGAGGGCCACCTGCAATAAACTAAAGAAAGAGATAAACGTATCGGGCGCAGGCAGGGTGAGCGTATAATCCACATTTCCGCCGAAAACCCCTTCCTCTCCCTCCAATCCCATCCGGATAATGGGACTGCCTTGTCGATTCGGCGAACGGGTGGCTATTTCCTGAGGCGTGAGGAAAGCCACAGAGCCGTACCGGGAACCGAGAACCCTTAGAAACGGTTCATGCGGCTCGGTCTTCTCCGGTGTCGGATCCACCAAAACCACCGCATCCGAAACCCCCCTCCGATCCAAAAGTTCCGCAACGATTCTCAATTCCGTCAGGGCGGCATCTGCCTGTAAAAGAGACGAGGTCAGTTCCAGTTGGAGAAAAGGAGGATTCCCCCGTAAAAGTGGGTGGAGAACGGAGGCAGAGGGATTGTAGGATTGGACCGGGGAAAGAGCCGCCTCCTGACTCATCGAAATCCGCCCGGCGCCGTCCCGGGCTTCTGTCGGCGGAGTGACAACGGGATAAACAAGCGGCCTCTCATTCAAAATGGTAAGGAAATCGAGCGTTGAATCCACCCCCTCTTCCGCAAAATGATGGGGGTATCCCTCCGCAGGTCTTGCCCCGATAATACTCGGAATGCCGCCGTCTTCTTTTTGGATGAAGCGGAGCGGAAGGAGGAAACGATCGGCGGTGGCTTGATCTCCCAGGAGAAGTGCCACGACGCCAACGCCGACAGCCGCCTCGCTCCAGAAAGAACTCCGGTCACGCTCGGTCTGGACGGAAAAACCGTGAAGGAGCCGACCGTTGTAGGTCACGGTGGTGACAAAAGATAAAAGCCACGGAATGCTGTTATAAAAACCGGGGTCGATCTGTAAAAGCTCTCTTGAGAGGGCAAATGCAATCATCGGAAGGTACTGCGCATCCGTCTTCCATGTCTCGGTGGCGTCCACATTCCCCCCTTCATCGAACCTTGCTTTAAAAGAGCGTCCGTTCCATGCTTTTTGGGTGAGCCAGTCGCCGACCCACCGGGCCCTTTCGGCGTAAAGGGTCCTTCTCGACGGATCCGGATCTACCTTCCACAACCGGTAAAGAAACATGAGCCCGCGGGCATTATGTTCGGTTCGGGTCCATGGCAAGGTAACGCCGCTATTGGTAAGCCCGCCGGAGATCGAACCAAAAAGGGGTGATGCGGGATCGGTCTTCTGGAAACCGAGGATAAAATCGGCGGCATCCCTTGCCGCCTGTAAATATTCCGCCTCTCCGACCTGCCCGTAAATATCGGCCATTCCCCGCCCCGCTACCGCAATGGAACCGGTCAATTTCTCCCGCTGAAAGGGATGGCCATCAAGGTCGTATCGGAAAAACCAACTCCCGTCCTCATTTTGGAGACTCACGAGGGCATCCGCGATCGGTCTTGCCTCGGCGGTTTTTCCGGTATTTGAAAAATAAGTGAGGACCTGGCCGTTATTATAAAGAAAGGAGCGCCGGTCTCCTGCCGTTTTAAAACTCTTCACAAGGCCGGAGGGCTGAACCTGTCCTTCCAAAAAACCAAGCGCCAAAGTGTTGGCCTGTTCTTTGGTATATCGGATATCCCCCGGTTGAATCTCTATGCCGCCGGCAGGAGGAGGTGTCGTAGGGAGTTCGACGGCGTCTTTGCCACAACTTGAGCAGGTGAGAGACACGCCGCTTGCCGCTGTCAAAAGGGCCGCCGGCCTCACCAAGGCGGTTCCGATCAGGAAACGAAGAAAATCCCTCCGGGAGGAGGGATGCTCTTCTTGCATCTCCTCAGAGAGAGCGTCTTTTGTTCCTCCGTCTCCGGCAGCACTCTGGGCGCGGAGATGGTCTCTGACCGTATAGGCAAAAAGAGGAGCCGGAGCCCCGACCAACCAGAGGAGATGGCCCAGAATCAAAAGCAAAGACACTATTTTGGAAAACCGATTTCCTGGCATCTTTTCTTCCTTAAAGGATATCATAAAATTAAAACACTTTAAACAAGATTTTGCTTCGTTTTACTAATGGAACGGTGGATTCAGGTTCCTAGTGCAACAGTCTATGGAAGGCCTCGCTTGGGGTTTCCCAGTCTAAGGTCTTCCGGGGCCGGGTGTTGAGTCGCTTCTCTGCGTGTCTAATCTCTTTCAAAGAGACCTTGCTAAAGTCAATGCC
>CAMTXH010000010.1:0-164428 GCA_947085655.1 uncultured Omnitrophica bacterium | reverse complement strand
TCTATCAAGAGGTTGGGCGAGAAAAGGGTCCAGATATGTTGGATCAGCTAGCGTTGGGATATTAAATGAAGGGAAGTAACTTGTTCACTGTGTAATGTGTAATCCAGCATTACACATGACACAATCCACATTCAACAAAGTATGATGACGACCAAACGGGATTATTACGAGATTCTGGGGGTGGCGAGGGGCACTCGTATGAAGGACAGCGGTGAAGAAACAGACCGTTTTCCATTTTATCTCTGAGGTCATGCGGCAGGCAGGTGTGTCGTGCATTTTAATCGGGGGGTTTGCCGTCAACCATTACAAGGTGGCGCGGCAGACAGCCGATGTTGATTTCCTGATCACGAAAGAAGATTTTAACAAGATAACGAATGTTTTAGAAAAAGCGGGATATAAGCAAATCCTGCTTCAAGAAAATTTTGTCCAACTCGGAAGCAGCCAGCCCTCCCTCATGGATGTTGACTTCATGTTTATTGAGCGGGAGACGTTTGAGAAAATCTTAAGGGATGGCGAGCAGATTAAAATTGCAGGGAAAACATTCACTGTGCCGTCCCTGAATCATCTGATCGCACTGAAGTTACATGCGATTAAATATAATCCGAAAATTCGCTTGAGCAGAGACTTGCCCGACATCATCAATTTAATCAGAATCAATAAGGTCAATGTTAACGATAAGCAATTCAAAGAATTGTGCTTAAAGTATGGTACGGAGGAAATCTATCGTAGAATATCGGAGGATCTAGGGTGAAGAAACTCAAACTGCCTGTTATCCAGGCGAATCCTCCGCGCGCGCAGATACTTTCCATGGACGATTATCTTAACTTTGTCCAATTCAACCTGAAGCACGCGTTCGACAAAAGGGCCTATGCGAAGTGGAAAAAGATGTTGGTTGTCAATGCTCCATTCGTCATAAAGGATTCTCACTGAACTAATTTCTGCGCCGCGGGGTGATCCGCCAACGATCTGCGGAGCAGCGGTTCGAGGGGCTCATGAATTGGGGACGCATCGGTTCCGCATCCGAAAGCGTCCCTGGAAAGGTTCAATGGTGACGACGAAGCGGGATTATTATGAGATACTCGGGCTCAAGAAGGGGGCGAGTGTCGATGAGGTCAAGAAGGCCTACCGGCAGCTTGCTTTGAAATACCACCCCGACCGGAATACCTCCAATAAAAAGGAAGCGGAGGAGAAATTTAAGGAGGTTTCCGAGGCGTATGCGGTCCTTTCCGATTCCAAGAAGCGGGCCACGTATGACCAGTTCGGCCATACCGGGTTTGACCAGCGCTACTCCACCGAGGATATCTTCCGCGGCACCGACTTTTCAAGCATCTTTGAGGATCTCGGATTCGGCGGCTCCCTCTTTGAAAATCTTTTTGAGGGGATGGGCCTTTTCGGGGGACGTTCCGGGCGCCGTTCCGGTCCCCGCCGCGGACGGGATCTTCAGACGCGGGTGACGGTTTCGCTCCGGGAGGCGGCGGAGGGGGTGGAGAAATCCATCCAGTTTCCCTATCTTGAGCGATGCGAGACCTGTCGCGGAGAAGGGACGAAACCGGGCACGCACCGGAAATCCTGCCCCAAGTGTGAAGGCCGGGGCCAGGTTGTCTCTTCCGTCGGTTTCTTGAGTCTCGCCCAAACCTGCCCGCGCTGCCGGGGAGAGGGAAGTTTTATCTCGGACCCTTGTTCGAGTTGTCACGGCGAGGGAAGGGTCCGGCTGACCCGGAAGATCCGCGTCAAGGTTCCGCCGGGGGTGGATGACGGCTCGCGTCTTCGCCTTGCACAAGAAGGGGAGGCGGGGGAGCGGGGCGGCTCACGGGGCGATCTCTATGTGGAAATTGCCGTCGAAGAAGACCCGGTCTTCAAACGGCAGGAGGAGCATATTTTCTGCGAACTGCCGGTCGGATTTACGCAGCTTGTCCTCGGGGCCGAAGTGGCTGTACCGACGCTGGATGGAAAAGTCAAGATGAAGATACCTCCCCATACCCCGAACGGAAAGGTCTTCCGGTTAAAAGGGAAGGGGATTTCCCGTCTTGACCAGAGAGGGAAAGGGGATGAATATGTGAAGGTCGTGGTTTCGATTCCGGAACGTCTTTCGGAGGAGGAAAAACGGCTCCTTCACGAGTTTGCGCGCCTGCGGGGCGAAACGGTGGATCGAGAGGAAGGATTTGTTCAAAAAGTGAAGCGGACGCTCGGAAAATGAAAGGGACATTTTACCGTTTTTGGCTCCCGGTTCTTTTAGTTGCGGGGCTCATTTTCATTCTCTCCTCTTTTCCCCTTCTTTTTCCGCCCGGCCCGCGTATCTGGTTTTTCGATGAACTGGCCCATATGATCGAATACGGGATTTTGGGGTATTTTTTGGGGAGGGCTTTTTTAAAGGGAAGCACTCCCTTTTTTCAGCGGTCGTTTCAGGTCTGGGCGGTTTCGGTGGCGATTCTTTACGGGTTTACGGATGAGATTCATCAACTGTTTGTCCCGTTGAGGGAGGCGAGTTCCGTGGATCTTGTCTTTGACGGCATCGGCGCCTTTTTGGCCCAGGGACTCTTCCGGAGAGGCGTCTAAATGGCCGACATCTGCCCCTTTCAGGGCGTCCGTTACAACCCGCAGCGGATTCAGGACCTTTCCAAGGTAGTCAGTCCGCCGTACGATGTGATTACGCCCAGCGAGCAGCAAGAATATTATCAAATTTCTCCTTACAATGTGATCCGGCTGGAATACGGCAAAATCTTCTCCAAAGACGACGGATTGAAGAACCGTTACACCCGGGCCCGGCGATTCTTGGAGAGATGGTGTGGGGAAGGGATTCTGATTCAAGACAAAGAACCCTCCCTTTATCTCTACGAACAGACCTTCAAGCGGGGAAGACACCGGGCAACCCGTCTGGGACTGGTGGCCCTGCTTCATCTGGACGGAGCGGGCCGCTGTTCCGTCTATCCCCATGAAAGGACCCTTCCTCTTCCCAAGGTGGACCGCTATCTTTTGTTGAAAAGTCTGAAGGCAAACGTGAGCCCTCTTTTTTTCCTCTATGCCGACCGCGAGATGCGAATCGAAGAAATGATAAAACAGTGGATGAGGCGGACCTCCTCGGTGGCCGAGGCCCGTTCCGGTGACCAGCGGCACCGGCTCTGGCGGCTGACGGATCCCGCGCTGATCAAGGAGATCCGGGTGCGAGTCTGCCGGAATCCTCTTTTGATTGCAGACGGGCATCATCGGTATGAAGTGGCCTTGGCGCTCAAACAACAACTCAAGACGGAGCAGGCCCATTTTGTCATGGCCTATTTCTCAAACCTCTGGAGCCCGGAACTCTGCATTCTGCCGATTCACCGGGTCATTCAGGGGATGAAAGAACCGTTTGAGCGGATACGGGAAAAATTGTCCCTTTTTACCTGGAAGCCGGTCCGGAGTCTTTCGCAACTTTTGGAAAGGGTGGAACATTCGCAACAGACCCACACCTTCGGTTTTTCGTGGGAGGGGAAATCCCTGTATCTTTTGTCGTTGAAGGACCGGGGCATCCTTTCCCAGATTGATGAAGCGGTTTCCTACTCCAGGACCTGGAGGCGGCTTGATGTGACGGTTCTCCACGAGGGGGTCTTGAAGAGATGCCTTGGGTTTACCGAAAAGAAACTCCGGGAAAATCTTCTTTATCTCCGGGACCCCAAGGCGTGTCTGGAGGCGATCCGCCACAAGCACCGACATGCGGCCTTCTTCGTCAAGTCGCCCCGGATACACGAGATCCGGCAAATTGCCCTCTCGGGAGAGAGGATGCCGCAGAAATCAACCTATTTCTATCCGAAACCGGCGACGGGTCTTGTCCTGTATCGGTTTGAGGATCACGAACCCCTTTAAAGGAGCGATCATCCGATGCCGATGTTTGGAAAACCGAAATATACGGTCGTGAGGGTCTCCCGGAAAAAATCGATGCCGGAGGGCCTCTGGACCAAATGCGAAGACTGCGGCGAGATTATCTACAACAAGGCCCTTGAGGAGAATTTCAGGGTCTGCCCCAAATGTCAGTATCACTTCGTCCTTTCCGCCCAGCAGCGGATTAAACTCATTTTGGATGACAACACCTTCAAACCTTTCGTGGACGGACTCCGCTCGCTGGATCCCCTGAAATTCAAGGGACCCAAGGGGAGTTATCCGGAAAAATTGAAGGAGGATCAGGCGATCACCTCGCTGGACGAGGCCGCACTCTGCGGTTCGGGATCCCTCGAAGGGCAGAAAGTTATTCTGGGGGTGACCGACTCCCGCTTCATGATGGGGTCCATGGGGAGCGTGGTCGGGGAAAAGATTACCCGGGCGGTGGAAACCGCCACAAAGGATCAGCTTCCCATCATCATTGTCTCCGGGTCGGGGGGAGGGGCGAGGATGCAGGAAGGGATGCTCTCGCTCATGCAGATGGCGAAGACCAGTGCCGCGCTCGCCCGTCACGAAGAAGCGGGACTCCCGTTTATCTCCGTCCTGACCAATCCGACGATGGCCGGCGTGATGGCAAGTTTCGCCTCGCTCGGAGATGTGATTGTCGCGGAACCGAAGGCCCTCATCGGATTCACCGGTCCCCGCGTCATTGAGCAGACGATTCACCAGCGCCTCCCTCAGGGATTTCAGCGCTCGGAGTTCCTCCTGGAACACGGACTCATCGATATGGTGGTCCACCGGAAGTCTCTGAAGGATACCCTCTCCAACCTGTTGGGATACCTCTTCATCCCCAAAGAGAAGAAATCGTAAGCCGATGGCCGCTGTGCGCCTCGTCAACGTCTCGAAAGTCTATCCGGGAAATATCCGCGCGCTCAATTCGGTGAATCTGAACATCAAGTCCCAGGAACTTTTGGTCCTTTTGGGGCCGTCCGGGTGCGGGAAGACAACGACACTCCGGCTTATTGCTGGGCTGGAAACGGTGACCCAGGGAGAAATCTACATCAAAGACCAGCGGGTGAACGATCTTCCCCCGAAGGAAAGAAACATTGCCATGGTCTTTCAGAATTATGCCCTTTATCCGCATCTTTCCGTCCGTGACAATCTTGCTTTTGGCCTGAAGCTCCGGCATTATCCGGAGGAGGAGATCCGGAAGCGGGTGGGGGAGGCGGCCGACCTCCTCGGAATCGCCCCCCTTTTGGACCGGTATCCGAGGAGTCTCTCCGACGGAGAAAGACAACGGGTTGCCCTGGGACGAGCCATTGTTCGGAGACCCGAGGTATTTCTTTTCGACGAGCCGCTCTCGAATCTTGACGCGAAGCTCCGGGTCCGGATGCGCTCGGAATTGAGCCGGCTCCACCGCCGGTTGAAAACCACCATGATTTACGTCACGCATGATCAGGCGGAGGCGATGACCTTGGGGGAACGGCTGGCGGTCATTCATGAGGGAACCCTTCAACAACTCGCCGACCCCCTCACCCTTTACGATCATCCGGTGAACCGGTTTGTGGCCGGTTTCATCGGCAATCCCCCGATGAATTTCATCGAAGGAACTCTCTTCCGGCGGGACGGCAAATTTTATTTCAATGAAGGGGGCTTCCAAATCCGGATCGCCGAAGAGATGGCTCCGAAACTGGCCCCCTACGAGGACAAAGGAGTGACGTTGGGGGTCCGTCCGGAGGATCTCCATGATAAACTCGTCGTCTCGGAGGCCTCTCCTGAAAATACGGTCAAGGCGACGGTGGAGTTGGTCGAGCCGACCGGTTCTGAATGGGCCCTTCATTTGAAAAGCACCCACCACTCTTTTACGGCCCGTCTGGAAAACCGCCATCCTCCCGAAGTCAACCAGGATATCGAACTGGTCGTGGACACGACCCGAATCCACTTTTTCGATCAAACGACCGGAGTCTCCATCGTTTGATACTCTTTTTTCTTCTCTTCCTTTTTGGCATCCCGATTCTTCTCGCCGTTCTCGGAGGCCGGCCCGGTTTCGGCTTGACATTTCTGCTCGCGGCTTTTTTTGTCGCGGGCTATTTTTCACTCCGGTTCATGCAGCCCATCGTCCTTTTGGCCCCTTTGGGATTGGCGGGGATGACAGGCGTTGCCCATCTGGCGGAAAAAAACTTCAGAGAAAAAGTCCGGAAGGCCGAAGTTTCCCTGGAGGCGATCGAGTCGGAAGGGAATCTTTTGGCGGAAAGGGAAAAAGCGCTCGCGGCGCAGGCCCCGGTTTTGAGGCGGAAACTGGAGCGCTACGCGATGTTAAGCGAGTTCACCCGTCTTTTAAGTCTTCCTCTCACATTGGATGACGTGACCGGTGTGATCGTCCGGGAAACTTCCCGGATGCTCGATTCTTCCGGCAGGGTGCGGTTCCTTTTAATGGAGGAGGGGGGCGGGGAACTTTTAAAAGGGGATTCCTTCGACCGGTGGGTGCTCAAACAAAGACGGCCCCTTCTGGTCGGGGATCTCAGGAAAGACTTCCGGTTCAGCGGGGAGCACTCCGTCGGTGACATCCGTTCCCTGATGATTGCACCCCTCATGACCTCCCAGCGGACCATTGGACTCCTCCGGATCGAATCGCCCCAAGAGGCCTCTTTTACGTCGGAGGAACTCCGTCTTTTGAGCACGCTCGGCGACCTTGCCGCCTCCAGTGTGGAGAATGTCCGTCTGGTCCAACGGATGGAACATCTCGGCCGGGTGGATGAATTGACAGGTCTCTATGTTCACCGGCATTTTCAGGAAGTTTTCAGGACACTTTTTTCGGAGGCCGAAGCCCGAAAGCATCCCCTCTCGGTCCTTTTGGCGGATATCGACCACTTCAAAACGTACAACGATCGGTACGGACATATTGCGGGGGATTTGGTGCTGAAACAGGTGGGACAAATCTTGAGGGAAGAAAGCGGTGAGCCGGATCGGGTCTTCCGGTACGGGGGGGAAGAATTCACCCTTCTTCTTCCGGATAAGGCCAAGGAAGAAGCCCTCTCGATCGCGGAGCATCTCCGGCAGAAAATTTCCCAACGTTCATTTATCCTCAGGCGGGAAAAGACGCATCTTTCCCTCTCATTCGGCGTTGCCGCCTTTCCGGAGGACGGCCGGACCGCGGAGGCGCTGTTAAAACAGGTGGATGCTTTCCTGTATCGGGCCAAACGGGAGGGGAGGAATCGCGTATGTGGGGCATAAACCTCCTTTTCTTCCCAGAAGGGCTCCTTTTCGTAAGCATCGCTCTCCTTTTCCGGCGGAAATACCGAAAGACCCTTTCGGGATTTTGGCGGAAGTGGGAAGAAAAAGATTCTTTTTTGAGGAGCCGAAAGACCGATTTGGAAAGGGAGACGGCCGAGCAGGCCTTTCTGGAACGGCGTCTTTCGGACCTTGTCGAACTGTATGAAGTTTCCCGGAAACTCTCCGTGAGTCTCGAGATCCGCGAACTGATCGCCATCCTTTCGGAAACGCTGAACGAACGCTTTTCTTTTGATAAAGGATACCTCCTTTTATTTCAGGAGGAAACTCCGACGGGTGAACTTCAGAGTATTGAAAAAATTTACGCGTTGAAGCATCCCGCCGTTGAAACCGAAGAAGAGCAAACCGCTCCCCAAAAACTCCTTCTTTATCTGGAGGAAGTCCTGGGGAGGGAAGGGGAAAGGGAGGAGTATTTCAAGGGGAAGCGCGCGCCATTCACCGCCTTTCCCCTGCGGGTCGGAGACCGGTTGATTGCGGCTTTGGTCTGCGAGGGCGTCACCGAGGGGGATTCGGAGCAGATCGCCCTCCTTTCCCGGCCCTGCGCGTTAGTGATTCAAAAGGTGAAACTGTATGCGCGACTCCAGCGGCTTGCGATTACGGACGGCCTGACGCACCTCTACAGCCGGCGCTATTTCCTGGAGCGGTTTTTGGAAGAGTTAGAACGGTCCAAACGGCTCGGGCTTTCCCTTTCTTTTTTGATGGCGGACTTAGACCACTTCAAACAGAAAAACGATCAATACGGCCATCTGGTGGGCGACATGATCTTAAGAGAAGTGGCCGCTCTTTTGAAATCGAGCGTCCGGGAGATCGATTTGGTCGGGCGGTACGGCGGGGAGGAGTTTTCAATCCTGCTTCCGGACACCCAGAGACAGGAAGCGTTTCAGGTGGCGGAGCGGATCCGCAAGCATGTGGCGGAGCGGGAATTTTCGGCTTACGGAGAGGTCATCCCGGTGACCGTCTCCATCGGACTCGGGAGTTTCCCGGAGGATGGAGAGACAGCGGTGGATTTGATGGAGGTGGCCGATTCGGCCCTTTATCATGCGAAGCAATCGGGAAGAAACCGGATCGCTGCCCATCGGCAGGAGGATCTTTTCCAAGAGGGTTGAGGTCTCGTATCATTCTTGCTATGCTAAAAAGAGATGAAAAAAGGACAGGACGTTCTCGGCATTGATATCGGCGGCACCCAGATCAAAATGGCTCTTGTTGATTCAAGAGGCCATATCCGTCGCCAAACCACTTCGGAGTGGCATCCGGTCGGATCGTGGAAAGAGGATCTCGACGGTTTGGTCAAGGCGGTCGGTTCCTTCCTTGCCTCCTATGCGGTTTCCAGAAAAACGCTCCTCGGTGTCGGGATCGGACTGCCGGGACTGATTGATGCGGAAAGGGGATTTGTTCATCATCTGGTGAACGTCCGGGGGTGGCGGGAACTTCCGGCGGCAGCCCTTTTGAAAAAAAGATTGGGTTTGCCTGTTTGGATTGATAACGACGTGAACGTGATGACCCTCGGAGAAGCGACCTACGGGGCGGCTCGGGGTTACCGGTATGTCATCTGTCTCACCCTTGGGACCGGTGTCGGCGGAGGGATCCTTTTCGAGGGTGAGTTGTACCGGGGAAGAAGTTTTTCCGCCGGGGAAATTGGGCATATGCCGGTTTCCCGGAGAGGCCCCCGATGTGCCTGCGGCAACCGCGGGTGCCTGGAAACCTATGTGGGAAACCGGGCGATTGTCCGGCTTGCAAAGCGGCGGATCCGCTCCGGCGAGCGGACGCGGCTCGTTCGGATGTTTGGGGGACGGCTCAACCGGCTGACGCCCGAGGTCATCGGCCGGGCGGCCCGTGCAGGAGATCGATTGGCCCTTTCGGTCTGGGAAGAGGTAGCCGAATGGCTCGGCATGGCACTTTCCGGAATTGTGAATCTCTATAACCCCGACCGGATTGTGATCGGGGGCGGTGTGGCGGAAGCGGGAGAGGTCCTTTTCCGACCACTCCGGAAGGTTTTAAAGAAGAGGACCTTTGCTATTCCGATGAGAGGACTTCAGGTGGTCAAAGCGAAATTGGGCAATCAGGCAGGGGTGGTGGGGGCTTCTGTCTTAGTCAGGAGGATGTCGGAATGAAGATTTTTCTGGATACCGCAAATGTGAAGCAGATCCGGGAAGCCCACGAACTCGGGCTTCTGGATGGGGTGACCACGAACCCGAGTCTGGTCAGCAAAGAGGGGAGGGACTTTCAGGAACTTTTGAAGGAACTCACCTCTTTCGTCAACGGTCCTGTGAATGCGGAGGTGGTCTCGACCGACTGTGATGGGATGCTTTCGGAGGGAAGACGTCTTGCCAAGATTCATCCGAATATTGTGGTGAAGATCCCCTTAATTAAAGAAGGATTAAAAGCGGTTCATATCCTGAGTAAGGAGAAAATTCGGGTAAACGTCACCCTCTGTTTTTCGGCCGCCCAGGCCCTTTTGGCAGCGAAGGCGGGGGCTTCCTATATCAGTCCGTTTTTGGGGCGTCTGGATGACATCGGACATGTCGGGATGGATTTGATCCGGGAGATTAAAACCATCTATACCAACTACGGGTACAAAACCGAGATCCTTGCGGCGAGCCTCCGCCATCCGCTCCATGTCATTGATGCGGCGAAAATCGGGGCGGATATCGCCACGATGCCCTTTGAAGTTTTTGACAAACTTTTCAATCATCCCCTCACCGACATCGGACTGGCAAAGTTCTTGAGCGACTGGGAAAAACTGAAGAAAGAAAAGGACCTTCCCATCTCAAATCTCACCCGGCGATAAGACGGGGGTCACGTGCGCCGGATCCGTCAAGCGGTAGTCCTTTGGGGAATCCTTGTCTTCGGCGTAGCCCCCTCTCTCTTTGCCCAAGTTCCTCCTTCCGAAACGATCATCGTAAACGGTGACGAGGTCGAATATTTCCCCGACGAGCGAAAGGTCGTGGGGACCGGAAATATTTCCATTGACTATAAGGGCTCCAGGATCACGGCCGATACGGTGACGGTCTATCTGGAGACCAAGGATGCGGAGGCGGTCGGGAACGTTGTCCTTGAGCGGGGGGCGGATACGTTTTACGGCGAGAGACTCCGGTATAACTTCGAGACCAAAGTGGGGACGCTGACCGATGCCAAAGGCAAGGTCCTTCCCTGGTACTTCGGCGGGGAAAAAATTGTCCGTGAGGGAGAAAACACTTTTCTCGTGGAAGAGGGGTATCTCACCACCTGCGATCTTGCGGTGCCCCATTACACCATCCGGACAAAAAGAATCGAAATCCATCCGGATGATGAAGTGGTGGCGAAAAATGTTATCTTTCAGGCGGGTGGAGTTCCCTTCTTTTATGCCCCCTATTACAGCCGTTCCCTCAAGAAAGGGGAAGTCCAGCAGGCCGGTTTCGGCCTGGTTCCGGGATTCAGCAGCCGGTGGGGTGCCTACGCCCTTTCCAGTTGGGGTATTCCTCTCGGTGAAGGAGTCCGGAGCGAGATTCACTTTGACGTCCGGACCCGCCGCGGCATCGGAAGCGGCATCGACACCTCCTACAAAACCCGCTTTGGGGAGGGGGAGTTGAGAACCTACTACCTGAACGATGAGGAAAAGCAGTCTCCGATAAACCGCCGGGAGGATACCGACCGGCACCGGACCCGCTGGTTACATCGTTCGGAGATAACCCCGGCTCTCCTTTTCCTCGGCGAATACCAGAAATGGAGCGACCGGTTCATCAGCCGGGACTATTTCAACGGCGAATACGCCCAGGATTTCCGTCCGGATACCCGCGCGACGCTCGTTCATACCCTGGAGCCGGTGACGAGCGCCTTCACGGTCCAAAAGCGGGTGAATCAGTTTTTTACCCAGACGGAACGGCTTCCTGAGCTGCAAGTCACCTCCCAGCGCCTTTCTCTGTGGGATACGGGGTTGTATTACCTGGGAGAGTTGAATGCCGGGAATCTCACGCGGGCGGTTGCAGGCGGTTCGGACACCACTACCGAGCGGGTAGATTTGTTCAGTGAACTCGCTTATGCGAAAGGCATTTCCGGGATTCAGTTCGTTCCCCGTATCAGCACGCATCAGACCTATTACGGAAAAAACCTGAACGGCGAGACGGATGCGGTCCGGGGGCTAGTCACGGCCGGATTCGATCTCTCAACGCGGTTCAGGCGGTTTTATCCGATGAAAACGCAGTTCTGGGGACTGGAACTTTCCGGACTCCGGCATATCCTGGAACCTGGTTTGAAATACCGGTACACGCCGGAACCGACCCTTCTTTCGAGTCAACTCCCCGCCTTTGACGCCATCGATGCCCTCACCGAGCGGAACCGCCTCACCTTTATCCTGGACAATAAATTCCAAACCCGCCGAAACTTCGGGGAATCGTCGTCGGTCGTCGATTTGGTGGATCTGGTGCTGGAATCCAACTATGATTTCAAAACGGATACCGATGGGAAGTTGATCGATCTCAAAGGGACGCTGGAACTCCGTCCGAGCCCCTTTTGGGGGCTGATCGGCGATGCGAAGTACGATACGGAGCGGGACGAGGTGACGGTGGCCAATCTCGATCTTTTCGCCTTTCGGGACCCTAGGTGGCGGATCGATTTTCTCCACCGGTACGAGAAGAATATGGCCAATCAGTTCACCTCAAAACTTTCCTGGCAGGCGACTTCCCGCTGGAAGGTGGAGCTCTACGACCGGTTTGAAACGAACGACCTTCAATTCGAGGAGGAAGAGATTATCCTGACGCGGGACCTCCACTGTTGGGAGGCGTCGGTCGGGGTCAATATCCGGGATACCGAAGATCTGGAAAGGAGCGGGTCTGAATACAGCGTCTACCTTGCCTTCCGTCTGAAGGCCTTTCCCGAAGCCCCGCTTGAACTGGGGAATCGGGCCAGTATCTCCCGCCGTCTGATCGGGAGCCGCCGCTCCGGCCAGACCGATTAAGAAAACTTCACAAACGCCCTCTTTTATGTTAAAATAGCAAGTCTATAGTCTCATTGATGTTGCAAAGAGAGGAGAGGTGATTTCGGAGATGAAATCGGCTTTGAAGGTTCTATGGGAAAAGTGGAAGGCCTTTGCCCATCTGATCGGGAATTTCAACTCCCGGTTGATCTTAACCCTTTTTTACTTTCTGGTGGTCGGGGTGGTGTCGCTTCTTGTGGGCCGGTGGCAGAATACCCTCCGGAAGCGGGCGCCCTCCGATACCAACTGGAAGCCGGTTGCATCGGGCCAGACCGACCTCGCGGGACTCCGGAGGCAGTTTTAGAGGAAAAGGAATGAAGATTCTCGGCATTTCCTGCTTTTATCATGACTCGGCCGCCGCCCTTCTGGTTGACGGGAAGCTGGTTGCGGCAGCGGAGGAGGAGCGGTTTTCCCGCAAAAAACATGATAACGGATTTCCCGAAAAAGCGATCCACTTTTGCCTGGCGCATGCCGGCCTCGATTCCCGCGAGCTCGATGCGGTTGTCTTTTACGAAAAGCCCTTTTTGAAGTTTGACCGGATCCTGAGGAGTTGCATGGAGACCTGGCCCCGCTCCTACACCCTTTTCCGGGAGGCGATGATCCACTGGCTCTTCGATAAACTCTGGGTGAAAAGTCTCATCGAGGAAAAACTGGGGACTTCCCCGGAGAAGATTCTTTTTTCTCGCCATCACCTTTCGCACGCGGCAAGCGCCTTTCTCTGTTCCCCCTTCGAGGAGGCGGCAATCCTCACGGTAGACGGCGTCGGAGAATGGAATACCGCCACCATCGGGAAGGGAGAGGGAAACCGGATCTCTCTCCTTTACGAACTCGATTTTCCCCATTCCGTCGGGCTTCTCTACAGCGTCTTCACCGCCTTTTTGGGATTTGAGGTGAATGAGGGGGAATACAAAGTCATGGGGATGGCCCCTTACGGCAAACCGGTCCACTGCGACAAAATCCGGAAAATCCTCAAAATCCACGAGGACGGCTCCCTCTGGCTCGATCTCCGTTATTTCGGACACCATTACGGGACCCAACCTTTCACCAGCCGCTTTGTGAAACTCTTCGGCAAACCGCGCGATCCGAAGACGAGCGATGCCCTTGAGCCGTATTACGCGGATATCGCCGCCAGTATCCAGAAAATCACGGAAGAGACCGTCGTCAAAATGGCGCACCATGCCTACCGGATCACAGGATGCGGCAAGCTCTGTCTTGCAGGAGGGGTGGCGCTGAATACCGTGGCAAACTGGAAGATTCTGAAGGAAACGCCGATCCGAGAACTTTTTGTGCAGCCGGCCTCCGGGGATTCGGGAGGGGCGTTGGGAGCGGCGCTTTTGGCTTCCACCCTTTTGGGAGAGCCGAGAGCGTTTGTTTTGAAACATGCCTACTGGGGGTTGTCCTTCAGCGATGAGGAGATTCTAGAATTCTTGAAGAAGGAGGGGATTTTGTTCTGGAAGGCGCCGGATGAAAAGGAACTGGTTTCCCGGGTGGTTGTGCATCTTGAAAGGGGAGAAGTGGTCGGCTGGATGCAGGGGCGGTTCGAATGGGGGCCGCGCGCCTTGGGGAACCGGAGTATCCTGGCCGACCCGAGACGGGCGGAGATGAAGGATATCGTCAACCGGAAAATCAAATTTCGCGAACCGTTCCGTCCCTTCGCCCCGTCGATCCTTTCGGACCGGATGAAGGAATATTTTGAAATTCAGGACGGAGAGATCAACGGTTACCCGCCCCGTTTCATGCTTTTGGTCCCGCCGGTGAGGAAGGAAAAGAGATCCGAGATCCCGGCGGTCACCCATGTGGACGGGACCGGCCGGCTTCAGGCGGTCATCCGGGAAGAAAACCCTCTGTATCATCGGCTGATCGAACGGTTCGGGGAAGCGACCGGGGTGCCGGTGATCCTGAACACGTCGTTTAACCTCAAGGGGGAGCCGATGGTCTCAAGCCCGGCCGATGCCTATTCCACCTTTATCCGGAGCGGGATGGATGCTTTGGTGATGGGATCCTTCGTGATTGAAAAAGGAAAACCAAAAAGAGAGGAATAATCGATGGGACGCCGAGAAGTGAAACGGAGGGCGCGGATTATCGGGGAGCTGTTCCAGTTTCTTTGGGAACAGAAACTCTGGTGGATGATTCCGATGATCACTCTTCTTCTGATTTTCGCCGTTCTTCTGATTTTCGCCCAGTCCACCGCGTTAGGGCCGTTCATTTATACGCTTTTCTGAAGTCTGTTGTCTGACGTCCGAAGTCTGAGGTTTGGAGAGGGACTTTGATGAAAATCAGTATTGTTGGGGCGGGGCATGTGGGACTGGTGACCGGCGGCTGTTTCGCCGAGATGGGACACCATGTCCTCTGCATTGACAACGACCCCGAAAAATTGGCATCCCTTCGAAAGGGAAAAGTCCCGTTTTATGAGCCGGCTCTGGAGCGGATCGTTCGAAAAAATCTGAAAAACGGGCGCCTTTCTTTTTCAGATTCGATCCGGGAGGGGGTGGAAAAATCGGAAGTGATTTTTATTGCCGTCGGAACCCCTCCCCGCCCAAACGGCGAAGCGGATCTTTCTTACGTGGAGGCGGTCTCGCGGGAGATTGCACAGGCGATGAGCCGATACCGCCTCATTGTAGAGAAAAGCACCGTTCCGGTTGAAACCGGGGAGTGGGTCCGCAGGACCGTCCAAAACGCCCTCCGCCGGAAAATTCCTTTTGATGTTGCTTCCAACCCAGAGTTTTTGAGAGAAGGGGAGGCGGTGAAGGATTTCATGAAACCGGACCGGATTGTGATCGGGGTAGAATCCCAAAAGGCGGAAAAGCTCCTCCGGGAAATCTACCGACCCCTGAAGGCACCCCTTGTCGTCACCGATATCAAAAGCGCGGAGATCATCAAGCACGCCTCCAATTCGTTTCTTTCCATGAAGATCTCCTTCATCAACGCGATTGCTGCCCTTTCGGAGAAGGTGGGGGCGGATGTGGTGAAAATTGCCGAAGGGCTCGGCTTGGACCGGCGGATCGGGAGAAGTTTTTTGAACGCCGGCGTCGGCTTCGGGGGTTCTTGTTTCGGGAAAGACCTTTCCGCTTTTATCGATATCGCGGAAAAAGCGGGAATCGATTTTCAGCTTTTAAAGGAGGTCCAGCGGATCAACGAAGCACAGCGGCAGCACCTCATCAAAAAAGTGGAAAAGGCGGTCTGGAATCTCCGCGGAAAGACGATCGGCATTTTGGGGCTTTCGTTTAAGCCGGATACGGACGACATCCGGGACGCCCCTTCGCTCGATGTGATCCGCGCCCTACAAAAAGAGGGAGTGACGGTGAAGGTCTACGATCCGGCCGCCATGGAAAATGCTCGGGCCCTTTTAAACGGCGTTCTCTTCGAAAAGGACCCCTATGAAGTGGCCCATCAAGCAGACTGTCTCGTGATCCTCACCGAATGGAAGACATTCAAAACCCTCGATCTGAAACGGCTGAAATCCCTGATGTCCCACCCGGTCATCGTCGACGGCCGGAATCTTTTCAGCCCGGACAAAATCAAAAAAGCCGGCTTCCGTTATTTCAGCGTCGGCCGCCCGCCCGTTTAAAATTTTTCAGTTGTTCAGACAAGGTTTTTGCGATGACTTCATTGCCCGCTTCGGTCGTATGGATCAGGTCATCAAAGAGGGTTATTCTTTCCGCAAGCGGGATCTCACGGAAAGGGCTTGCCGCATCAAGTATCGGTATTCCTTCTTCGTCGGCTACCCGCTCAAGACGCTCGAGGATCTTCCGATAGATCTGGTCAATCAAGGGGCGTTGCTCAAGGAGACTGGGGCGTTGGGACTCCAGGAGCCGGCGTTCCTGGGGTGAGGGGGGCGTCATGAGGAGGGCGGGATATCTTAGAATAAAGACGTCAATCCCTTCCTGAGAAGCAAGGCGGATGAATGTTCGCAATTGATCTTCCAAGGCAACAAAGTCCGGTTCAAAGGATAAGACCCTTTCCTGAAAAGCGGCGCGATCCCGGTCTTTTTTGATCAACCCCTCGTAAAAACTGCTGGCCCATTTTGCAAACCAGAGACTGTGGTTGACAAGGATCCCCAACCCCCGCTCGAGCGGGCGTTGGGGATTTCCTATATTGAGAGGGTGAAAAGCGTTTTGCCCTTGGAAGATTCCGATGTCATTCCAGCCGACGTGCAGGATGACGGCATCCGGTTCCAGGAAACGGACTTCCTTCTCAAACCACTTTAAGGATTGCTCGATTCGGTAACCATCCCCCCCTGCATTCATCACCTCGAACGGTCGCCCTTTGGCGCCCTCATTGAGTCGGGTCTCGAGAAGAAAAGGCCACGCCTTCCATGCAGAGACATTCCCGCAAAATGTGGTGGAGCCCCCAAAGCAGAAGATCCGGTAAGTCCCGGGCGGCTTTGGATGCAGGGGCGCTTTGCCGCGGAAACCCTCGTGGATCTCGAATGCATTTCGTCCCAAATGATCTGGGTTGACGCGCCAACCGAGATCGGGATCCGGAACATAGGCGAGACTTTGTCGGAATGTGTAACCGTGTTTCAGGAAGAAAAGACCCCGCCCCAAGAACTCGATCAGAAGGCAAAAAATTCCTGCGGTGAGAAGACCAACCCAAAAGCGGCGGAAGAAAATTTTCATGAAGGATCTTAAAAAAATCTGGGTCTTTTTGTCAGGATGTCTACAACCGTCAATTCATTTACATGATTCAGGGTGTGGATGCCTTTAATTTTTTTGTCCCATCCCGGCTGAATGCAACTGACTTCTCTTTCCTCGTATTCTTTGTCGTCCAATTTGGCAATATGGTTGATCCGGATGCCGTATCCATACCGTTTCGAACAATCCTGTGAGGGCCTGTACATTCTGCCTTGGTATTTGAAAATTCTTCCTGCGGGACGCGCCCGCCGGACATCCGACACAATGGGGTTTTTGGGATGCGACGTCCAATGCCGGCCGAGCGGTTCATCGGAAAAGAACAGGCACAGTTCATCCCAGGGAGGCCCGATGTGTTCGACGACGTTCGCAAAAAGCCACCATTTGTTTTGGTGCTCGAGGAGGGTCGTATCAAAAGCGATGATGTTCTCCATGAGGATCCTATGAAACTGCCACTCGAAGGGAAACCGGACGCTTTTATAAACCTCGATCGTTTTATTTTTCGTCGTTTCCGGAATCATGTAATACTCTCCTTGCCACTCGAAGAGGAAGGGATAGGAAAGATGGTAAGGTCTCTCCAGAACTTTCACCGGCTTCTCCGAACGGCCATTTTCATCCATCACGATCAGGGAAATGCACCCTTTTTCCTTCTTGAGCGGGGAGTCTTCCATAAAAATATGGTACTTGTTGTCCTTGTGCACGATAAAAGGATCGGCCCAGAATCTGTCTTTTGGAGGGATTAACTTCTTGAACCTCCAGAGCGAAGTCGACAGGCCCTTTCGAAGATCAAACATCAGTTGCCACTGTTCAAAATAAAACAGCGTTGAAAGTCTCCTTCCGGCGCTTCTTAAAAAGTGCTGTATCAACAACCTGGCCATCTCAAGATTGCCGGGCAGCGTATGAAGCCTGCCGGAGTAAAATAGGGGATGCTCATTTTGTTTCGACACCCCCTCAAAGAAGGCCTTATCCCCAAGCCGGTACAACTCCTCGAGCTTTTTGGGGAGAAAAGAAACCGTCTTCCAGAAATAATGGTGTCGGTTTCTGTTCGCGAAGGATCGATCCGTTGCGGAGTAGGACCGATGGATGACAATCCCGTTGTCCAAATCCTCGGTGAGTATCTGTAAGACGGCTCCGGTCACGGAACGATTTTCAAACGTTTCCCAGAAACCTGCCGGACCGCCTCTGTTGACGGTCTGATCGCCGTGATGATAGGACCAAACACCGAAGCGTGCCGCCTTCAGGATATCGCCTCTCAGAATCCTGAATCCTAATCGAACGAACACATCAATGCGGCATGCTTGAATCTTGCCAAGATCTTCCGGCTCTATCCAATCCGAATATTTCGTTTGCCTCGGTTTAATTTTGATGAGGGGAATGCCCTTCAGCAAAGCCGCCGAATTTTTCCATTCAAAAGCGTCGGGATCGACCCGAACCAATTTACTCTCCAGTTTAAAATAAGCGGCATATAACAGAGTGTTAAAATGGGCGATCGCCCTGATGAAAATGTTTTTCTTCTGCTCAACGTGATCGTTTAATACAACAAGTTCGACCTTGCAATAGGGTGTATCCAGAACTTTCTCCAACAGGGCGTAGACCCACGACTGGACATCAAAGGAATCCATTAAAAGCCCGATGCGTAACTTTTTATTCGTCTCCGTGTTTCGCTCGGTCATCGATACAGAGAACTTAAATAAGTCGGCCTTTTCGCTGTCTAAATTCATTCCAATGTTCCTCCGAAGGGAAGGAGAAGTAGGACTCTTGGACATTCTCTGAGGCACAGGTGGCCTGATTTTTCCTTATCTTTTCCAGGGCCTCCAACACCACATCCGGACTCATTTCGAAACATCTCTTGTATAAATCAAAAACCGTCGCACTCCCGCTTATCTCAATTTTGCGTTGTGCGAGGATGGGCCCCCTATCCTGTCGCTTTTCCATCTTGTGGACCGTGACGCCGGTATATTTCTCGCCGCTGCGAAAGGCCTGGAAGACCGGCAGCAACCCCCCATAGGAAGGCAGCAGCGCAGAATGGCGGTTGATGCATCCGAACGCCGGAATGCGCAATAGCACATCGCCGAAATATAAGGAATTCGAAGAAAGGATGACATCCGGTTTTTTTTCTTCAATGAACTTTAAGTAACGGTCCTGGTTGATATTGTATTCCACCTCAATGAAATCGACGTCGAAAAACCGAAGGACAGATCTGACGGAATGGAAGTGCCCCCCTCTCATTTTCTTTGAGAGACGGTCTTGAACACCCATCCTGCCATTTTGATAGACAAGTTTTAAAATTTCCGGCACTTTCAAATAATACCAATGTTTCCTTAAGTAGCGGGTGATATTATTTTTGGGCAGCACCTTTGTGACCAAAGCGGCTCCCACGACGTCGTCAAGCGTTTTTTCGATCAACCTGGCCGAGAAATCAGGATGAAAAAATCTCGTTTCGTCAATGACGAGAAAAAGCCGCATTTTTGACACACTCCCCCACCAAGTTTTTGAATGTTTCCTTTTTCAGCTCCGCGAGTTCTTTCAACGACCGCTTTTCCCGACCCGATTTGTGCGGATGAAAAAGTACCTCGATCGTCGCAGGCTCCTTTTCCTGGGGTGAAAGACGGCTCAGTGCGGATCTCACGATCGACTCCGACATATTGCCGGTAAATAAAACACCGATAAAAAAGTCACAATGCCGGATGCCATGCCGGTCCAGCACTTTTTTTCCTTCCCGGCTCAAGCGATTCAGCAAGATGTGCTTGATCATATTGGGTCCGAAATAGTTCTTGAGGCATTTAACCGAATCCAGACAAAAGAAAAATTTTTCATAGGGCAGACGAATGTAAGAAATATTCAACTCGTTTTTGAGCTCCACCAGCGCATCAAAGATAAAAGGGATCATATGGTAATGCAGATGCCCATCAGCCTCTATGGGTTGTCCCCCCGTCCATTTTTTGACTTTGAGAATTTGGGCCGATAATTCATGTTTCACCTGTTGCTTTAACTGAAGGCGTTCCTCTGGACTGCTCAGCATAAAATTTTTCCACAAGCCCAAAAATGTTCGGGAAAGCTCTCCTTGTGTATTCACGAGTAACGGGATGCGGTTTGGGGCGGAGACAGGTTTTCCCTCAGCCAGATTCAGGTGAATGGCGAGTCTGAAATTTTTCCTCTTAAGGTATTCCTCCATCGCCTCATCAAAAAAAGTTCCGTTTGCCACAATGCTGGTGCTGGTCAGCGCACCGTGGTCAAAGGCCTCTAAGACCCCCTCTGTTGTTTCCCGGGTGAGCCCGAAGTCATCCGCGTGAACGACCAATTTCATCTACCTGACATCCCCCCTCAATGGATCCGATGGCAAAGGCAAACCATTTTAAATAAATTGGGCGTCTCTGTAAAGAGACCCCGTGGACTCAATGCTCCCAGGACAAGCGGAACCCGGTCAACGGCGAGTTGGAATGTAGCAATATTTCATGAGAATTATTGTAACATCTCGGGGGTAATTTAGAAAACATTTACTCCCGAAGATAAATATTGACAAACAGATATCCACTTTATAAGATGATTATCGCGTTTGTCAGGCTTTTTTCTGCTCCGATTGGGTGCCCATTAAGAAGGGTTCGGTTTCTCCAAAAAGCTCAGCCGTAATTACATAACTCTCATCCCTATAATGGATTAGGGAAAAGTCTAAAGTTCACATTTCAATTCGCTACCGTACCGCAACAGAAGGCTATGGGGGTGGATGGGCGTTAAACTAGTCACGGGTGGCGCTGGGTTTATCGGTTCTCATATTGCCAGAGCACTTGTTGGCCGGGGAGAGCGGGTGCGGGTTCTGGACAACTTTGTTGAGGGCCGCCGTGAGAACCTGGAAGGCATAAGCGATTCCCTTGAGCTGGTCGAAGGAGACATCCGTGACCCGGAATGCCTGAGCAGGGCCCTCAAGGGGGTCGATGTCGTTTTCCATCAGGCCGCCCTCCGCTCGGTTCCCAAATCCTTTGACAACCCGGCGGAGACGAACGACGTCAATGTCGGCGGCACCCTTCAGGTTCTGCTGGCCGCCGTCGAAGCAAAGGTCAAACGCGTCGTCTTTGCTTCATCGAGTTCCGTCTACGGGAATACGGACCATTTTCCCGAAACGGAATATCTTCCCCTCAATCCTCTCTCTCCTTACGCCGCTTCAAAGGTTGCCGGTGAAATCTATTGTAAACTCTTTACCCACGCCTATGGGCTTGAGACGGTCAGTCTCCGCTATTTCAACGTCTTCGGCCCCCGTCAGGACCCGGCGTCGGAATATGCCGCCGTGATCCCAAAATTCATCCTGAAAATTCTTGAAAATGAATCTCCGACCGTGGATGGAGATGGAAGACAATCGCGCGATTTCACCTATATCGACAATGTCGTTGAGGCCAATTTGCAGGCAGCGGTTCAACCGAATGTCTCGGGTGAGGTTTTCAATATCGCTTGCGGGGAAGGGCGGAGTGTTCTGGACGTTCTCGAGACGGTCAACCAAATTTTGCGCAAAAAAGTTTCTCCCAAATTCGGGCCGGCACGCCGGGGGGATGTCCGAAAGACCCTGGCGGATGTCTCCAAGGCAACGCGTCTTCTCAAATGCAATACGCCGGTTCACTTTGAGGAGGGACTCCGGCGGACCGTGGAGTGGTTTCGTTCTTTGGCAAAGGAGATCTCTTGATCTTTCGACATCCTTGCGCCTTCATCCGCTGGTCTTTTCTTCTGGGTCTTCTTCTGTTTGGTGCCGAGGCTTCGGCGGCGCCGGTTGACCTGTCTGTGCGCGACTGGAGCATCGAAGCGGTCGAGCGCCTGGCGGCGAGAGGTCTGTGTGAGGGGCTTGGCTTGGGGTTGCGTCCTGCGACACGAGACTGGGTCGCCCGGCGGGTCGCGGAAGCGATTCAAACCATCGAAGAGAAAGACCTGAACCTCTCATCGGAGATGGCCTATCAGATCGAAGAGGATCTCCTCCGCCTTTCCGAGACGTTTGCTCCGGAACTTCGCGCTCTCGGCGTCGCGGAAGCGGGGGAGAGGGGTGAGGCCCGCAGGCCGGGCCAGCCGTTTCAGTGGAAGGAAGCGATGTTCGGGACGATGCTGGTGGGTGAAAAATTTCTGACCTCATTTGATCGCCAGAACAGCACCTCCCTCATTGAGAATTCTCAAGGCCTTCGGCTCAAAGACGGCTTCAACGGAAGAGGGACGCTCCCGTCCTGGCTCAGTCTGGGGGATTGGTTTGCGGCGACATTCAATCCGGGTCTTCGGGGGAGCGAGGAGGATTCGGACATTGATCTGGATCTGGAAGAGGCGTCGGCCAAACTGGCCTACTGGAATCTGGAGTTGAAAGGGGGGCTTCTGAATTTCTGGTGGGGTCCCGGGTACCACGGAGACCTTCTGTTGACGAACAACCCCCGACCCCTTCGGGCCTTTTCCCTGAGGACCCTGCGGGGTTTTCGGCTTCCATGGAAGCTGGAGAAGCTCGGAAAATGGGAGGCCCAGCTCATCGGAGCGCGGCTTGAGGAAAAACGGACCGTGAAGGAGTCTTTTCTGACGGGAACCCGGTTTGAGTGGTCTCCGACACGACGTCTGGTGGTGGGGGCTTCCCATCTGGCTCTCTTCGGCGGCGAAGGCGAAGAGGAGGGCTTCATTGATTTTTTGAATGCCCTCGATCCCACCGAGGGGGGTGCGACCGAGGAGAGAGCGAATCATCTTTTTGGTGCGGATCTTCGGATTTTTCTTGCTGAGTTGGCCAGGTGGATCAAAGTGGGAAGCGGCCTTGAACTGTACGGCGAGTTCTTCGGCGAGGACACAAAAGGGATTTATATTCCCGAGTTTGTGAGTTATCTGGGCGGCTTCCTGATCACAGACCTTTTCTCCTGGCCAGGTCTTGATTTCCGTTTTGAGGGGGTGAGAGTCCATAAAAACGCCTATGAGCATTTTGTTCATACCTCGGGACACCGTTTCAAGAACGAATTTCTCGGACACCATGCGGGACCGGATTCGGATGATTTCTTTTTCCGATTGAGTCAGGTCTTTGACGTCCTGGGGAAGCGGGTTGTAGCGGGGTTTCAGTTTGACCGGGAGCGCCGGGGTATTTCGGGAGAAGCGCTTCAGTTCGGACAATCGGCCCTGGCCAAAAACGAGGTCCAAGTGGATTTTCTGTATGAATTCTCGGACAAAGTGGATTTGATTTTTGCTTATCAATTTGAGGATGTCAACAATTTTAGGGGATCCACGGGTATCGATTCCCACAACCACATCTTTTCCCTGAAAACTGTGTTTCGTTTTTAACTCAAACAAAAAGAAGGAGGAAAGGACATGAGTGCCCGGAATCAGAAAAGTGCTGTTGCAAGACGGTGTCTGGGAATCGTTTTCAGTATAGGAGTCCTTCTTTTGGGAGAAATCGGTGTTTCCCTGGAAGCGCAGGAGGGTCTATTACCGAAACTTCCTCAGCAGAGGGTCACGGACGCACTCGGCAGGAGAGCTCTGGAAGATGTCGAGTTCACCACAGTGACCTGTCCGCGGGACGGCAGGATGTTTGAAATCGAAGTGGACAAATCAGAGGAGGCATTCCGTGCGGGAAATATGCGGGTTACCTGTCCTTATGACGGTTACGAATTTTATACTCCGATGCCCGGCTTCAAGCAGAAAGCGGAGAAGGGTGTCTATGATGTCCGTTGTCCCGTGGACGGGAAAATCTTCAAAGCGGAATTGGAGATCGGCGCCCTTTTAAGTGGGGAAGGGGGACAGATACTCCGCTGCCCTTATGACGGCACCGAATTCCGGTTGAGCGTGAATCAACTGACGATGGATGAACTGCGTGAAAACTTCAGCATGACCACCTTCAGAAGTCCCACCGATGGACGCTTCTTCAAGGCCATGGTCGATCCCTTGGAGCAAATGAAACTGTTCTCGCCTTTTACGGGCGAGGCGTTTGAGTCTGCGGCGGAAAATATTGTCAGACAGGCAGGGATTCCCCAAGGACCCCGGGGAGAAGAGGCGCTGCTCGGCGGTGCCCGCGCGCCGGAGACCCGGCCTCTGGAATTATCCCGCATCGAAATGATGTTTTCGGAGGAAATCTCGCTGGGCATCCCCCGGAATATCCGGCAGTTTGGCTACGATATTTTTCCGGAATCACAGAAACTGACATCACCCTTTCTCAGACAGGAAGGGGCTCTCGGGAGGGGTTCTTCCTTTTCCAATGTTTTTTCGCAGTTGACCGGGTCTCTCCTCGGGGGTGAAATGGGAAAACAGGTCCCCCAATCCAGCTTTGACAGTCTCGACACCTTTAGTGCGGGGGCATCGAGCGTCCCGGTTGCTTCCGATTATGTGTTGGGCCCGGAGGATACCATTGTCGTCAGCATGTGGGGTGCCATGCAGGGAACCTTTCCGGTGACCGTGGATCGGGATGGAAAAATCCTCTTGCCCAAGGTCGGGCCCGTTTATGTTTGGGGATTGACGTTCGGAGAGGCGGAAGAACTCCTCAAGAAGAGTCTCACCGAACACTACTCGAATGTCAATCTCAGTATCACGATGGGAAGACTCCGCACGATCCGGATCTTTGTTCTGGGAGAGGTGAAACGGCCGGGGGCTTACCTTCTCAACCCACAATCTACCGCGTTTCATGCGCTCTATGCAGCCGGGGGCCCGACGAAATTGGGAACGTTGCGAGGGATCAAACTGTTGCGGGAAGGTCACGAGGAGTCGACCTTCGATCTTTACAAACTCCTTTTGAAAGGCGAGAAGGAGGGTGATATCCCCTTGGAGGCGAATGACACGATTCTGGTTCCGCCCATCGGCGAGGTGATCGGCATTGCCGGAAGCGTTAAACGTCCTGCCATTTATGAAGTGACCTCTTCGATTCATCTCGACGAACTGGTGGAGATGGCAGGCGGCCCCACCGCGATCGGATATCTTCAGAGGATCCAAATCGAACGGGTCCAAGACCGGGAAAGAAAGGTGGTACTCGATCTTGAATTTAAGGGGTCGCGTGAACTGGCGCGTTTGGGGGACGAAGTCCGGCTTTGGGATGGGGATCTGGTGCTGATTTCGCCTATTTCGCCGGGACGGCATCAGTATATCTCACTCGCAGGCAATGTCGTTCGCCCCGGAGACTATGAGTTGAAGGGACAAATGCGGATTTTAGATCTGATCGAAAAAGGAGGGGGTCTTCGGAAAGGGACCTATTTTGACCGGGCCGACGTCTCCCGTTTTCAAGCGGACAACATGCGCAGGATCATCCGGGTGAATCTCGGAGACGCCATTCGGGGAGAACCCTCCCAGAATATCCTCTTGGAGGAATGGGATATTGTGAGAATCTATTCGAGAAGTGACGTGGTGATGACCCCGTTTGTCGAAATCCACGGGGCGGTCCGCCAAGAAGGAAAATATGAACTGACGGATCAAATGCGGTTGAGCGACCTTCTCTTCCGCGCGGGAGGATTCAAGCCGACGGCCGCTTTGGAGAATGCGGAACTTTTCCGCCTCAAACCGGGAGAGACTTCCCTCACCATGATTCCCCTGGACGTCCGGGGAATTCTTGAAGGCACCGCGGCCGAGAAGGATCTTTACCTCTCAGAAGGAGACCGCCTCTTTATCCACCAATCCCATTTGGATCGTCAGCCGGCAACCGTGACACTTTCCGGCGAGTTTCTTTATCCCGGAGAGTACGTCATCCGCCAGGGCGAGCGACTCAGCTCCGTCATTCAGCGCGCCGGCGGTTTTACGGATCAGGCCTTTCTGAAGGGGACTGTCTTTACCCGCGAGTCGTTGCGGAAGGAAGAGAAGGAACGGGCGAAGCTTTTCCTTGAGTCGGAGCAATTGGCGCTCCTTCAGGAAGTGGCCTCGCTGGGAGCGGGGTTTGATCCTGGACAAAAACAGTCCAGGATGGATCTTGCTCAATATCACGAGAGACTCATGGAACAGATCAAGAATAAAGAATATTTGGGAAGGATGATCGTCAAGCTCGCCGAACCTGATCAACTCGAAGGGACACCGGATGATTTTGTTCTTGAAGACGGGGATTCTCTTAAGGTTCCACCGGTCCCCTCTTCTGTTCTCGTGGTCGGGAATGTCTACAATCCCACGGCCGTCTCCTTTGCGGAGGGCAAAAATGTCGAGTTTTATCTCCGCAAAGCGGGTGACCTGACCAAAGGCGCAGACGAGAAGAGGATTTATCTCGTCAAGGCCAATGGCGAGGCCTACAGCCAGTTTATCCGGCTCAAAAAGGTGGAACGGGGAGACACCATCGTGGTTCCGGAAGCGTTCCGGTACAAGTCCGCGAGGTTTAATTTTGTCAAAGAAACGGCCGACTTCTTCTTCAAAGTCGCCTTTGGAGCGATCGCGATCGCCGCGGTCGATTAAAAACATGGCTGATATTACACTTTTGACCTACGGGAAGGTTGCCCGGAAATACAAGGGGTACCTTTTTGTTATGATGACGATCTCGGTGGTCATCGTGGCATCGATTACGATGATCACGCCGAGAACATACACCGCAAGAGTCAGTACCTTTCCGCCTGCCCCCGAGCAGACGCTCAAGGGGGCTCCGGTGTTGGGAATTTCAGTGGGAGGCGGCACGCCCACCTCCGTGACGTCATTAAGCTACCTCTTGAAAACGCGACGAATGGCCGAGGGGGTGGTGGACCATTTTGATCTGACTCAAAGGTATGGGGCAACAAGGGAGGCGGTGCTTCGGAAGGTTCCCTTGATGATCAGCGGACACGACGTCTCCCAAGGGACGCTTTTCATGGTTCAGGCAACCACAGAAGATCCGGACTTTTCGGCGGCGCTTGCCAATTTCTGCGTTGACCATCTCAATGTCATCAACGAACAGCTTGGTCTGACAGCCGAAAAGCCGATGTTGAAGGTGATTGATCGCGCATTACCACCGCAAGGTCCCAATCCCAGGCACACCCTCAAGAAGGTTCTGAGTGCCCTGCTCGCTTCCGGGGTAGGGGGCTACTTCTTCTTTTTCTTCCTCGACTATTTCAGGACGGTGTGGAAGGAGGAAGAGCGGCGCAAGACCGTGACGGCGGATGCGGAGGAAATCTTAACAGAATCCAAGTGATGTGAAAGGAGCGGGGAATGAGCGCAAGGGAGGTACGCATCGGGGATCGTCTGATCGGAGAAGGGCATCCCGCATTTATCGTAGCCGAGATCGGCATCAATCACAACGGGGATCTTGCGCTTGCAAAGTCCCTGATGGATGCGGCCAAGGAGGCAGGGGCGGATGCGGTAAAATTCCAGAAACGGGCGGTGGAGGTGGTCTACTCCCCCGAAGAACTCGCACGCCCCCGGGAAAACCCGTTTGGCCCGACCAATGGCGATTTAAAAAGGGGGCTCGAGTTCGGTTTTAAGGAATATTGCGAGATCGATCGCTATGCCAAGCAGAAGGGGATTCTCTGGTTTGCTTCCTGTTGGGACGAAGAAAGCGTTGATTTTATCGCACAATTTAACGCCCCTTGTTACAAAATCGCCTCCGCTTCCCTGACCGACGATAACCTCCTCCGTTACCAAAGAACCAAAGGAAAACCGATTATCCTTTCCACCGGGATGAGCACCATGGAGCAGATTATTCATGCGGTGGAAATTCTTGGTCCTGAGGATCTCATCCTGTTGCATTGCACCAGCACCTACCCTTCCCAACCGGAAGAGTTAAACCTCCGGATGATTCAGACGCTGCAAAGGAGTTTCGACTGCCCGGTCGGATACTCCGGGCATGAAGTGGGTCTGGCCTCCACAGTGGCTGCCGTAACCCTTGGCGCCTGCGTGGTTGAGCGTCATATTACCCTGGATCGCAGCATGTGGGGCAGCGACCAAGCTGCTTCGGTCGAACCCCAAGGATTCAGGCACCTGGTGAAAGACATCCGCCTGATTGAGAAGGCGATCGGCAACGGTGTGAAAGAGGTGTATGAAAGCGAGAAGCCGATTCTGGCAAAATTACGCCGGGTGTGACGATGCCTGTCAAAAAGGGAATCCTCCCGAGAATCCCCAAGCTTGTTGTGTTTGACTTCGACGGTGTATTGACGGATAACCGCGTTCTGGTCCACCAGGATGGGACGGAATCCGTTTTTTGCCATCGAGGGGACGGATTGGGAATTGCCCGGCTGAAGGAACAAGGCATTCCGATGGCAGTCCTCTCGACGGAAGGGAACCCCGTTGTTTCGGCGAGGTGCAGAAAATTGGGGTTACCCTGTTATCAGGGACTTCCGGACAAGTTGGTGCAACTGAAATCTTTGGCGACTGCCCAAGGACTCCGTCCGGAAGATGTGGTTTATGTGGGAAACGACGAGAATGATCTGGCGTGTATGGCCTGGGCGGGATTGGGTATCGCGGTGAAGGACGCGGATCCCTCTGTGATCTCGAAGGCCAAGATCGTTCTGAGTGAAAAAGGAGGCCAAGGAGCTGTCCGAGAGGTCTGCGGCATGGTTTTAAGGACATTGGAGGCAGAAAAACCGACAGAACCCTCCAGGATGACCCGGATTCATTCGTGAAGAACGTCATCGGGATCCTTCAAGGGAGACTTTCTCCTCCTCTCAAGGGAAGATTGCAGGCGTTTCCGGTAGAGACATGGGAGGAGGAGTTTCCGAAAGCAAGGCGGTGCGGGTTTGATGCTTTGGAATGGGTTTTTGAAGCCGACGGCCATCGGAAGAACCCGCTTTGGACAAGGGAGGGAATCAAACGGATTCGGACTGTCTCTGAGGTCCACGGGGTTGCAGTCCCTTCGATCTGCGCTGATTACTTCATGCGATACCCTTTCTTCCGGACTTCACCCGAGGCGCAGTCAAATTCTATTCAAACGCTCAGGCACCTGATTGAACAGGGGGCGCGTTTGGGCATCCGGAGGGTCCTTCTGCCTGTTTTGGAGGAGGTCGAAATTCAAACAGAAACCGACCAGCGCCAGCTGATCCAATGCCTGCGCGCCGTGTTGCCGATTGCAGAGACGCATGGCATTGAACTTGCCATCGAATCCAATCTGCCGGTCGAGTCGTATGAGGCGTTGATGGAGGCGTTCGATCATCCGCTGATCCGCATTTATTATGATATCGGAAACCGTGTCGCGACGGGACATCGTCCGGAGACGGAAATCCCAAAACTCGGGACTTGGATTTCCGGTGTTCATGTCAAAGACAGAAAACGGGGGGGCTCCACGGTGCCGCTCGGGACCGGCGATGTCGATTTTACGGGGACATTTCAGGCCTTGCAGGCGGCGGGCTTCGAAGGTCCTTACATCCTGCAGGGTGCCCGGGACGGCATTGAAGAAGAAACGGCGAGGCGCTATCTTGAATTTGTGAAACGCCATTTGCAGGAATCCTGTAAGTATGCGGAACAAAATCCCTGAAATTCTATGCCTGATTCCGGCCCGGGGAGGGTCCAAGAGCATTCCCCGGAAAAACATTCGGCCGCTTGCCGGGAAGCCCCTGATTGCCTATACCATTGCGTGCGCCCGGCAATCCGATCTCATTCAACGGGTCATTGTTTCCACGGAGGATCGGGAAATTGCCGAGATTGCCAGGAAATTCGGGGCGGAGGTGCCGTTTATGCGGCCTCCGGAACTGGCCCAGGATTTAAGTCCTGACCTTCCCGTGTTTCAGCATGCGCTCAAGTGGCTGAAGGAAAACGAAGACTATACTCCTGAACTGATCGTCGATCTGCGTCCGACGGGACCGATCCGGCGTGTGGAGACGGTTGAAGCCGCGATCCGCACCCTGATGGTGCATCCGGAGGCGGATTCCCTCAAATCAGTCCTCTGGCCGTCCCAAACCCCTTATAAGATGTGGCGCATGAATCCAGAGGGTTATTTGGAACCGCTGGTGACGGTGCCGGGAATGGAGGAACCTTACAACATGCCGCGGCAACTCCTTCCGGAAGTCTATTGGCAGAACGGTTACGTTGATATTCTGCGGCCCCGGGTCATCCTGGAGGGGGCGATGTCGGGGCGAAAAATCCTGCCTTTTGTCATCCAGGAGCCCTACATCGAAATTGATTATGAAGAGAGTTTTCAGGAGGCAGAAAAGTTGTTGGCCTCGATGAATGCCAAAGAAACGCTTTCAGTGTCGACAGGGGAGCGGAGACACCCCGCATGAAGGCACTCTTCATCGGACTGGGCGGAATCGGGCAGCGCCACTTGAGGAACCTCAAGACCCTGGTTCCGGAAACGGAGATTTTGGCCTACCGCGTCCGCCGCCTGCAGACAGTGATGACTCCGACTTTGACTGTTGAGCCGGGTGCTTCCATCGAAGAGAAGTACAACATCCATGTTTTTGGTGAACTGGACAAAGCGCTGGCAGAAAAGCCGGAGGTGGCATTCATCACCAACCCGAGCAGTCTCCACATCCCCGCGGCCCTTGAGGCGGCAAAGGCCGGGTGCCACCTTTTTATCGAAAAACCGTTATCCGATTCTCTGGAGGGTGTGGACGAATTGATCTCCATCGTCGAGAAAAAGGGGCTTACCGCCATGGTCGGGTTTCAACTTCGGTTCCATCCCTGTCTCGGCTGGATCCGGAATCTCCTCAAGGAAGAGGCGATCGGTAAGCTCTTATCCGTCCGTCTGGAGGTGGGCGAGTACCTCCCCGGATGGCATCCGTACGAAGATTACCGGAAGATGTATGCTTCAAGAAAAAATCTGGGCGGCGGCGTGATTCTTTCCCAAATCCACGAGTTCGATTATGCCTATTCTCTTTTCGGGATGCCCCAGCGTCTGTTTGCCCTCGGAGGAAAGTTGAGCCGTTTAGAACTCGATGTAGAAGATACCGCGAGCATTCTGATGGAATGTCGGTGGAACGGAAATATCCTGCCGGTTCACATTCTCCAGGATTATCTCCAGAGGCCGCCGAGCCGGCGCTGCGAAATCATCGGGGATTCGGGAAAGATCATTTGGGATCATCACGGCGGGACATTGACCGTGTGGCAGGGAGGCAAAGAGGAGCCGGAGACACGCCGTCTGGAGGGATTTGAGAGAAACCAACTTTTCCTGGACGAAATGAGGCATTTTTTGGCATCTGTCCGGGGCGAAGAAACGCCGCTCGTTTCGCTTCGGGAAGGCGCCGACAGCCTAAGAATCGCCCTTGCCGCGAAGCAATCCCTTGAGACCGGAGAGGTGATTTCACTCTATGAAGACAAAATCTGTCAAGAAGGCGTTTGACCTGACAGGGAGGACCGCGGTTATTACCGGCGGGGCCGGCATGCTCGGGAGGATGCATGCGGAGGCGATTGCGGAAGCAGGAGGCCAGCCGGTATTGGTGGACCTTGACCGGAAGCGTCTTGATCAAGCAACCGACGAGATCGGCCGGGCCTTCAACGTGAAGACACTCGGAATCCGGGCGGACATCACAAAAAAAGCGGACGTCACGGCCATGGTCAAGGAAATTCTGGAAAAATTTCCGCGCATCGATGTCCTCATCAACAATGCGGCCTTGACGGTCAAGAAAGGAAGCGAGGAGCTCAACGGCTATTTTTCCGAATTCGAGAATTACCCGCTGGAACTTTGGGAGGAAGCGTTGGGAGTCAATCTGACCGGGATGTTTTTATGCACCCAGGCCGTCGGAAAAGTCATGGTCAAACAGGGGGGTGGTGTCATCATCAACATCGCCTCCATGGCGGGAATGGTCGGTCCTGACCACCGGATCTATGAGGGAGTCAAGAGCCCTTACAGCGGCAAGCCCTTCAACATGCCGGTTTCCTATTCAACGACAAAAGCGGGTGTGATCAATTTTACCCGGTACCTGGCCACCTATTGGGCGGAGAAAAAAATTCGGGTCAATTCTCTTTCGCCGGGGGGTGTCTACGACGGCCATGATGAGACCTTTGTCAAAAATTATTCCTGGCGTGTTCCCCTCGGCCGGATGGCGGATCGGGACGAATACAAAGGAGCAATCCTTTTCCTCGCTTCGGATGCCTCTTCGTATATGACAGGGGCGAATCTCGTGGTGGACGGGGGTTGGACGGCATGGTGAGATTTGCCTGCGTGGAATGGAATACAAAATCGGGCGGCATCTGGAGACCGACGCCGGAAAGGCCGAATTACTTCTGCGATCAGCGCCGGGAAATCGACGTCAATTCCTTCGGCTGCTGGACCAGTGCCCTAAACGGAGAGCATATTCCGCTTCACTGGTTTGAGGACGGGAAAGAAAGGCCCGGTGTCCATGAGCCGGTTTCTTTTCCGGATCGAATAAAATTTTCTATGCGGCGCCGGCTCAAACGCCCTTTGCGATTTAAAAACCTCTCCTATGTCAAGCGCTTCGACGTGATTTTGGTCTGTCATTTTCTTGAGCGTCATGACGACCTTCTACAATTTCTCAAAGAGGCCAAATCTGCGACGCCGGAGGTCCTTTTCTTGGGAACACACGGAACCTACAATTTGGGCCGCGTTCGGGAATGGTGGAGGGATCCCGGTTGGTACCGTTCTTTTGCGGAATTTGTGAATGCGTCGGATCTTTTCCTGATTGTGAACCGCGCCGCACTCGGTTATCTGCAGTTGGTGTCCGAAAAACCGATTGCCTATGCTCCGCCTTTCTATCCAACCGAATTCGCCAAATCATTCTACAGACCTCTGGAAGGAAAAGAGAAAATCCTCTACATTGCCGGAAAGACAGACCGACTGGATATCATGGCGAGTCTCCTCGTAGCCCGGGAACTGCAGAGACGCCATCCTGAATTTCTGATTCGATTGACGGATTGGGGGGATATGAATCTCGAACCCCTGCGGGGGACACACTACGAAGTCCTTCCCAGGACCGCCTGGCAGCCCTACCTTCAGGAAACCGCCAAGGCATTCATGATTTTGAACACGGACATCTGGTGGACCAATGGGAGGGTTGCTCTGGACGCAGCCGCGGTCGGCACCCCGTGCATCGGCTGCAATTCGAACGGACAATCGGAATGCTTTCCGGATCTTGCCGTCTCAGATATTGAGGGTGTCCGGAAGGGGATAGCGCTGGCGGAACAACTGATGGCCGACCCTTTATTCTATCGGGAGATCCAAAGAAAGGCGATGGAGAAAGTCGAATCTTTCTCCTACGAAAATTCAAGACGGCGTTTTGAGACGCTTGTGTCAACGCTTCGAGAAGGTAGGACACCCACCCCAGAGTGGGAGGAGGGTCTTTTTGAACGAGTCCTTCATGGGTGAACCTGAGCAGCTGGGCGTTTACGAGAGGGCGGCCCGCTCGGTCGGCTGGATCAGCGCCCTCCGTGCGATAGGTCTTGTTCTCTCATTTGTTCAAATGGCCCTTTATGCCTTTTTCTTTGGTGCCGGAAGGGAAATGGATATCTTTTTCGCGGCATCTGTCCTTTTCACGACGACCAACAAGTTTTTTCTGGGAGGGACAGTTGCCACGGTTTTTCTTCCGATCTTTACGGAGCGGTGGGCGAAAAAAGATTACAAAGAGGCGTGGATCATTACATCCAATCTCTTTAATGTGCTTGCAGGCCTCACCCTGCTGATCGGAGGGATTGTCTTTTATCTTGCCCCCTGGATCATCCCGTTCGTCGTGCCCGGTTTTGAAGCATCGGCCAGAGGAACGATCATCTCCATGACCCGTTTTCTCCTTCCGATGCTGACCCTTGTGGTTCTCGGCAATTTCGTAACCGCCGTTCTCCACGCCCTGCGGAGGTTTGTGTGGGTGGAGGTGACGGATTCGGTCCTCTCGCCCGGTTTGGGGCTATTGGCTCTCTCTCTTTTGGCCCCCTCCATCGGCCTCTGGAGTCTTCCCGTCGCCCTCATGACAGGCGCCCTGACCCGCTTTCTTTTTCTATTGGGTGCTCTCCTTGGAAACGGCTTCCGTTACACGTTCTCTTTTGACTGGAAAAATCCTGCAGTGCGGGAAACCATCAAGTCTGTCAGCCCTTTTGTTGTGAGTAAAGTAGCGGTTCAGGCGAAGATTGTTGCCATGACCGCCTTAATTTCTTTTCTCCCGCAGGGGAGTCTGGCGATTTTGCAATATACTTCCAACATTTATGCCAAATTGTGCGGCTTGAGCATTGTCCCTGTGCAGACGGTAGTCTATCCGAGTCTAGCCGCTGCCGCTATACAGAAACTTGATCAGCTGAGGGTGGTCATGGGGAAGGTCCTCCGTGTCATTTTCCTGATTTGCCTTCCTATGACACTCTTTTTAGTTCTTCTCCGGACGCCCATTACTGCAATCATTTTTGAGAGGGGACGATTCCAGTCGTCGGACACGGTCCTGCTTGCGAATGCCCTTGCCTGTTATGCATTGGGATTGATGGCGGAAGGCGCGGTGGGCATCTTTAGACGGGGGCTCTACGCACTGAAGAGGCCCTTTCAGGTCGCCGGCATTCAAATCTTGGGGGAAGTGATCCATCTCTTTTTCATTTTGCTTCTGATCGGCCCCCTCGGCTATTTGGGTGTTGCCCTCTCTTCTTCGCTCATGACACTAACCATCGCCATGGTCTACTGGGCGGCTCTTTCAAGGGCAATGCCGGAGACGGCCAAAATATTTGTCAGTTCCTTTTACATGAAACTGTCGGCTGCGGCGCTTGCATGCGGTGCCACCCTCTTCGGAATGAAGGAAATACTCCGGTATTTGGGGCCTGAAAAAGGACTGAAGATGTCTCTGTTTGAGTTGGCGGTGATTGGGGGTACCGGCTTTCTTGTTTTCGTTGTGACGCTCCGGCAGCTTCGCCTTGAAGAGGTCCAGATCGCATTGACTCTGTTCAAACAGCGCCTTGCGATTCAAGGTCTTGGGGAAAAAGTTGGATAACTCATTTTCGATCATCATCCCTGTTTTTAAGGGCGGGGCTGAATTGGAGGTCTGTATTGGCAGTCTTCAAAAAAATAGCCGCCTCCCTCATGAAATCATTGCACTCGTCGATCCGGACCGGCATAGCGCCTCTTACACCCAGCAGGATATCGACATCCTGTCGCGTCATTCACATGTGCGTGTCTTTAAAAATCCGAAAAATTTGGGCCCGTACGGGAGTTGGAATCGGGGTGCCCGGCTTGCCTCGAAGGGCATCTTATGTTTTACCACACAGGACATCTATTTTGCCCCCGATTGGGACAGGGCTATCGTAAAGTATCTCACGCCAAAGAATGTTCTGACGGCGCAGACAGTTGAGCCGGGGATCATCCGACCTTACCACGCGAACCTCATTAGGAATTTTGGGCTGAGGGCAGATGAATTCGAAGAGGCAGGTTTTATTGATTTTGTGAAACGTCATGCTGAAGAGCGGTTGGCCATTGACGGTTTCTTTGTTCCGACGGTGATCCATAAAACATTATTCAATGCCCTCGGCCGCTGGCCTGACCGGAGGCCGTTTCCCTATCCGAACGACACTCTTTTCCGGCGGATCCTGTGGAAGAGGGGCTTGGAATACAAACGGGTGATGGAGAGTTTCGCTTATCACTTCCAAGACGGCAAGAATTATGAAGTAAATGGAGGAGGATTTTATTTTGACCGGAAAGAGCGTCCGCCGCGGGCGGTCCTCAGCCGTGGAATTATCCCAAAACTGAAATCCAGAATGTCGGGGAAACTGATTCAGTTGGGATTCAAGAAAGTGAGAGTGAGCGGGTGGACCCAGCGGAAACGGGCTGACCTGAAACTTGCCTATCGGTACTGTATCGGACGCGGCGTTGAAATCGGCGCAGGATCCAATCGTTTTCCGAATATCAATGCCGTCTCCGTTGATCTCTACACCGATTTTAAGGAGAGAGTCTATCCGAAACCGGATGTGATTGCTTCTGCCTATGACCTCTCTTTTCTAAAAGACGAAAGCCGCGATTTCGTAATCACTTCGCACCTCTTGGAACACTTGATCAATCCCCTGAAAGCGCTGAAGGAATGGAAACGGGTGATGAGACCGGGGGGAGTCCTCTTTCTGATTGTTCCGGATAAGCGCTACGTCCCAATCCCAACAGATAACCGTGCTGCTGAGACGACTCTCAAGGAACTTCTGGAAAGAGAAAGATTGGACCTTACAGAGACAGACGACGAAAATCCCGCGACTTCCTCGCGCTCCTTTTGGGAGGGACAAAGACACGGGGTTTTTCACCCCAAGGGGAAACCGGGCTGGCGGCATTTTTCCTACTGGACGCCGCAATCGCTGAAACCGGTTCTTGAACACCTGGGATTACAGGTGGTTGAAACGGTTGAAGCCCCCGAGAAGAACAGAGGTTTAGATTTGAAGCCCTTTTATTGGGATGATTTTACAATCGTCGCAAGAAAGGTCGGAAATGAAAGATAGGTTTGTGTTATTTGCCGCCGTCGGACTTTTTCTGTTGGGAAAACTCCTTATTTTTCAATACGACCTTTTTACGGGCGATGAAGGGGTGAACCTTTTTGTCTTCTGGCGGGCGAGTCTTGGGGAATTGGTTTACCGCGATTTCAGCTGGAATTACGGCCCTTTGGCCCCTTTTATTTTTGGAACCCTGTTCAATTGGTTCGGCGTCAGCGTGCAACTGGTGAGACTTGTCTATATTTTTGTCGGAGCCATTGGTGTGGGTCTTGCCTTCCGGATCGCCCGCTTTTTCATGCCTCCTTTTTGGGCGGGCATCGCAAGCTTGGCATCCTTTTCATATCTTTCTCTGCCCCCCCACTCCTACAACCATATTTTTGGGACGCTTTCAGCGCTTTGGGTGGTCGCCCTTTTTCTTTCGGTTCTGAAACGTCCCGGGGGAAGGAGCCGGCCTTTTTGGATGGGACTTGGCGCAGGGGTGGGACTTTTGACGAAACCGCTTCCCATGGGCGTCGGCATTTTTGGATCCGTCATTTTATTTGTGGTGATCACGGAGCTCATCGATCAAATTAAAAGAAATCCGAGAACTTTCAACGCGATGCCGCTTCTCGGATATTATGGTTTAGGCGCTTTCTGTCTAGTGGCTCCTTTTCTCATCTATCTCCTGACCCACATGCCCGCACAGAAACTCTTGATGAATCTCTTTCCGACCACTTCCGGTGTGGGCGTATGGCGTTATCATGCGTCCTATCCGAACCTGTTCAGCGAGACATTTTGGTCCGGGTTGGCGCATCTTTCGGGGTTTTTCCCCAAGGTCAAGGAGGCGGTCTGGCACCTGGTTGTGGTGTCTCTCTGGTGGTCCCCTGTTGTCTGTGCCGGGGCGGGTTTCCTTTTCTTCAGGAAGGACCGCGCGGTTCTTTTTCTTTCCCTTTTCTCGGTTCTTATTTACGCCCAACCGCTCATCACAGGTTCGAACGGAATCGGTTTTCTGCTCCAGGTTCCTTTTGTGCTGTTGATTTATTTCTTTTACCGGCTCTGGAATCTCCAGACCCTTCTTTCCAGACCGAGTGCCCTTCGCCTGCTTCAAGCAGGCATTGCCTGCTTTGTGGGCTACTTTATTCTCTTCAGCAGCTATGTTGATATGCCCCTTCAGAAAATGCGTGGAAAGGTTCCACTTTCCATCAATGTGGCGAGGGGGATTCAGGTCCCCCCCCATATTAAAAAAATGTACGAAGATACGGTTACGTATATCAGGCAACAAACAGCACCCCAAGACGGAATTTTTGTCGTCAGCATCGAGCCCATCTATTACTTTCTTTCTCAAAGAGATCCGGTTGTGAAGGATGAATTTGTGACCCTTCGAGCAGGCATAGTGGAGGACAAAAAATTTAAATTCGCAGGCCTCACACCGGATGAAAGAACGGAGATCGAAGAGGATTTAATCAACCAGATCCGATTGAAACGGCCGAAATGCATCATTGTCACTCCCGTCACCTACTTTCCTTACACCAGTTCTCGAAGGAGACTCTTCGACTTTATCGAGGAACATTATGTGCTTGCAAGGGAACTGGGCGATGCGACTGCTTTTGCGCCCAAATTTACGTACCGGGAAATAGGCGGTTATTTTCCTTACTACGGCATCAAAATCTACTGTCCGAAGGGGCGGATGGGGCGTTCGGGCTGATGTGCGGCATTTTCGGTTTTAGGGGAGATTACCCGGAGGAACTGCTGAAGGTCATGGCGGGAACGATGGCCCACCGCGGACCTGACGAATCAGGATTTTTCTACAGGGAGGGAACCGGCGTAGGCAATGTCCGGTTGAGCATCGTGGATCTTCAAACAGGAAGTCAGCCCCTCTTTAATGAAGACCGTTCTTTGGTACTTGTCTTTAACGGCGAAATCTATAACCACCTCGAGCTACGGGAACTCCTGACCCAAAAAGGCCATCGCTTTGTCACGAAGACCGACAGCGAAGTCGTTGTTCATGCCTACGAAGAATACGGGACATCCTGTCTGGACCGGTTGAACGGAATGTTTGCTTTCGCGATATGGGACTCAACACAGAGCCGGTTTTTCTTGGCGCGTGACCGGCTGGGAATTAAACCGCTCTATTATACGCGGGTCAACGGGGATTTTCTCTTTGCGTCGGAACTCAAAGCGCTCCTTCAGTGCGAGGCGGTCAATCGCACACTCGATTTTAGATCGATTGACGATTACCTGACGTTTCGGTATGTGCCCGGGAACAGGACCTTTTTTGCCGGCATCCGGAAGCTTCCCCCTGCGCATTTTCTGGCGTTTCAGGAAGGGAAGGAGACCCTGCGCCCTTACTGGCATTTTGAAATGAAGGAAGACCGAAAGATGTCGGAGGAGGCGTTTGTGGAGGAGTTTTATAACCTCTTGAAGGATTCCGTCCGGCTTCAGCTCATGGGCGACGTCCCCATCGGGGCTTTCTTAAGCGGGGGACTCGATTCGAGTGCCGTGGTTTCCCTGGTCGCAGCGCTGGACCACGCGCCCCGAAAGACTTTCTCCGTCGGATTCGGGACATCACAGGATGAAACAGCAAGCGCCAGGCACATCGCTGATCTGTATGCGACGGACCACCACGAAGTTGAGGTCAAGCCCGACGACTTTTTTCTCCTTCCGAAGATCGTGTGGCATCTGGATGAGCCGGTCGGGGATGCCATCGTTGTCCCGACCTATCTTTTGTCTCAAATCGCCCACCGTCATGTCAAAGTTGTTCTCACCGGCGAAGGCGCGGATGAATTGTTGGGGGGATATGTCCATCAGGACACACTTCTCCGGGCATCCCGGATTCCTCCCCGCATCGGGAGCGCTTTGGGACGCTTCGTCGAAGGAATGCCCGTGTCTCTGATCGATCGCTTTTTCCAATACCCCGCTTCGATGGGAACTGAGGGTCGTAAACGGCTTGCCTTTTTCCTAAGGCACTTGGGAGATACGAAGCAAAACTATCTGCATGTCGTCTCTCTTTTTACGGGTGCGGAAAAGGATCGACTTTATACCGGTCAATTCAAAGAGGTTCTTACAGGTGAAAAAGATTCAGAAGATGTTTTGATGGATAACGAAACAGACGACATCCCGAATTGGCTTCTGCGCCAGGAACTGACCTCTTGGCTTCCGGACAATATCCTTTTTAAACAGGATAAGCTGACCATGGCGCACTCCGTGGAGGGGCGCGTTCCTTATCTGGATCATCGCATTGTTGAATTGATGGGGCGCGTTCCGTTTCATTTGAAGATTCATGGGGGGGTCAACAAGATCCTGCTCCGGCGCGCCTTCAAAGGAATCCTTCCGCCCGAAACGACCAGACGCAGGAAGCAGGCCTTCTTTATGCCGCTCGAGGGAAGATTTCAGAGCGTTTTCAGAAAGCTCTGTAGCGACTATCTCTCCGTTGAACGGATCAAGCGGAGAGGATGGTTTGAGTGGGAAACGCTCCGCTCTCTTTTGGAGAAAGCGGATTCCTCACCGCTCATTTATCACAAACAGCTGATGGCGCTACTGATTCTTGAGATCTGGCTCGATGTTTTTGTGGATCAAAAGGTTCCCTGTCCCCGGGAGGCGGTTACCGCATGAAAGAGTCTCTCGAGAGAATCCATGAAATTGTCTTAAGCCAGGTGCCCCGCGTATTGGGATTGGGCGACCGGGATCCCTCTTCTGAGACATTCGGATGTTTCGACCGCGGGTACTGGCACTACAAGTCAATCGACTTTCCGAATACGCGGTATCAGGAAGCGTGCTGGCTCTTGGCGCTTCTCTATCAGGGGAATTTTGACGGGAACATTTATTACCAGAACGGACAGGTGAAGCAGTGGGCAGAGGCGGCGATCGAATTTTGGATTTCGCGTCGCCACCGGGACGGAAGCGTGGATGAGGCCTACCCGAACGAACGGGGGTTTTGCGCCACCGCTTTTACCTGCTGGGCCGTCACGGAAGCGATGCTTCTCCTCCGGAGGAGCGATGGCGAGCGTCTTGAAAAAACGGGAAAGTGGCTGATGCGCCATAACAATCCGGACGTTTCCAATCAGATGGCGGCAGCGGCTTGCGCGCTTTTAAATCTTTACCATTTGACAAGCAACACCCCCTATCTGCGTGCCTCCGAGGAGAAATTGTCCAGGCTGCTTTCTTCTCAAGAGTCGTCAGGGTATTTTCCCGAGTACGGAGGGGCTGACGTCGGCTATCTTTCCCTGATTGTCGGTTGTCTGGCGCACTATTGGAAACGGACAAAAGATCCCGTTCTTTTGGAATCGCTCAAGCGCGCCCTTGGATTTTTGGAGGAGAGAATCGACGAAAAGGGACATTATGACCATCACCGGATGAGCCGGAAGACCCAGTTCCTTTATTCGTACGGCGTTGCGTTTTTCGGAAGTCCCGTTTTCGAAAGGATATGCCGTGGACTCGAGGAGGGAACTTTGTTAAACCCTGTTTGGTTAGACGACCGTTATTTTATGCCGCTGACAACGGATTATCTGGAAACGGTCCTTTGGGCGCTTTCCGAAAGGCATGCGGTGGGTGCAGCGGTTGAATCTTACGAGTCAAAAGAATGAAAATGACCCCCTTTCGGTTTCTCTTGCTCCGGCTTTATCTTGTGACGTTGGGGAAAATACCGGAGGCGTCGCAACTGTTGAAGCGGTTTCTGGTTTGGCGGTTCATCCGGTCAAGAGAGGAGAAGTACGTTGCTTCTTCAAGATACTTTACCCCCTCAGAACTTAACAAATAAAGGGAGTTGTCCCCTTTGTCAGGAAGGGCGGTACCGGACATGCTATCGCTTGCCGAGCATCCGTCCCTTTCCGACCCGTAGCCACTCCGTCGTTTCGTGTCCGCGGTGCGGCCATCGGTATCTCTTTCCGATGCCGGATGAAGAGGAGCTCAAACATCTCTACGAGGACAAAACGTATTGGGAGGTGGATTATTTTAAGCATCAGGAGGGGGATATTGCGGGTGAAGAGCACCTCAAAGATTATGAGGAGGCGCTGGAGATTCTGGAGACGCACGCTCCCGCGAAAGGGGCTCTCCTTGATGTGGGCTGCGCGATGGGGGTCTTTTTGAACATGGCGCAAAAAAGAGGATGGCGACCCAGCGGCGTCGAAATCTCCTCCTACGCGGTTCAGCGTGCGAGGGAACAATATGAGCTCTCCATTACGCAGGGCACGCTTCAGAACGCCGCATTTCCGGAAAATCATTTTGACGTGGTGACGCTTTGGGACGTTTTGGAACACCTGCGGGACCCATTGGCGTGTCTGGTGGAGATCAGGAGAATTCTGAAACCGGGGGGCCTCTTGATGACCCAGACCCTGAACATCGACAATCTTCTCTATCAGATCGGACATTGGTCCTATCGGTTGAGTTTCGGGACAATCCAATTTCCAATCACGAGACTTTATCCTTCTTATCATCTTCATTACTTCACAGAGCGAACGCTGCACCGTCTTTTGACCGAGAACGGCTTCGAGCGGACTGCCTGCATTCCGAAAGACTATCCGGTTGGGCGGATCGGAGTGTCCGGGTGGGTCCGTTTCGGAATCGCCCTGATTTATCTTGCGCAGTCGTTTTCCGGGAAAAAAGTGAATCAATGGGTCGTTGCGCAGAAGGTGTCATGAGAATCGTCCGCTTAAGAAAGGAAGGGGGAGTGGCATGAGAATTCTTGCATTGAATCCGGCAAGTTACGTGACAAAGAACATCGTACGGGATGTCCTCTACGGTTGCTGGTGCAAGGGGAAGCGGATCGGCGGGGGAACGGTTCCGCCCTACTTCCTTTTGTCCGTCGCAAGCGTTCTGAAGAAGGACGGTCACGATGTGACGCTGATCGATGCCCAGGCGGAAGGGATTCACCCGGATGACTTGCGCGGAAAAATGGACCATTACGATCTCATTGTTGCGAATGCCGCAACGATGACTTTTAACGAGGATGCGGAAACGCTGCGTCAGTTTAAACTTGAAAACCCGCGCCTTAAGACGATTCTTTTCGGGTCCCACGGCACGTTTATGCCAAAGTATGCCTTGAGCAAGGAGGGCGTTGACATCATCGTCCTCAATGAGCCCGAGGGAATCGTTGTAGAACTTGTCCGGGCTCTGCATGGGAGAAATGGGGAGTGGAGGGCGGTGAAGGGCATCGGCTTCCAGGAGAACGGCGAGCCCGTCTTAACGCCTCAGCCGAATTTCATCGATAATCTTGATGAATATCCGATGGTCGATGTTTCGCTCCTTCCGAAGGATGTCGGGTATTTTAATCCCCTTGTCATTCAGTACCCTTATATTACGGCGGTCACGACGAGGGGTTGCCCTTCGAAATGCACCTTCTGTACGGCGCCTTTTTTCCATGGTCCCAATTTCAGATACCAGAGTGCGAAACGGATGCTCGATGAGGTTGAATACTTTCTCTCGAACGGTTACCGGGAGATCTACTACCGGGATGAGATATGGACCGTTCATAAAAGGCGCAACATCGAGTTCTGCAAGGGGGTCATTGAGCGGGGCTATCAATTTCCCTGGATTTGCAATGCGAAGGTGGGGCTGGTGGACAAAGAACAGATGGAATGGATGAAGCGGGCAGGATGCTCCGTCATGAAGTTCGGCGTCGAATCGGGAAATCAGAATGTCCTGGACCGCGTGAAAAAGGGTTTTAAGGTGGAGCAAACCGTGGAGACCTTCAAATGGGCGCATGAGGTCGGGATTGACACCCATGCCCACATCATGCTGGGAATGCCGGACGATACGGATGAGAGCATTCAGCGGACGATCGAATTTACGATGGAGATCGATCCGACCACGGCCACCTTCGGGATCTGCACCCCCTATCCGGGAACCCCACTGTTTGCCGAAGTTCAGGCCAAGTATCCGGAGATAAAAGACGGCTCGCAGAGCGATCTGACCGTCCTGCATACGGAGGGGTTGTTTAACGAGCTTTATACGTCTGTGAAGAAAGAGGACCTTGCCAAATATATACGGGACGCCTACCGGCGCTTCTACCTGAGACCTTCCTATGTCGGAAAGCGCCTTTTCGGAATAAGGAGCTGGACAGATGTTCGAAAAATCGCCATTGCTGGATCAAAAGTCGTCGACTTCACCGTCCGAGGGGACTAAAACCCCTCAAGAGAAAGAAATCAGCATCCTCCTTCCCTGTTACAACGAGGAGGATGCGATTGCCGAGGTGGTCAAGCGGATCCTCGTCCTCGGCTGTGCCGACCAGGTGCTGGTCATCGACGACGGATCAGAGGATCAAACGGCGGCACGGGCAAAGGCCGCGGGTGCGGACGTCGTCCGTCACCCCTACAATTTGGGGAATGGAGCGGCCGTCAAGACGGGAATTCAACGGGCCAAGGGGGATATTGTGGTGTTGATGGACGGCGACGGCCAGCATCCTCCGGAGGCGGTTCCGGAGTTGATCAAAGACATCGGTGAATACGACATGGTGATTGGGGCACGGACGAAGCGCGCAGAACTTTCCCGTTTCCGTACGGCGGGGAACAAGATGTTGATTAAAGTCGCCGAGTATCTCTCTGATGCGAAAATTCTGGATCTCACCTCGGGTTTCAGGGCGATCAAGCGACAGAAGGCCCTGGAGTTTCTTCATCTTTTCCCAAATACTTACTCGTATCCGACGACGGCGACCCTTTCATTTTTGAAGGCGGGCTACTTTGTGAAATATGTCCCTTTGGATTCCATCGGAAAGAGGCGCCTGGGCAAAAGCAAGCTTCGGCCTTTCCGGGAGGGGTTGCGTTTTCTCCTAATTATCACGAGGATGGTCATGCTGTTCAGTCCTCTCCGCATCTTTTTGCCGGCGGGGCTTTTCTTGGGTGCCGCCGGCATATTCCTGGGTTTGACGAATTTTATCGTTTCCGGAGGAATCCGCGGATCCTCCATCATTGTCTTGATCGCCTCCTTCTCGGTGATTCTTTTCGGGTTTCTGGCGGATCAGGTCTCCGTGGCACTTCGGTCCATGAGAAAATGAAGACCATTTTCTTTTCGATTCCGATCGGACGTTACGCAAGATCCCTGTTACGGAGCCGCCTCTTGGCAGGGATTTTATCCAGGCGGGACATGCGAGCGGTTATCGTCTCGACGGCCGCTCGTGACCCTTCTTTCGTTAAGGAATTCGCCTTAAATGGACAGGTCCTGTTTGAGCCGATGGGTGCTGCCGACAAAGAGGAGGGATTCTGCAGGGCTCTTTTATGGAAATGCGGGAGGAGACTCAGGGGCTCCCGTACGCCTTACCTTTTGGCGATGAAGATGCACCATTGGCTGGCGACGCGTTCGGAGCCGATACAATATGGGGAAATGTTTCAAAAGCATCAACCCGCCCTGCTCGTTACGGCGGGATGCGGGCTCCACACAACACAGGATCTCCCCCTGATCCGGGAGGCAAGGAATTGGAAGATACCGGTGCTCTGTGTCGTGCACAGTTGGGACAACTTCAGTCCGATCAAAGACACCCTGCGGGTAAGACCCGGTTATCTGGCCGTCTGGAATCCATTAATGAAAGAGGAAGTCGTTCGGACTTGGCACTTTCCGGAAAATCGGATATGGGTCGTCGGCCCCCTCCAGTTTGACCATTATTACGAGGAACAGACATTTGAGTCGAGAGACGCCTTCTTTAAGCGGCTTGGATTGGATCCCCGGAAGAAACTCATTACGATTGCAGGGTATTATCTGCGCAATCTGCGCGGAGATTGCCTTCATGTGGTCGAACACCTGCGCCGGGCGATGCGTGAGGGTAAACTGGCCGAACCGTCGCAACTGGTTTGCCGGTTCCATCCGATCATGTTCCAGAAGGAGACGAAGTGGGAGTTACCGGCGTGTCCCGATGTGACCCTCGATCTGAAGGGCCGTATTTCACCAACACTTGGTTGGGATCCTGACCTGGCGGAATCGAGGCACGTCGCCAATCTGATCAAACACAGCGATGTCCTCGTCAACGTTGCTTCAACGGTGACGATCGAGGCAGCCCTTTTGGACACGCCCGTTGTCAATGTCGCCTTCGATCCCCAAAATGCGGGGGCCTTCAAAACACACATTCTCAAAAGACACTGGGAGTACCACTTTCGTCCTGTCCGCGAGACAGGGGCGAGCCGGATCGCGAGGGATGAATTTGAGTTGATCCAGAGGGTGAATGAGTATCTCAAAGACCCCTCTTTGGAGCGCCAAGAGAGGGCTGCCTTAAAGGAACGGATCTGCCACTATTTGGATGGTAAAACACATGAGCGGGTCACTGCGCTGATCCAGAGTTTAACGGTTCATAATGCAAAGGAGAGATGAGATGAAAACAGAGACGATGAAAGCAGACACGATCTTTGCGAAAACAGCATCCCGGGTCAGTGATTTTGAGTTTGGGCCCGACGTAGCGGCGGTCTTTGACGACATGCTTGTCCGGAGCGTTCCTTTTTATCTGGAGCAGCAAGCCATCGTTAAGGAACTCACCAAGAAGTTCTATATCAAGGGGACGAATATCTACGACCTGGGGTGTTCGACGGGGACGACCTTGACGAATATCGGCCGCGACATGAAGAAAACGGGAAAACACCTGATCGGTTATGACAATTCGGAACCGATGATCTCAAAGGCGAGAGAAAAGGTGAGCCGAATCGGCTTGGACGGCGTCGTTGAGATCGCCTATGCCGATCTGAACGGGGAGGTCCCGATGCAAAATGCCAGTGTCGTGACGATGTGCTGGACCCTTCAGTTTATCAGGCCGCTCATGCGCGACCGTCTGATCCGTTCGATTCACCACGCTCTGGTCGATAACGGGATTTTGCTGGTTTTGGAGAAAATTTTGACAAACAACACCGATACGAACCGGCTTTTTGTGGAACTGTATTATGACTTCAAAAGGAGAAACGGCTATTCGGACGCGGAAATCGGGCGCAAACGCGAAGCCCTGGAAAATGTCCTGGTTCCCTACCGGATCGAGGAAAATGTTCAATTATTCAAGCGAAACGGGTTTCAGGCGGTCGATACCTTTTTTCAGTGGTACAATTTTGCCGGTTTTTTGTGCCTCAAGAAAAATACAAGAGTTGAGTTGGACGAGGTATGAAAAACGACCTCCTCAATCAGATTCAGGCCGAGCTGGAAAGCCACCGGGCGTTGGATGGCGCAGCCCGCTACGGGGAAGACCTTTGTGAGACATGGCGCGAGCGCCTGGAGAGCGAACCGGATCGCCTCATCCACCGGGATGGGTTGCTGAACAAAGAGGCCCTTTCCAATTTCAGGCGGCTGCATATCTTTGTGCCGGATACGCCTAATTATGACATGCATGCCTTGGACCCGAGGAATTTTTTGGGCGGCGGCAGACGCGGCGACCGGAGGCATCTGATTGAGTGTTTTAAGGTCCTTGAAGAGGCAAAATATACCGACCTTTTAAAAAGACACCCTTGCCCCGACGTCGGGAATCCCAGCGTCTTTCAATATCAAGGTTATCGCTACACCCACCGGTGGTTCAAACATGTCTATCTCACCGGTCTTCTCAAGGAAATACTCGGAAAACATCTTGCAGATGATTTTATCACTCTGGATATCGGGAGCAGTTACGGCGTTTTCTCAGGGCTGGTCAAGCAGGAATGGCCCCAATCCCATCACATCCTTGTGGATTTCTCGGCGCAGTTGATTCTGGCCTACTACTTTCTGGGAAGTTATCTTCCCGAAGCGCGGATCGCGGGGGTCAAAGAATTTTTGGACCAAAAGGAAATCACAAGAGATTTCATTCGGCAGTACGATTTTATCCTTGTCCCGATTCCCTGTTATGACCGGTTGGGCCGGGAATCGTCGGATCTTGTGACGAATTTTACCTCCTTCGGAGAGATGAAGCGGCAGTGGTTCGAATATTACATGGAGTCCCCCGTCTTTAAGACGGCGAGGTTCTTCTTCACCGTGAATCGCGTCCAGTCGTCCCAGCTTTATGATTCGGACATTACCCTATTGGATTATCCCGTTTGGGACCCGGAGAAGAGACTCCACTTCAGAATCTCCCCTGCTTTTACGAGGCCCAATTCGTACCCGAGACGCTGGCTTTTCTTTTCGGAAAAGATGCCGCATGATCCGATTTTTGAGTACATAGGCCGGATCTAACCTGAATGAGAGAGGATGCATAACAGACTTTCGTTTTCACACCTGAGATATTTGACGATTACATCACCCCTGGGGTATCGCATGAAGGCCTATGCCTATCTGCCGATCACCTGGACCAGTCGCATTCTTTTAAGCCGCGACCGGTATTGGCACGACTATTTCTGGAACCGTTGGGGATTTTTGAACCGGGAGGACGCCCAAAGACTCAACGGAAAAAGATCGATCTGGATTGAAGCCCAATCTTTGGGAGAACTTTACCAGATGCGCGCACTCTGCCGGTGGATGAACGCCTCTTTTCCGGACGACCTTCTCGTCTGCTCAACCAGCGACGAATCCGCGTTTCAGAAGGCGCAGGAGGAGGGACTCTTTCATCTTGTTTTGCATTCGCCGTGGGATTTGCCCGCACCGGTGAGCCGTCTGTTCCGACTGCTGAAGCCGAGAGCGCTTTTTACGGTGGAAAGCGCCAAGTTTCCGCTCGGCTTGAAGACGGCGTACCAGAAAGGAATCCCGACAGCGCTCCTCAGCGGCTTTTTTCCGGAAGGTTGGGAGGGGAATCGTTATATGCAGCGGGCCATGTCCCTCCGCTTTTACGAAGCGCTGCAGTGGATTGGCGTTAAGGGGGAGGAGGACGCGGAAGGATATAAACGTTTGGGTGTTGAACCCGGGCGTATCTTTGTTCTCGGAGACCTTAAGTTTTCCGCGGAGGACATCCGGCTTTCCGACGAACAGACCGCCGCCTATCGGAAAGAACTGGGCCTTCACCCGGATGAGATCCTATGGGTTGTGGGCAGTCTCCATACGGAAGAAATTCCCCTCATCGCCTCGGCCTGCCGGAAACTCAGGGAGAAATTTCCCCGGCTCCGTCTTTTAATCGCACCCCGTTGGATTGAGCATTTGGATGACATGGAAAGGCGGCTCCGCGATTTTTCATGTGCGTCGATTCGGAAAAGTAAGATCCAAAAAGAAGGATTGGCACCGGACAGCATTATCCTGCTGGACACCTACGGCGAGTTGAGATACCTGTACGGACTCGCGACGTTTGTCTTTATCGGGGGCAGCAGCCTCGAGACGGAGGATACCCATTGGAAAGGCCTTTGTCACAATGTTGCGGAGCCGATGCTGCACGAAAAGCCGTTTTTCTTTGGAAGGAATATCCATCTACGCAAGGCGTTCCTGGCGCAATTGCTCGATTGCTGGCCCGGCCTGCAGGTCGGCAGCGCGGAGGAGCTTGTCCGTAACGTCACCATGCTTTTGGAAGACCGATCCCTGATGGAACGACTCCGGGGGAGGACCTGTGAGATCGTGGGCCGGCAGAAAGAGACATTCGACAGACATAAAGAGTTGGTTGAAAGGATACTGCAATGAAAATCGTCGCCGTTATTCCGGCACGTTACCAGTCCACCCGTTTTGAGGGGAAACCGCTTGCAGAGATTCATGGCAGACCGATGATTTACTACGTGTTCAAGGGGGCAGGGCGCGCCAAGGGCATTCAGGATGTCTTTGTCGCGACGGACGATCAGAGAATCCAAAAAGCCGTTGAGGCGTTCGGTGGCAAGGTGATTTTGACAAGTCCCGAACACAAGACCGGAACCGACCGGATTGCAGAGGCCGTTTTGGATATCGACGCCGACATTATTCTCAATGTTCAAGGGGATGAGCCGCTCGTCCATCCTGAGATGCTCGAACAGGCCGCACAGCCGCTTTTGAAAGAACCCGGCTGCTTGGTTTCAACTTTGATGTCTCCGATCGAAGACCCCGCGGACTTTATCGATACCACCGTTGTTAAGACGGTCATAGACACAAAAGGTGATGTCCTCTTCTTTTCAAGAAGCCCGATCCCTTACCCCAAAACACGCCAGGCCTACACGGCTTATAAACAGGTAGGGCTTTATGCCTTCCGGAAGGAGTTTCTTCTGGAGTTTGCGTCGATGTCCCCGACCCCTCTTGAACTTGTGGAAGGGGTGGAACTGCTCCGGGCGGTCGAGAACGGCATTAAGGTCAAGGGCGTCGAAACACGCCGTAAGACGATCAGCGTCGATACCCTTTCCGACCTTTTTGAAGTCAGAAAGATCTTAAAACCAGAGGACACGACTCGTGAAGCAAGGATTGAGAGCACGGTTAAAAAAAATTAAGTTATTCCTGATCGATGTCGACGGGGTCCTGGCGAAGCCGAGCATTATTTGGGCAGGTTCCCTGAACGGGGAAGGACTCCATGAGATCAAGGAATTTTGCGTCCATGACGGTGCGGCGAGCTGGGCCGCGAAGGAAGCGGGTCTGCTCCGGGTTCTTGTTTCGGGCCGGGATTCCAGGGTGGTCAAACAGCGCGCGGAAAAAATGAAGGTGGACGGCATTTACCTGAACAATCTGAACAAACTCAAAATTTTGGATGAGGTCGAAAAAAAGCACCACCTCTGCGATGAGGAGGTTGCTTATATCGGGGATGATTTTCTGGATCTTCCCGTTCTTCAAAGAGTCGGTTTTCCAGTCGCGGTCAGCGACGCGGTTCCGGAAGTCAAAAAGGCCGCCCGGTACGTCACACGGAAGAAGGGCGGAGAGGGTGCCGTCGCGGAAACGATCCGACTGATCCTCACGGCTCAAAAAAAGTGGGAAAAGGGCTATCTGCGGGCGATCGAAAAAGCGTATGGTTGATCGATGTCGCATCTTCTATCTGATCGAAAGTTTGGGACTGGGGGGGGCCGAGAAGCGCCTCCTGATAGACATGGAGAATTTAGACCGGTCCCGTTTTGAGCCTGTTGTCTGTTTTCTGACAAAGGAGGATGACCTGAAAAAGGATTTTGAGCGTCTGGGGGTTTCTACGGTGGGGATGTCGGCATCCCATCCTTCCGACGGAGCCCGTATTGTTTCGGGCCTCGTTCGGTTGATTCGCCGATACCGTCCCCACATCCTCCACACCCAGCTTTTCTGGGCGGATCTTTACGGCCGACTGGCGGGACGATTTTCAAGGACTCCCCTTGCGATCTCCACAGTCCAGTCAACGGTTTATGACAACAGGCACTTGTCACTCTATTCGCAGAAGCGTTTATGGCTCGACCGTTGGAGTGCGCGGTGGTGCCAACACTTTGTTGCCGTTTCAGAAACGGTGCGCGATTCCATCATGCGACATCTCCGGGTCGATCCTGGGCAGATCTCTGTCATCTATAACGCGATCGGCGAAGAGGCCTTTTCGACGATGCCCGAAGAGGAGCGGAGACGACATCGGGCTGCGTGGGGGTTGAGGGGGGACGCCTTTCTGTTTGTGACCGTGGGGAAGCTCCACCCGGATAAGGGCCACCCTTTTTTGATTCGCGCCTTTGCAGGGGTTTTCCGGCGCCATCCCCACGTGCGGCTCTGGATCGTCGGAGAGGGGTCCTTTCGCAAGACATTGGAAGATCTGGTGCAGTCCCTCGGATTACAGAATGCCGTCTCCTTTTTGGGACGGCGTCTTGATGTCAAGAATCTTTTGAGTGCGTGTGACGGCTTTGTCTTCCCGACGCTGAGCGAGGGAATGCCTTTTTGCCTTTTGGAGGCGATGGCCTCCGGACGGCCGGTCCTTGCAACCAATATCGGTCCGAATCAGGAAGCGATACAGGACGGACAGACCGGCTTTCTGGTTCCTCCGGGAGATAGCCATGCCTTAGAAGCCAAACTCGAGATGATGTTGTCCCATCCCGATCAGTTGCAAAGAATGGCCCAGGAGGGCCGGTCTTATGTGCAGAGAAAGTTTTCTGCACTTCAAGCCGCCCGCCGCTTGGAATCTCTCTATGAGACATTGCGAAATGGAAAGAGGCACCGATGGGAACCCTCTTCCTTAAAGGAGGCGAAGACTTTTGAGGAAGAGGCCGCAACGGTAGGGACAAAACCATGATGCCTGAAACGACGATAAAGGAAAAGGCGCTCCGGACAAAAGAAGGCCAGCAACGACTGGAAATCGTCCCCTGCAACCTCTGCGGTGCAGAGGATGCGACACGGCTTTACCGCATCGACGGTTTCCAAATCGTGCGCTGCCGAAAATGCGGGTTGATCTACGTGAATCCACGCCTCGTCCGGGAGGAAGTTGAAAAGATCTATTCCCAGTCGGAATATTTTCATAATCCGAAGTTCTATCAATTTGACGGTTACATGTATGGGTATGCCGAATATATCTCTGAACGTCAGGAGATCGAGCGGTCCTTTGAAAAGGTCGTCCAGCGGTTGCAAGTTTTGACGTCGCCCGGCCACCTCTTCGATATCGGATGTGGCCCGGGGTATTTTCTCGAAGTTGCAAGACGGCATGGGTGGGAAGTGACCGGTATGGAGATCTCTGAGGCCGCCGTCCGCTACGCCAGACACAGGCTGGGGCTCGATGTTGTCCAGGGATCATTTGAGGAGCAGGTTCTGCCGCCCATCTCATTCGATGCAGGAGTTCTTTTGGATGTCATTGAACACTTCCACGATCCTTTCTCGGCCCTTCAGAAGGTCCATGCCCTTTTAAGACCCGGCGGTGTTGTGACCATCGCCACCCCGAATGCGGGGAGTCTTCTGGCGCGACTCCTCGGAGGCAGGTGGGAAGATATGCGACGGGTCAAGGAGCACCTTTACTTGTTCTCAGAGAAAACTCTGACCTTGATGCTTCAAAAGACCGGTTTCCGTGTCTTGAAGGTGCATCAGTATGGCCGTCATTTCAAGGTCGGCAAGATCCTGAGGCGCTGGGAGTTCTATCACAAGGGGACGGCCAGATTTCTCCAGAGCGCAAGCCGCCTTTTGGGGTTCTATGACAAGACCTATTACATCGTTCCTTTTACCAAGATGATCGTGTTCGCCGAGAAGGTGTGAGAAATGGAGACCTTGTTCCGGAAAAAGGAGGGGTGGGGGGTGATGTTTCTGCTGGGCCTTGCACTTTTTCTGCGGCTATGGAGCGCCGGCATGCATGCCGGCCAGACCCTCCAGGGAGATGCGACCTGGTACGATGCCACCGGCTGGTTGCTGGCTTCGGGCGGGGAAGATCTCAGGGAACTCGATTTCTTCCATCCCCCCTTGTACCCGATCTTCCTCTCTCTCATATACAGAGTATTCGGACGGAATCTGTTTCCTGTTCTGATCATTCAGGCGTTCTTGGGAACCGCAACCTGTGCCTTGACCTATCTGATCGGAAAGAGGATTTTGGGACCGCGGCTTGCGCTTTTGTCGCTTCTTTTGTGCGTGTTTTCCCTTTCATTGATTAAGGTCTCTTCGATGGTTCTGTCGGAGTCTCTTTTTACCTTTCTCTTCATCACAGCACTCTATCTTCTTCTCCGGGTCTATCAGGGAGATGGCTGGAGGACATCGGGCGTATTGGGGATTTGTCTGGGATTGGCGAGTCTAACCAAAACAAGCATCGTCCTCTTTCCAGTGTTTCTCATGGGGGGAATCCTCACAAGGCGTTCGTGGTCGTGGCACAGACGATTCGGTCTTTCCTTGGGAATGTTTTTGGCCTTCTATCTTGTTCTCCTTCCCTGGGAGCTTCGGAATCTTCATCGATACGGACAATGGACCCCGATCTCTACAAACGGAGGGGTTACCTTTTATTCCTCTTATCGGCCGCCTGAAGGGAAACTCCTCGGATTCATCACACATGATGAGACGACACATTATGCCAACGCTCATTTCGACTCTGAAATCGACAGGAGCCGTTTTCTGTTTCGGGAGGGATGGCGGTTTATCCGTGAGAACCCCGGCCGGATACCCCGCCTTGAGGCGTTAAAAATCGGTTTGCTCTGGTCGCCGTTTGACTGGGAGGTTTTAGGGGGAGGGATGTTTAACCCGACCTACGGATTTCTTCTGCCTTTTATCCTGTGGGGGATGGCGGCATCGCTCAGGCATTTTCAGGACTTGTGGGTGTTGTATGTTCCGCTCCTCTATCTTCACGTCGTCAGTCTTGTTTTTCAAGGGACGCCGCGGTACCGGTTGCCCTTTGAACCGGTTTTGATTCTCTTCGGTGCCGTCGCGCTGGCGAGATTCTTTTCGTTTTTCTCGCGGAAGTGGGTTCCGTCGGTTCTTTCGGGCGGCTGGCTCGGGGCGATGTCACTTCTCTTTGTGAATTCAGATGCCATCCGTCTCCAGGCGTCGGCATTCGCGGCGCGTCTGGGACTTTGGTAGGAGAACGTTTGTGTGCGGCATTGCGGGACAGTTTAATTTCCAGAATGAGCAGCCGGTAGACCCTGCGTTCGTCCGGCGCATGGCCCGGGTCCTCTCCCACCGGGGACCGGACGATGAGGACATTTTTGTGGACGGCCGGATCGGACTGGGACACAGACGACTCTCCATTATCGACCTCTCCGGCGGCAAACAGCCGATGCAGGATGAGACGGGGCGCTTCACCATTGTCTTTAACGGAGAGATCTACAACTATTGTGAACTGAAAGAAACGCTCCTTTCGAAGGGTTATCGCTTCCGGACGCAGAGTGATACGGAGGTCCTTTTGAATCTCTACCGCGACAAGGGATCCGATTGCCTGGAGGAGGCCAGAGGCATGTTTGCCTTTGCCATCTGGGATTCGGACAGCCGCCAGCTCTTTTTGGCGCGCGACCGGCTTGGCAAGAAGCCGCTTTTTTACGCAGTCCGAAACGGCACCCTTTTTTTCGGCTCGGAGATCAAGGCGATTCTGGAGTCGCCTGACGTGAGCCGCACGACCCGGCCCGCCTCGATCGACGATTATCTGACGTACGGATATACACCGTCTCCCTTCACCATGTTTGAAGGAATTATGAAGCTTCCACCGGCCCACTGGATGCGTTGTGATCGTCATGGCGTGACGGTCCAGCGATACTGGTCTCTGTCCTATGAGCCCAAGCAAATACATTCGCGGGAGGCCTGGCGGGAGAAGATCTGGTCCCTTCTTTCGGAGGCGGTCCGGCTCCGGCTGCGGAGTGATGTGCCCCTTGGGGTTCTTTTGAGCGGCGGCCTTGATTCAAGCACAATCGTTGCCCTGATCCGTGAATGCTCCGGCCAATCCGTCCGGACGTTCAGCATCGGATTCGAGGAGTCGGATTACAGTGAATTAAAATTCGCCCGGGAAGTGGCACGGCACTTCGGGACGGAGCACCATGAGCTGATTGTTCGGCCCGATGCGGCTGCGATCCTTCCGAAATTGATCTGGCACTATAATGAGCCCTTCGGAGATTCCTCCTGCATCCCGACTTACTATGTCTCACAGTTGACGCGCCGGCATGTGAAGGTCGCCTTGAGCGGGGATGGGGGGGATGAGGCCTTCGCAGGATATGACCGGTACCGGGGGGCGCAATTGGCAATGGCCCTCAGCCGCCTCCCACGTCCCGTGCTCCGATCGGCAAGGTCTCTTTGTCAATGGCTTGCAGATCATGGACCGAGGAGTGATCCAAAGCGTTGGCGCCGCCCCCTCAATTTTCTGGAGGCCTTGGTGGAGTTTCCCAATTCGGAAGAACGCTATCTGCGTTGGGTGAGCATTTTTTCAACCCGCGAGAAGGAACAGCTCTATGCCGATCATTTCAACGCCCACGTGAGGGATCGTGTTGCAGGCCAGTTTCTCCTGGAAATCTTACGCCGCACAGAGACGACATCGGTGGTGGATCAGCTTCTTAAAGCGGATACTCAATCGTATCTTCCTGAAGACCTACTGGTGAAGATGGATATCGCCAGTATGGCGCATGGACTGGAAATTCGATCGCCCTTCCTAGACCATATTTTTTTGGAGACCATTGCCCAGATGCCGGCTGATTTTAAACTTCATCGATTTCAGACAAAATTTCTGTTAAGGGAAATCGTCTCGGATCGTCTGCCTCGCGCTGTCCTGAACAGACGAAAAATGGGCTTTGCGGTTCCGATCGACCATTGGTTCCGTTCCAGTCTGAGGAGGTTGGTTGAAGAGGTCCTTCTCGACCCTGTGACGCTGCGGCGGGGTCTGTTTAAGCGGAGCGCCATCGAAAAGCTTTTGAGGGAGCATCGCGAAAGACGTCGGGACCACAGGTTCCGGCTCTGGGCGCTTCTCAATCTTGAACTGTGGCACCGAACCTTTATCGATCGGAGGCCGGCCGAAGAGCGCCCTGCAACGACCTATTCATATGCGAACGAATAACCGGGAACGAATCAATATTGGGATCATCGGTTGCGGAGAATGGGGGAAAAATCACATTCGGATTTTTTCACAAGTCTCTGGCGGCCGGGTCGTTGTTTGTGCAGACAGGGACCCCTCCCGTCAAAATTTGGTGAAGGAGCTTTATCCGTCCCTGGAGACGGTCTCGGACTATAGGTCTCTTTTGAAACGCACTGATGTGGAGGCCGTCGTCGTTGCCACGCCGACGTCAACCCATTTTGACATTGTCAAAACCTGTCTTGAGCACGGAAAGCATGTACTTTGCGAGAAACCTTTGACCACCACCTCTGAAAAGGCCAAAAAGTTGGTGACCCTTGCCAAAAAGAAGAGGCGTCTCCTCTTCGTCGGACACACCTTTCTTTTCAATCTGGGGATCCAACGGCTGCATGACTATATTCAGAAGGGGACTCTTGGTAAACCTTGTTATATCCGGTCTCTTCGGACGAATCTCGGGCCCATCCGGAAGGATGTGAACGTCGTTTGGGATTTGGCTGCCCATGATATCTCAATCTTATCGTATTTACTTGGCGTCACACCGACGGAGGTGACGGCCAAAGGGGCGACCTTTATCCAGCCACGGATAGAGGATATCGCGGTCGTTACCTTGACGTATCCTCACAATATCATCGCAAATGTCCAGGTCAGCTGGCTAGACCCCCGGAAGGTTCGGGAGATTACTGTTGTAGGAAGTGAAAAGATGGCCATCTGGGACGACATGAACCCCATCGAGCCCATACGGATCTACGATAAAGGCGTGATGCGGTCACAGAACTACAGGACATTCGGCGAGTTTCATTTTTTATCGCGCGACGGAGACGTGCTGATTCCAAAGGTCTATTTGGCTGAACCGCTTCAGGTTCAGGCAGAGGCGTTTCTATCATCGATTACAAACGGCAAAAAACCGATTAGCGATGGCCAAATGGGGGTGAAAGTAGTTCAGATTCTTGAGGCCATTCAGAAGTCTATCCGGAAAAAGGGACTTCCGGTAAAGGTCTTCGCATGAGAAAGAAAACACGGCCTTCTCGATCCTTTGGTTCTCATGTGGTGCTGGGAAAGGATGTCCAGATGGATCCGGACGTCCTGATCGGATGCCTCCCCTCGCGGCAGATTGCAAACAAGGAGACATTCATCGGGGATGCCGCCATCCTCCGTTCCGGAACCGTCATCTATGCGGGCACACGCATCGGTGCAAAGCTTGCGACTGGACATCATGTTGTCATCCGCGAAGAAAACCAGATTGGCGACGAGGTCTGCATTTGGAGTCATTCAATCATTGACTATGGATGCCGGATCGGAAATCGCGTCAAACTTCATAATCAGGTCTATCTCGCACAATATACCGTTGTGGAGGACGACGTTTTTATCGGTCCCGGCGTGGTGACGACCAATGACAAGTATATCGCCTTAAAGAACTTCCCTGGGCCTCATATTCACCGGGGAGCAAAAATTGGTGCGGGGGTTATTCTCCTGCCGGGCATCCATGTGGGTGCAGGGAGTTTGATTGGCTCAGGGAGTGTTGTCACTCGCGACATTCCAGAGGAGGTTGTCGCTTACGGAAACCCTGCACAGGTTCGGGGAGCTCTGCAGAAAAGGTAAAGTGTTTTTGAAAGAGGGAATTCTCATTTGGACGGTCCATCTCATCCTTATGTTGTTGCTCTGATTCCGGCGTTTAACGAATCCCGGAAGATTGGGAAAGTCGTCTCCAAAATCCCGCGCCCTCCGGTGAATGAGGTTGTGGTGGTGGACGACGGCTCCTCCGATGGGACATCTGAAGAGGCAAGGCGGGAAGGGGCTTATATTATTTCCCATCCACAAACAAGGGGTGTCGGCACTGCGTTACGAACAGGTCTCCGCTATGCACAACAGAAAAACGCGGATGCGGTCGTTGTTCTCGCCGGAAACGACAAAGACAATCCCTCTGAAATACCCCAACTTCTGGAGGCACTTTTTCAGGAAGATTACGATTTCGTGCAGGGATCCCGTTATCTGAACGGAGGAAGATTTGGAGCGATGCCCCTTTACCGGATCGCGGCAACACGCTATATCCATCCCTTTCTTTTTTCGCTCATCACAAGGCGTTGGATCACCGACAGCACCAACGGCTTCAGGGCTTTTCGTTTATCGCTCCTTCGGGACGATCGGATTCGGATCGATCAGGATTGGTTGAACCAGTATGAACTGGAACCTTACCTCTATTATAAGAGCATCCGGCTCGGATACCGTGTAAAAGAAGTTCCGGCAACGAAAATTTATCCTCCGAAGAAGCTGGGTTATACAAAGATGAAGCCGATCACAGGATGGTGGAGTATGTTGAAACCGATTGTTTATCTCGGATTGGGCCTCAGGAAATAGTGACCATGCGCGGGAAAATAATTTGGTTTCACTTGATTCTTTGGGGGGTGGCAGTGGCGCTCCGGCTCTGGATGATTCCTGCCGAGCCGCAACTCCGCGGCGATGAGAGTGACTACCATGCCTTCGCGGTTTCGCTTGAGGAGGGAAGGGGTTACCGGAGCGAGGAGCAAACCTATACCCGGCCACCCCTTTACCCCATGTTTGTTGCCTCTGTGTATCGCCTCTTTGGGAGAGGCAACCTGAAAGCCGTTTATGTCATACAGGCCCTTTTGGGTGCGTTGGTTTGCAATCTGGTCTATGAAATGGCAAGAAGACCCTTTGGCTCGGCTGTCGCGCTTCTTGCATCGGTCTTGATGCTTGTGAATTTCCCCTCTATCGCGACGAGCACCCTTCTCTTGACGGAATGTCTCTTCACCCTCTGCTTTTTAGGAGCTTTCTTTTCGTTGCAAAAGGGGACTCAGACGGACATTGTCTTTTCAGGATTTTTCTTCGGCATAGCGACTTTGATAAAGGGGATGACCTTTCTCTTGCCATTTGTTGCGGCGGGGTATCTTATTTTCCTGCACGGCCGCAAAGGGTTTAAGAAAGGGATGGTTTTGTTGGGAATATTCCTTCTCTGCCTTTTACCTCTCGCGATACGAAACTTCTATGTGCATCGAACCTTTGTGCCGGTCTCGACACAGGGCGGATACGCTTTTTATAGCGCCTACCATCCCGTGGACGGCAAGGTTTTTGGAGTGAACGTCAAGGATGAGAGAACAGCTTTTGCAAGACAACTCGGATCCGAAACAGAAATGAGCGCCTATCTTTTTCAAAAGACGATTGAGGATATCCGTGAAAGCCCGGCTTCCCTCATCCGTTTGGAATTGCTGAAATTTCTTTATTTCTGGGCGCCTTTTGACTGGGAAATTTTGGGGGACGGCCGTTATCATATCTTGTACGGTTTCATCTTCCCTTTTTTCCTCCTCGGCCTGTTCCTGGCGAAAGGGAAACGTCTTTTTTTTCTGGTCCCCATTCTTTATTTCCAGGGGATGGCCCTTCTTTTTTATGGGTCTCCGAGGTTTCGGCTGCCCATCGAGCCTTTTATCGTGATACTGGGTGCCTTTGGTCTTCTGGAACTCTTTCAGAAACTTCCGCGGCGTTCTATGGGATGGGCGATCGTTTCAGTTTTTTTGGTCATCCATGCAACCTTGGCGGCTTTTTCAGAACCCTTTAAGCGACTTTTGGCATCTTCCTTACACATCACTGGAATTTGGTAACGGTGTTTCTCCATGTTCAGAAACGGTTCTCCATATAACCTTTATTTGATTTTCATTCTGATCGGAGGTTTTTTGGTGCGTCTATGGGGAATTGATTTTGGCCTGCCCTATCTTTACCACCAGGATGAAGGGATGACAATGAACGTGACATTGGGGTTTGGAACCGGCGACCTCCATCCTCACTATTTCTGGCATCCCCACCTCATCCATTACTCCCTATTCTTTATCTATGGGTGTTATTTTCTCTTAGGGAAGGGGCTGGGTTGGTTTGCCTCTCTGTCGGACTTTGAGCGGCTCTTTTTTACAAATCCATCCTCCTTTTACCTCATCGGTCGTTTTGTGATGGGCGTCCTTTTCGGGACCGCTACCATTTGGGCCACCTACACCTTGGCACGAAAAGTCTTTTCCCGGCGGGTGGCGCTCCTTTCCGCTTTCTTCATGGCTCTCCCGTTTCTCCATGTCCGGAATTCCCATTACATGCGGCATGACGTCCCTGTTACCTTTTTCATCACCTGTTGTGTCGCAGCGTATCTCGGTATGGTTTCCGGGGGTCGACGGGCAGCCTATTTGGGAAGCGGATTCCTGACGGGGTTAGCCATTTCGGCCAACTGGAATGCGCTGCTCCTCGTCCCTCTGTATGGGGTGGCACATCTTCTTCGGGTCTTTGACCGCTCTCAGCCAGAGAGAATGTCCTTTTGGCACCCCTTGCTGTTTGGCGGTCTCTTGATGATGGGCCTGGGTCTTTTTATGACGAGTCCTTTTGTCTTTTTGGATTTCCCTTCCGTTTTCAAGGAATTCGGCCTTTTGGTCAACCGTGCTCTTGGCCCTGGCTCGTCTGCGGGATGGTCGTTCAATCTGGCCTATGCCAAAGAGATTTTGCCTATCGGGGTGGGATGGGCTTTTCTGATTGCGGCATGTCTGGGCCTCGTTTTTGTCCTAGGACACCCTGAAAAGAAAGCGATCTTTCTTATTCTCTTCCCCCTCATCTATTATCTTGTCTTTGAAAATCTAGAAAGCAAACTCCCTCCTTATGTAATGCCCCTAACACCTTTCTTATGTATTCTCGCAGCTGTTGCGGTGGAGGCCTGTTGTTCCCGACTCACTCTCCCCCAATTTTGGAAAACGGTTTTGACCGGTTCCTTGGCCGGAGCCCTGATTTTTCCTTCGGCGGCCAGCGACATCTATCACAATTATCTCCTCTCTCAAAAGGACACCAGGACCTCCGCCAAAGAGTGGATTGAGACCCATATCCCTCCCCATTCCGTCATTGCCCTGGAGCGGTACCTGGCGATCCAGGCGTGGGTTCCGCCTTTGGCGGAGACTTCCGGGCAAAACGAGGCGATTTTGAAGGAACTGAAATTGCAAAATCCATTGAAAGGGAAAACACGGGAAGCGCTGCAGCGTTTCCAGATAGCGGGGCCCCGGTATGAACTGATCGATATTTCCGACCGGGAATCCTATTTCCCAAAATATGAAAACCATTATGACTTCGATGCCTTAAGGGCACGGGGGGTCGACTACGTGGTCCTTTCCAGCTTCTGGAGAGACCGTGTCACAAACTCCCCGAAAATTTCCCGCTTTTACCAAAAGTTGGATGAAAAGGCCGAATTGGTGAAAGTTTTCCATCCTTTCCGGAACGAGAAAGAGACTGTTGCCGTTCTCTACGGAGTGCACGGTCCCTTTGAGGGTCTTTATCGTTTCAATCGACCTGGTCCGACCATTAAAATTTACGCCTTACACCCATCGGCCAAGCGGGGAAGAAGATGAAACAGAAAGCCCCTCGTCTTTCGGTTGTTGTCCCGGTCTTTAACGAAGCCGACAGTCTGGCGCCGCTGCTTCAGGAGATCTCCGAGGTTTTCCTGAGTCTTTCCGTGGACGACTATGAGATCGTTCTCGTGGACGATGGCAGCACCGATGATACCCCTCAACGTCTCCAGTCGCTCAAGGAGAACTTCGACTCTTTGAAGGTAATCCGTTTCAGGAGGAATTTTGGGAAATCTGCTGCCATGCAGAAGGGTTTTGAGGAGGCACGGGGGGATGTGGTGGTCACCCTCGATGGGGATCTTCAGGATGATCCGCACGAAATTCCGGTTCTGCTCAGGAAGCTCGAGGAGGGGTATGACCTTGTCTCGGGTTGGAAGACAAACCGACAAGACCCCTTCCTGAAAAAGATCTCCTCGAAATTTTTCAACCGTGTCACGGCATCCATGACCGGCATCCCGCTCCACGATTTTAACTGCGGAATGAAATGCTACCGGCGGGAAGTCGTCAAAGAACTGAGACTGTATGGCCAGCTCCACCGGTTCATCGCGGTCTTGGCGCATCAGAAGGGATTTCGCGTCTCCGAAGCCAAAGTGCGGCATCGCGCGCGGAAATTCGGAAAGACGAAGTTTGGGCCCGGGCGTTATGTGGAGGGTTTTTTGGACCTCCTGACGGTCCTTTTTTTAACCCAGTATCTGAAGCGGCCCCTCCATTTTCTGGGCCGGCCGGGATTGATTACAGGGGGCTTGGGCGTTTTGATTTGTAGTTACTTATCTCTTCTATGGTTCATGGGTCAACGGCCGATCGGCAATAGGCCCCTCCTTTTCCTCGGGATTCTCCTGATTTTATCGGGCATTCAATTTTTCTGCGTGGGGCTTTTGGGTGAATTGATTGTGCATCATTTTCATCAAGGGTCCCCGTTCCTGGAGGGAGGGGGGGAATACGCCTCCACCGGGCAGCCGGTTGAAGAAAAGGAGAGGATAGGGTGACGAAACGGCCCGAAACGTTTTCGCATGGAGTCTGAAGGAATGGAAGTTCTGGAAAATGTGAAATATTTTGAAACGGTTCGTCACCGAGCAACCTACTCCTCAAGTAATTACAATAAATATCTAACAAAAAACCGTTTGGCCCGTTTTTTAATAGGCCGGTTTCTCGACAAGATTCTTGAAACAGTCTCCATGCTTCATTGTGACGATGTCTTAGAAATAGGCTGTGGCGAAGGGTTTGTTATTTCTCATTTGCGCCGTCACGGCATCAAGGCCCGTTTCGAGGGCGTGGATAGAAACGCAGAAGCCCTGGCAATAGCAAGCGAACTCAATCCGGGAGTCTCATTTTCCGAGGGAAATGTCACTTCTCTCCATTTTGCCGCACAAAGTTTCGACCTGGTCATGGCGCTTGAGATCTTGGAGCACCTCAAGGAGCCCATACGGGCTCTAACAGAACTGTGTCGGGTGAGCCGCCATACAGTCATTGTAAGCGTTCCCAATGAACCGCTATTTAGTTTGGGGAATTTCGCCAGGGGAAAACATCTCGCCCGGTTGGGACGGGACCCGGAGCATGTTCAATTCTGGAATCAGGCAGCTTTCATTAAAATGATCAAACCTTATTTCAGAGAGATCCGGAACATCAGCTCGTTTCCGTGGACCATTTGTGTGGGGATGGGGCCAAGGAGATGAAGGCCTCGATGGTCATGACAAGGGACAACGAGAAAGTATCTGCATCCGACCTTCCTGAAAAGGCGCGGCGACTCCTTGAGGTGATCAAGGGGCGTCGCTCGGTCAGGCGTTATCGGCAGGATTTGATTGACGATCACATCATCCAGAAACTGATTGAGGCGGCGGTCCATACGCCCACCGCCTGCAACATCCAGGGATGGAAATTTATCGTTGTCAATGACAGACGGCTCATTCAGGAGATGTTCGACCGGGGGGGCGCAACCTTCCTGCGGGATGCACCGCAAGGGATCCTGGTCTGCTACGAAAACAGGACCGATAATGTGACCTACCAGGATCCTGTTCAGAGTGCGGCTGCCGCCGTTCAGAATATGATTCTCATGGCCCATTGTTACAATATCGGCTGCTGCTGGGTGCTTCACCTGCCTCCGAAACGGGAGTTAAGAAGAATGTTCAAAATCCCGAGGACCTATGACCCTGTGGCCTTTGTGTCGATGGGCTATTATTCATACGAACTCCGGCCCCACGAATTGAAATACACGCTTCAGGATGTCTACGCTTACAACACCTTCGATTTTAAGAAACCGAAGTTGCCTTTGATTGACTGGCGGATTCTCACCCGGCGGATTCTGCGACAGCTCTATTATTTGTGCCCCAAGCGAAAATATCTTTATCCCTTGGCCAAACGTTTCGAGAAGAAATTTTATAACTGAGACCGATGCGACCGATATCCCTTGATGAGATGAGAGAGTCCAAGCAGGAGAGCGGGGACGTTTACCGACTTCAAGTCTTGGAGCAGGTCCCGCGTCTTTTGAGTCTCCTGGACCGGCATCCGGGTTCCACAACGTACGGTTGTTTTGACAGGACCTTTTGGCATTACAAGATGACGGACTTTGCAGGGGTCCGCTTTCAGGAGGCGGCCTTGACGCTTGCCCTCCTTTACAGAAAAGGATCCGGCTACCCTCCTTACGAGGGAAACCCGCTTCTGAAACGTTGGGTCGAAGCAGCCCTTCATTTTTGGTGTCAGATCCAAGCGCGCGATGGCTCCTTCAGCGAGTGGTATCCGGGGGAGAAGAGCTTTGTGGCGACCGCTTTTTCTTCATACGCCGTTTCAGAGGCCCTCCTTGCGCTGGATGACGAGATTCAGTGTCAGGAGGGTGTGGAAGCGCTGGCGCGGGCAGGGGCCTGGCTTCTGAAACATGACGAACACGACGTACTCAATCAGGAAGCAGGGGCCGCCGCGGCCCTCCAGAACCTCTTTCTTGTTACAAAGGATCGGCAATTTGAAAGGGGCGCGCGCCAGAAAATCGATTTCTTGTTGAGACATCAGAGTGAAGAAGGGTGGTTTCAAGAATACGGAGGCCCTGATATCGGCTATCTCTCCTTGACGGTGGATTACCTGGCCAAGTATTTCCAGAAGGTTCAGGACCCATCGCTGCTTCCTGTTTTGGAAAAATCCCTGCAATTCCTCAGTCACTTCCTCCATCCGAACGGCACCGCGGGAGGGGAGTATGGCAGCCGGAATACCGAGTACCTGATTCCCCACGGGATCGAGATCCTTGCCCCCTACAGCGTAGTGGCGGCCCGTATGGCAGCGTTTGTGAGAGAAGGGTTGGAAAAGCGGACCCTGATCGGCCTATACGATCTGGATGACCGGTATCTTTGTTATATCGCCTACCCCTTTCTTCAAGCGGCGGAGACATCGGGCAGCCTGTCCCTTACGGGCATTGAACAGTTGCCCTGTGAGGTCGAAAATTTCCACCGCTATTTCCCAAGTGCCCAGCTTCTGGTTCATGGGGATCCTGAAGGGTATCTGGTGGCGAACCTGGGAAAAGGCGGGACCTTCAAGTGGTTTTCCAAAAAGGGGAACGAGGTTTTGTACGATGCCGGAATCGTTGCGAAGAGCGCTTCCGGAACCAGTATCGCCGGTGTTTTGGATCCTAAGTGCCGGGTAGAAGTCCATCCCAATGGATTTCGGGTGACAGGATCCTGTTTTCACCGCAAGACGCACCTCCTTTCTACATGGAAGCTTTTTGTGCTGCGCATCGTCGGCTGGTTATCGAGTCTCAGGGCACCGGTCGCCTTCCCGCTCAAACGTTTCTTGCGACGTCTGCTGATTCAAAATAACCGGGGTAAACATTTCGGGTTCGAACGAGAGGTCCGCTTTGTAGAGGCGGGCTCTGTTTGGGTTCGGGATCGGCTGGAGAAGAGGGACTCGGCGTCCTCCAGTGTTCTACTCGGTGAGAAATTTTCGGATCTGCACATTCCGGGCGCGCGTTATTTTACCCCCTCGGAGCTCTTTTCGCAGGCCCGGAAAGGCGCCCAGGTCACGGAGGGTGATGGTTGGCGGGAGTGGGTGCGGCATTTTGAAAAGGGCCGACCGGCTGAGGTTTTCAAATGATGCGAGATTTTCTGTTGGGGGATTTTCCTCTGCAGGGATGGGTTTCGGAGCTGGGCTTTGGGTTGGGGTGGATCAGCCCCTGGCTGATATTGTTAGCCGGGATCCTCGCCGGGATTGCATTCGTCTCTATGGGCGTCTCCCAGGAAAAAAGAGGCCAAGTGATTCATATTTTCCTCCTTGCAATCCTCCTTCGCGTCAGTCTCATCCTGCCCTTTAACATCCTTTCCTATGCTGACATGGGCTTCCGGCCCGGCTTTTATTTCGCAAATGACGGATACGCGTACAGCGAAAACGCCTGGCAGATGCTGATGTTGCGTGAGCGGGGGGTCTTCCATGAAGAGTCCATGTTATTTAAGAGTCAGACAGATACCAATCCCGGTCCTTTTGAAGCCTGGAATGCGGCTCTCTACGCCGTAACCGGCAAGAGCCCATTGTCCCTCTTGTTTATCAATGCCTTGATCGGGACCTGGTCTGCCATTTTCGTCTATCTCTTCACACAGAAGTTTTTCGGTCCAAGACCGGCCCGTCTCGCCTTGATCTTCTCCGCCTTCTGGCCGTCGCTTTTATTCTGGTCGACTCTAAACCTTCGGGATCCTGCGGTCAATATAATGGTTTTCCTCCTGGTCTGGTGCCTGATCGAGAATCGGAAGCGCCTTAAGGTGCCGTCTCTCTTGGCCGGCCTGGTCCTTGCGTATCTGCTTTTCTTGCTGAGGGCACCCGCCTTGGGCCTTATTCTGCTCTTTGGCACAGTTTGGTTTTTAGGATCGACCCTGCTCTGGAGAAAGATGAAATTCTTGTGCATCCTGCTCATCATCCTTGTCGCTATCTCGGTGGCGCCCCTTGCTTATTTATATCATGTCTATCATGTAGGGACGCAGGAAACGATGCTCAAGACCTTTTTTGTGGAGAAGAGTTCTCCGCTCGAGTGGTTTAATTATCTTAGGACGGTGAGGGCCTATGGAACGTCCTCCTTTTTGGAGGAGTCGCGTCTGTCCGACATCAGGGGCCTTCTCTTATTCGCCCCCCTTGGGATCGTCTATGCCCTCTTCGCACCCTTCCCCTGGCAGATCGGGAGCACCTTTTTCTTCATCGGGGCCATCGAGATCTCCGTCCTCTACTTCTGCGTTCCGTTTATCATCCAGGGAATGCGTCAGGCGTTGCACTACGCGCGCAGAGAAACCCATTTGATGCTCTTCATTTTTATAGGCTTCTCTTTGTTCATGGGCCTTATCGACTCGAATCTTGGGACGTTGTTCCGGCACCGTGCCATGACGCTCTATTACGCCCTGATCTTTCTTGCGGTCGGGTTGTCCCATGCGGAGAAATCCAGCCAGGACGTCCAAGAGGTTCCTCTATGAAGATTTCGGTGATCATGCCTGTTTTCAATGAAACCGACACGGTCGAGGAGATCGTTCGGAGAGTGAGGGAAGTGCCTTTGGAGAAGGAGATTCTCATTGTAGACGACGGCTCTTCCGAGGAGACCCGCCGCAGACTGAAGGCGATAGAAGCGTCTTTGGGGGATGAGGGGGTGAAGGTGTTTTACCATGAGAAAAACCTCGGAAAGGGAGCGGCCCTTCGGACAGGTTTCAGACATGCAACGGGAGAGATTATTCTGACCCAGGATGCCGATTTGGAGTACGATCCTTCGGAGTACCCCGAACTGATTGAACCGATTCAACAAGGGGTTGCCGATGTGGTGTACGGCTCCCGGCTTTCCGCCGCCAAACCACAGCGCGTTTATCTCTTTTGGCATAAACTGGGAAACAATTTTCTCACCTTCGTGACCGGTTTTCTCTACAACACGACCCTCAGTGACATGGAGACGGGATATAAAGTGTTTCGCCGGGAGGTGATTCAGGGGATGACGCTCCGTTCGAGCGATTTTCGGATCGAGCCGGAGCTCACAGCAAAAATTTTTAAGCGCAAGTGGCGGGTGTATGAAATTCCCATTTCCTATTACGGCAGGACCTATGCTGAAGGGAAAAAGATTCACTGGACCGACGGCTTTTTGGCGCTCTGGGCTCTTCTGAAATACAGGTTTGTCGACTGATGGGACTTTTAGCGGTCAGCGTTTTCGCCGTCCTGTATTGGTACACCCTCGCCCCGACCGTTCTCTGGGGGGATTCAGCAAAACTGGCGATCTATGTCAAGGAAATGACCATCGTGTTTGATCCGGTAGGGAACCATATGCTTCACACGCTCATCGGGAAACTCTTCAGTTGGTTGCCCTTCGGCGACTTTGCCTACAGGCAAAACCTCATGTCCGCCTTTTTTGGGATTTTGGCCCTCTGGTTCTTTTACCTGGCGATGCGCCGGCTTCTGCAGCACGAAGCCGCGGCGTTTTTGGCGACGGTCTGTCTGGGGCTTTCGCACACCTTCTGGCTGGCCTCGGTGATCAACGAGTCTTATTCACTTTGCATCTTTTTTTTTACAACCGGCTTTTTCCTCCTGTTGACATGGGAGGAGAAAAGAAAAGACGTCTATCTTATCCTGCATTTTTTTCTGATGGGGGTGGCCCTTCTCAATAACCTCTTGTCCGGATTGATGATTATCGCAACCTTTTTCTATCTCCTGCTTCTGGAACGGGGGAGGCGGTGGCTTTTGAGCGACCGGGGTCTGTTGGGCATTGTTTGTTTTCTCCTCGGATGTTCTCCGATGCTGATTTTGGCGTTCAGGAACGCCCCTTTGGACTTGGGAGCGAACAGATGGTTTTTGAGGCCCGGCGACCTGTTATCGGAACTGAGTCTTTATCCCGCCTACCTCTTTTACCAGTTTCCTTTTGTTGGATTCGGATTGGGTCTTCTGGGCACCAGGAAGATGGTTCGGGAAAGAGGGAAGTTCTTCTGGGTTTTGCTGACGGTGTTTTTCCTGAATATCCTCCTTGCCTGTGGTTATATGCGGCAGCGAAATTTTTTTCTGATGCTTCCCACTTACGTCCTCTTCGCGGTCTGGATCGGTTTTGGCCTAAGAGGAGCGATGGCATCCAAAGGAGCGAGCCATCCCTCCTTCGCGCTGGGGGCCCTGGCTCTTTTGGTCATCCTGCCGGTCGGATTGTACCTCAGTCTGCCACATTTTTCGAAACGTTATCAAATCGACTTTGTACGCGGCCGGCAGCTCGCCTTCCGGGACAATAACCGCTTTTACCTCAATCCCGTCAAGCGCAGCGAATTCGGACCGAGGCAGTACGGTTTGGCATCTCTCGAAGTCGTAAAACCGGGCAGTTTAATCATCGGCGATTTTACGCCGATGATGGTTCTCCTCTATTACCAAGAGATAGAAGGCCTGCGGCCGGACGTCTCCATTGACGCCACGATTGACCGGTATGTCTTTTTCCCCGAAAAAAGGGAGGAGCTTTACCGGTTGATTGAAAGGGAAACCGGACGCCGTCCGGTTTATCTTGCGGATAACGAGGAAAATTACTATAGCATTCGCGAATTGGAGAAACGTTTTACCCTTATTCCTCAGGGTCCGCTTTGGGAGGTTCGGCGCCATGACAGTTAAACGCGTTTTATTTCTCTCTTACAACGGGGCGCTTGAGCCGATTTTTAAGTCGCAGGGTTTGCCGTACCTGAGGAGACTTGCACAAAAGGGGATTGAGATCATCCTCTTGACCTTTGAGAAAAAGGAAGACTGCGTGCGGTTGGGGAAATCCGGGATGCGTCGTTTCCGTGAGGAGCTCGCAGAAGGGGGCATCCGATGGACCTGGTGCCGGTACCATAAATTTCCCCCTCTTTTGTCGACATCGATGGATCTTGTAACCGGTTTTGCGGTGGCTCGGCGTTTGGCGCAAAGGCATGCCGTGGAGATGATCCATGCGCGGGGGACCATTCCGGCCAGTATCGGATGGATGATTTCACGGCTGCAAAAAAGACCCTTTTTATTTGATGTGAGGGGTTTTCTGGCGGAGGAATATGCGGATGGCGGAATTTGGAAGCGCCATGGAGTGATGTACAGACTTGTCTCCGCCCTCGAGCAGCGCTTTTTGAAGTCGGCGGATGGCGTGGTTGTGCTCACCCATCGCGCCGCCGCCTACCTCAAACAGAAAAGGGCCACTCGTGACCAGGTGCCGGTCGCCGTGATTCCTTGCTGCGTGGATGTGAGGCGATTTGAGGAAGCAGGCCCGGCAAGGGTGTCTGCGGTTCAGGAAGGGGTTGTTCTGGTGTATGTGGGGTCACTCGGTACGTGGTATCTTCTGGAACCGATGCTTGATTTTTATCGGGTTTTGAAGACGAGGATTCCGAATGCCTCATTTCAGATTTTAACCCAAACCGGTGACCGAAAATTGTGGGAGAGACTCCGCCGCCATTCAGGAAACGGGCTCATCATCCGGCAAAGTTCCTACGAAGACGTCCCCAAAACGCTCTTATCGGCCCAGGCGGGGATTTCGTTTATCAAACCGGTCTTCTCAAAAATGGCCTCCAGCCCCACCAAGGTGGGTGAATACCTTGCTGCGGGGCTTCCCGTAGTCCTGAATGCGGATGTGGGGGATACCGAAGCACTCATTCGGGAAAACAGTGTAGGCGTCGTCGTTTCCGATTTCTCGGGGGAAAGTTATCAACGTGCCGCGGATGCCCTGACCGCGCTTTTAAGAGAGGGGAAGGAGCTTTCCGAAAGATGCCGCCGCGTGGCCGCCTCACAACTTTCCCTGGAAGAGGGGGCGAGGAGATACCATCAGATGTATCTGTCCCTCCTGGAAAAATCATGAAAGTTCTTTTTATTGTGCCTTATCCGACCGAAGGCGCGAGTAATCGCTACAGGGTAGAGCAATATTTGCCCTATCTGGAAGAACAGGGCATCCGGTGCCAGATACGCCCCTTTATGACACGGGCATTTTACCGGCTTCTCCACCGAAGGGGCCAACTTCTCAAAAAAGCATTTTATTTTCTCGGCGCCTGCCTGAAGCGGACAGGAGACCTTTTTTGGGCATTTCGTTCGGATGTCATTTTCATTCACCGGGAGGCAGCGCCGGTGGGACCTCCCCTCTTTGAGTGGTGCTGCTGGTTGATGGGGAAGCCGGTGATCTTTGATTTTGACGACGCCATCTTTTTATCGGACACCAGCCGGTTGAGCCCCGCGTGGCGTTTTTTGAAATGTTCCTGGAAGGTGGGTCAGACGATTCGCATAAGCCGGGCTGTCCTCGTAGCCAACCACACGCTCGCGGTATATGTCAGGCGGTACCATGAGAGGGTGTGGGTGATTCCGACCGTGGTAGATCCGGAGTACCTTCGGATGAGGCGGGAGAGGGAACAGGAGGGACCACCGGTGATCGGCTGGATCGGGACCCCCTCCACCTCCGGGTATCTTGAGCGGATCCTGCCGGTCTTCCAAACATTGGCGCAGAAGCATCCCTTTGTGCTGAGAGTCGTCGGGGCTTCCAGGGCATTCGAGATTCCGGGGGTGTGGGTGGAAAACCGTGAGTGGTCGTTGACGGAAGAATGGCACTGTTTTCTGGGTCTGGATATCGGGGTCCATCCGCTGCCGGACGATCCCTGGGCCCGCGGCAAAGCGGCTTTCAAGACGATTCAATATATGACGGCGGGAGTCCCGGTGATCGCCTCGCCCATCGGAATGAACGGCGAGGTGGTTCAGGACGGCGTCAACGGATTTCTGGCTTCCACGGAGGCAGAATGGGTTCAAAAATTATCCCTATTGCTTGAGGACCCCTCTCTCAGGAAGCGGTTTGGAGAGGCAGGTAGAAGAACCATCGAGGAACGTTATACTTCCCACATCTATCGGGATCGCCTTGCCAGTGTTGTCAGAAACTTTTCCGTGGAACCGCGCTGTGTCAAATCCGAAGAGATCGTTTCTATACCGGAGGTATCCACGACAGTGAGGGGGGAATGAAGGAAGGGTTAAAGACCACATTTCCGCAATTTGCACTGAAAGGGGCCATCTACAATTATGTCGGAACCTTCTTTTCGTCTCTCCTTTCGCTTCTGATCCTGGTGTTGCTTGTCCGACATTTGTCCGTTCAAGACTTTGGACTTTACAGTCTTGTTGTCACTACCCTTATTTTCTTTGCGCTTGCGTTGAGTTGGGGCATGCCTTATGTCGTGACGCGTTTCGTTTCCGAATATGTCGAAAAACAGGAGTGGGGGAGGAGCCGGTGGCTCCTCAAACGTTGTTACGCAATCCTCTTTCTAAGTTTTGTGTTGCTCATCCCGGTCATTCATCCCTTGAGCAGGATTTTGGCGCAATGGGTCAGGAATGACGAACTGATGCGTTTCGTGCCGTTTCTCTTGATTTTTTGTTTCCTTAGGGTATCGATCCTGCTCGTTGAGAACACCTTGAATGCTTTTTTGCTGCGGAAATACGTGGTCACAGGGACGGTGACGGCGTTGACACTCAAACTCCTTCTTTTTGCCTGGCTTCTCAGCCGGTCAGCGGCTTTGGAGAAGCTTTTCACCGCGTGGATCGTAACAGAAACGCTTCTTTTGGTTGTTTATCTGGTAAGGGTTCTTCCGCTACTCTTCGGAAAACGTGAGACCAAAGGGGAGGAGGCAAAGGGAGGGAAGGGAGAGATTTTCCGGTTTGGCGCAGCGCTTCATATCGATAATTTCCTTCATTTCCTTCTGGACACCCGCGTCGATTTGTACATGGTCAGCCATTTCCTGAGCGCGACGGCGACCGGGTGGTACGCCTTTGCCGCGCAACTTGCCAATGCACTCGTCACTTTTTCTCCGGCACTCGTGCTGAAATCGGTTATTACGCCTCTTTTTCTGAGGCAATACGCCAAGACAAAGGATTTGGACGAACAAAAATTTCTGTATCGCATCAACTGTAAAATTCAGGCCTTTATTCTCTTTCCCTTTATTATGATCTCAGCGGTCCTCATGCCCGCGGTCATCAAGCGCTTTTTCAAGGCCGACTATCTGGCCGCTCTGCCTGCCTTCTGGACCCTTGCTTTCTTCGGACTGATTAAGGCTGTGGCCGCACCGCTTGCAACTTTTATCTGGACGCTCAAGAAACCGATTATCATCGTAAAAGGATCCTTGCCCGCCGTAACATTTTGGTTGATTTCTGCCTGGTTTCTAACGAAAAAGTGGGGGATGATCGGGACGGCTATCGCAAGCGGTGTCAGTCCCGTCCTCGCCTTTTTTCTTCACTATATGATGACAAAGCAGATCGTTTCGTTAGAGACTCCCTGGCTTTCTCTGGTCCAGATTGCTCTTCATGCTTCTCTTGCAGGAGGCGTTGTTTTTCTTTTGAGCGGGACCGCGACTTCCTTGACCATGATTGTTGCGCTGGCTTTTCTCGGGGGTGCAGTCTTTTTATGCCTCTCTTACTTCAGAAAGGTGTTTGATGCCGAAGAGAGGAAACTCCTTCAGCGCGCCTTTCCGGTGAATCCAGGGGTATTCTGATGAAGAAAGCCATTTTGAACAGGATGTGGTCATCCCCCTTGGTCCGGGGGACCGCCAAATTTTTCCTCATCCGTTTTCCCCAGCTGGTGAATTTTCATCTGCCGCGTTATCTCGTTGTCGAACCGACGAATACGTGTAATATCAAATGTCCCCTCTGTCCCACGCCCCATAAGATGGAGAGGGCAAAAGGCATCATGAACATAGAGACGTTTCAGAAGATCCTGGACCGGATTGATTGGAAACCGAAACTGATGAACTTTGCTTTTTCGGGAGAGCCCTTGGTGAACCCGATGCTTTATCAAATGGCCTATCGGGCCTGGCAGCGGGGAATTCCATCAACCGTCGATACGAACGCCGTTCTATTGGAGCGGTATATCGGCGACATCCTGGATTCCCGGCTCCAATACATCACGATTGAAGTGGACGGTGCCAACCAAGAAGCGCATGGTCGCTACCGTGTGGGGTCAGACCTTGAGAAGGTCCTGAAAGGCGCAAGACTTCTATGCGACGAGAAGAGAAAAAGGAAATCGAAATCGCCTGTGGTATCCCTCCAAACCATTGTCACGCGGTACAATGAAGACCAGATTCCGGAATTGATCGGTACGGCAAGGGAAATAGGCGCCGACCGCATGATTCTGAAATCGATGAATCTCAATATGGGAAGTTGGCTGACCGAAGAAGAAAAGGGACGTTACGCCGAGGAATTTTTGCCGACAACGCCTCGATTCCGGCGCTATGACCTTCAGGACGGACGCGTCCGTTTTATCAAAGACCCTGCTTTTGTATGTCCCTTTCCGTTGGATCGGATGGTGATTCTCTGGACCGGCGAAGCGATTCTCTGCTGTCTCGATTTTAACGGGCGCCATGTGATCGGCAATATATTCGAAAAACCTTTGAGTGAAATCTGGAGGAGTCAGGCGTATCAAGAATACAGAAAACAGGTTTGGTCCGGAACGCTGGACATTTGCAAAGGATGCCATTTTTCAGAGATGCACAACGAAATTGTTTCTTTCAACGGCGAGGTCGGCCCTGTTGATGACACCTAGTTTTGACATTGTTTGTTTCTCTACATCGGATTGGGATTTTCCGGTCGGCAGCCGGCAGCAGATCATGCGCCGGCTGGCCGGGCAGCGTCGCGTGCTCTTTGTGGAATATCAGGCATCCTGCCTTCACCCCTTCCGTTACAAATCTTTGCGGGGACGATGGAAGAAGAATGGGGCTTTGCGCAGTGTCGCACCGTCTCTTTGGGTGTACACACCCTCCCTGTCGTTTCCCTTTGGGGCTTATGATCGCCGGATCAACCAATGGAACCAGAGGCGTCTGGTGAATGAATTAAAACAGGTTTTGTCCCGGCTCCACTTTACAACACCGCTTCTATGGACTTATACGCCCCTGGCGGCTGATGCGATACCGGCCTTTGGCGATGTGGCTGGGGTCGTGTACCACGCCCTTGAGGGTCACTCGGCGGAGAGAAACATCTGGCTTCGGCAGAGGACCCTCCAGGAGGTGGAGGCGGAACTTTTACGGCGGGCGGATCTTGTCTTCACGATGTCCGAACGGCGGGCAGCTCTTTTTCCTGCAAGTCCTCGAAGGATCTGTTTTCTCCCGAGTGCCGTTGATGAAACCATTTTCTTTAGGGAATCCCGGATGCCGTCTTCGGATGAGAACGGGGCGCTTCACCGGATTCCTTCACCCCGACTGGCCTTTGCCGGACATCTTGATGCGCGTAAGTTTAACATTCCTCTTATGGTTGAGGTGATGCAGCAAAAGAGAGACTGGTCTTTGCTTTTGATCGGGCGGCTGATGAGAGGGAAAACGGCCTTCCGGGAACTTTTCCGGCTTCCCAATGTCTTTTACCTGGGGGAGCAGGAACGACGCCGGGTTCCCCAGTTTTTGAGAGAAGCCGATGTGTGCCTGCATCCCTTCATCGTGGACCCGTTCACCGAGGGGCTTTCGACATTAAAGATCTTTGAATATCTGGCTGTCGGAAAACCGGTTGTCTCGACACCGCTTGGAAGCTTTGAAGAGATGGACGGATTGGTCTACGTGGCAGAGGATAGTTCTTCATTCATCTTGCAGATCCAAAAAGCACTGGGGGAAAAAGGAGACAAGGAACGGTCCAGGGTCGAGTTCGCCCTCCAACACACTTGGGAGCACCGTGCCGCGACGGTCGAGGGGCTTCTTCGAGAGGTCTTTGCATGTTAAAGAACGAAAACATTCTCTGTATCTCTTCGATCGATTGGGACTTTATTTGGCAGGGCCACCAAGAAATTATGACGACTTTGGCGGAAGAGGGAAACCGCGTCCTCTTTGTAGAAAATCTGGGTGTTCGGACGCCGGGCCTGCGGGATTTGCCGAGGTTGAAAAAGCGCTTTCTGAATTGGAAAAAAGGACTGGGGGGAATCCGGAAAAAATCAGAGGGACTTTTTATCTTTTCCCCCTTGGCCCTGCCGTTCCCGTATTCAGCTATTGCGACGCGGATTAACTCCTTGATCCTGCTGAGAACACTCAGGCGGTGGATGCGGTCCGTCCAATTTGACAAACCGATCATCTGGACATTTTTGCCGACAGATCTCGTTTTGGATCTCATCGACCACATCGACCACCAGTGCCTTATTTATTACTGCATCGACCATTTCGCCAGCAGCAGCCGCGCCGCCGAAAAAATAAGGCGCTCCGAGAAACGTCTTTGCGAAAGAGCGGATCTGATTTTCGTGACTTCGGAGCAATTGAAACGCCGCTGCGAGACATCTAACACCTCTGTTCATTTCTTCCCATTCGGCGTTTCGCTCAGAACATTCGAAAAGGCCAAGCAGGCCTCTGCCCGGCAACCCTCGGAACTTGCGGCGCTGAAACGGCCCTTGATCGGCTATGTCGGAGGTGTCCACAAGTGGATTGACCAGAACCTGTTGCATCATTTGGCAGGGAAAATGCCGGATTGTTCCTTTGTCCTTGTCGGGCCGGTGCAGACGGATGTCAGTCTTCTGGAAAAACGGCCGAACATCCACTTTGTCGGCGGAAGGACCCACGAGGAGCTTCCCGGATACATTCAGGCGTTTGATGTGGGACTCATTCCCTACGTTCTGACGGACTATACCCGGTGCGTCTATCCGACCAAGCTGAATGAGTATTTTTTTCTGGGGAAACCGGTTGTCTCGACACCTCTCCCGGAAGTCATCCGTTTCAATCGGGATTTCGGGGAACTGGTGTCCATCGGGGACGGTCCCGATTCTTTTTTTCGTCGGGTTCAAGAAACACTAAAAACCGCAAATGGGACTGATGTTCAGAGACGGATTGATGCCGCACGCCAGAACAGCTGGACAAACCGGATTGAATCCATGAGCATGCTGATTGCGGACAGGATAAAGGAAAAGAGGGCATTTTCGGAGTCTCATTGGGCGAGTGCGTTTCAAATGGCCTACCGGAAGACAAGAAGGAAACTTGCGACGATCCTGGTTGTTGTGGGAATCAGCTGGGCGGCTTTCTTTTATACGCCCTTCATCTGGATGCTTGCAAGTCCCCTGAAGATTGCAGAAGCTCCCCAAAAAGCGGATGTGATCGTCGTATTGGGGGGTGGGGTGGGTGAGACAAGGCACCCTGGGATCAGCACCATTGAACGGGCGCGGTACGCCTCGGAGCTTTACAAGGCCGGTTGGGCTCCTGCCATTCTCTTCTCATCCGGCTATGTCTATTCCTATCAGGAAGCAGAAGACATGAAATTGATCGCGACATCAAGCGGCGTTCCGGAGGATGCAATTTTGTTGGAGACCCATTCTTCTAGCACCTATGAAAATGTTCAATTTGTGAAAGAAATCCTTGCACAAAAGAAATGGGACTCTATCCTTTTGGTCAGCGCCCCCTATCACATGCGGCGCTTATCGATGGTATTTCACAAGGTGGCACCGGACATTGAGGTACGCTACCTTCCCGTTGCGAAAAGCAGTTTTTACGGGAAAAAAGTGCCGGTTCAAATGGGTCAACTTCGGGCACTGCTTCACGAGGTGCTGGGTATTCTTTATTCCTGGTTGAAAGGATTTGTGTAACGCCGTGCGGACATCTCTTTCAGGGAAGCTGTTTTTGGCATACCTCTTTAGCGTTCCTTTCCTGATGCATCCCGTACTGATAGGGGTTGTGGACCTTTTAGGCGGAATATTCATTCTTGTCGCCGGTCTGGAGTGGATGCGCGAGAAAAACAAACGACGCTTAGGGAACCCTTATGCGCGATGGCTTGGAATTTTTCTGATGGTCAGCATCGTCTCGTCCTTCTTTCGGGGAGGCCTGCGTGCTCATTGGATTGAGGTCACAAAAGATCTTTACGTGATATTGATATTTTTCTCCAGCTTGCATGTTTTGTCACAAAAGGGCCTGCCCCAAAAGACCGTTACAACTTTTCTTGTTGTGGGAGGCATCGTCACCGGCATCGGGCTGGGGGCGTATCTTTTGCATATGCTGGGTGTAGACAATCCTTTTGTTTTTGTGACGCTGATGCCTTTTTTTGGGGAGCGTGTTCGCCTGCTCTCCACCTTCTGCAGCCCCCAATTTGCGCCGACGATGTTAGCAACCTATTTGGTACTTGTTTTGAGTCTTATATGGCAGAAGGTTTCCGTCGGAAACCATCGTTTCCAGTGGAGCGTTTTGTTTGGTTTCGCCTTCCTTGCCCTCTGGCTTACCTATTCCCGGGTTTTTGCCGGTGTTGCGGCAACGGTTCTTTTCCTTTTGCTGTGGCGGAGGAATAAAACGCTGGTTCTTGCTGGCTTGGTCGGTCTTGTTTTGCTCCTGGAATTGTCGTCCTCCATTGTCGTAAGAGATGTGGTATGGCGCTGGTCCCGTGAGGACCTGGGCCCTTCTAAAATGCAGTATTCTTTTTATCAAAGCGGTGTTGGGTCTCCAAAACTCACATTTTCCATAACATTTGACCCTGCCTCCTACGGCCTTTTGAAGCGGATTGCATGGGATGGCTTCCGGAAGCATCCCTGGCTTGGTGTCGGCCCCGGCGGTTTTCAAATACTGACGCAAAACGCGGTCTCAGAAAAAAAAATTCACGACCGATACCGTTATGCCATGCCTCACAGTACCTGGCTCGGACTCCTGGCGACACGCGGCTTATTGGGGTGTGGCGCTTTTGCCATGTTCTGTATGCATTTGGCCAAAACAGCAAGACGCCGCTTTCCAAACGCCTTCAAACACAACGAGGCAACTTACTCTCCGGTTATGGCGTATACCCTTTTGGGTTTGGTACTGACAGGTTTCTACGTTGATCTTCATCACTTGAGGCACCTTTGGCTTTATCTGGCCCTGTTTGCCTCTCAACAGGGGGTTATACCCTCATGAACACCTTTCACACATTGACGCTGGTGATCCCCATCTTTAACGAGCGGGATATCCTGGAATCGAATCTTCACCGAATTCGTTCCTTCCTCGAAGAAAAGCGTTACGATTACACTTTGGTTCTTGCGGATGACGGCTCAACGGACGGTTCTGACGAAATCCTTCAAAAGGAATCCCTGAAACATCCGGAGAAGGTGGTTGTGGTCAGACAGGAAAAAAACGTCGGAAAGGGAGGAATTCTAAAACAGGGCTTTCTGCACGGCGAAAGCAAATATTATGCCTTCTTGGATGCCGATTTGGAGATCGACGTCTCTTATTTGGAACACCTGCTTGTTCGTCTGGAGGAAGGATTTGATATTGCTATTGGATCCAGAGCAGTACCTGGAGGAGAGGCGAAGCGGGGATGGATGAGAAATCTGGTACAGGCCATTTATCGATTTGTCTTGTCCTTCTTATTTAAATTGTCCATTCGTGATACTCAGGCAGGTCTCAAGGCTTTTAGAAGGGAAGCGCTGTTTCCTCTCATGAAAAAGACCGTTCGAAACGACTGGCTTTGGGATTTGGAAATACTCCTTTTGGCAAATCGTTCCGGACTTCGAATTGCCGAAGTCCCTGTTGTTTCCATCGCCAGGAGAGAAAGTCATTTGAAATTCTTTAAGATCGTTTGGAAGTGCGGTCTCGGCCTTCTTGAATTGAGGCGCCGTCAAAAGGACGGAAGCCGAAGAAAAATCATGCGCGTCGTGACCCGTATGAATATCGGGGGTCCCGCCTTGCACGCCCTTTTCCTGACGGAAGGAATGAACCATGGCCAGTTTGAAAGTCTTTTGGTCTCAGGGTCTACCGAACCCCGGGAGGGGAATTTGTTGGAACTCAAGGGGCACCCTAGGATTTCGGTGCATGCGGTTCCGGAACTGAGGCGGAAAATTCATCCGGTGACCGACTGGATTAGTTTCTGGAAACTCCTCCGGCTTTTCAGGCGGGAACGTCCGGATATTGTCCACACCCATATGGCGAAGGCGGGGGCATTGGGTCGATTGGCAGCGCTTTTGGTCGGTGTTCCGGTCCGGGTGCATACCTATCACGGCCATGTCTTTCATGATTATTTCAACGGACCTAAGACCCGGTTTTTCCTCGCCGTCGAACGATGGCTCGCCCGCCGGTCCGACTGCCTCATCGCGGTCAGCGAAGAAGTCCGTCAGGAACTTTCTCAGAAATACCGCATCGGTTCTCCCGAAAAGATCCGGGTTATCCCTTTAGGACTCGATCTGGACTCCTTTTTGGATGCGGAAAAGCATCGCGGTTTTCTCCGTAGGGAATTGGGGCTTTCGGAAGGAATCCGACTCATCGGGATTGTCGGTCGGCTGGTGCCGGTCAAAGACCACGCCTTTTTCCTCTCGATCGCGGCGGAACTTTTGAAGCGCCACCAGGATGTTCATTTTGTCATTGTGGGGGATGGCGAATTACGTGAGACATTGGAGACAGAATGTCAAAGGCGGAGTTTAAAACGGCACGTTACGTTTCTTGGCTGGCGGAAGGACCTTGAGCGGATTTACCCAGATTTGGATGTGGTGGTTCAGACCTCAAAAAATGAGGGGACTCCAGTTTCTCTGATTGAGGCAATGGCGGCGGCCCGGCCGGTCGTCTCGACCCGGGTGGGCGGGGTTCCGGATGTTGTTCAGGAGGGAGTCACAGGGTATCTTGTGTCGCCGGGGGACGGATCGACTTTCTGCGACAGAATCGGATTCCTTTTGGATCATGCAGAGATCCGGATTCGCTTTGGGGAAAGGGGTCGTGAGTGGGTTCGGGACCGGTATTCCAAGGAACGGCTCATATCGGACATGAAAATACTTTATGAAGAGTTACTGGAAAACAGGGGAAAGAGAAGGTGATTCCGTGAAAATCTTGGTGACGGGCGGAGCCGGGTTTATCGGTTCCCATCTTTCAGAAGCGCTCCTTGAGCGGGGAGACGAGGTTTGGGTGATCGATAATCTCTCAACAGGAAGATTGCAGAATTTGGAAGGAATCGTCCATCATCCGAAGTTTCACCTTACCGTAGATAGCATCATGAACGAGGATGTGATGGACAAACTGATTAAAAACGTTGAACAAATTTATCATCTGGCAGCAGCCGTCGGCGTCCGGCTCATTATGGACAAACCGATTGAAACCATCGAGACCAATGTCAAAGGCACTGAGATTGTCCTGAAGATTGCGAATAAGTACAAACGCAAAGTTCTTCTGGCTTCTACCTCGGAGATTTACGGAAATCATGTCGAGCATACATTACGTGAGGACGACAACCGGATCTTGGGGCCGGTCAAGAAAAGACGCTGGGCCTACGCCTCCTCTAAGACGATCGATGAGTTCCTGGCCCTTGCATACCACATCGAGAAAAAGCTTCCGGTCGTGATTGCAAGGATTTTCAACACCGTCGGGCCGCGGCAGACAGGCCAGTACGGGATGGTTCTTCCGAATTTTGTTCAGGCGGCACTCCTGGGACAGTCGATTCGTGTCCACGGAGACGGAAAGCAATCGCGCAGTTTTAACCATGTTTCCGACACCGTCGCGGCATTGATTGCCCTGATGAACGAGCCGAAGGCGGAAGGGGACGTCTTCAATGTTGGAAACGGTGAAGAAATTACGATCGAAGATCTGGCAAAACGAGTCAAGGAAATGACTGGTTCTGCCTCGCCGATTGAATATGTTCCCTATGAGGAGGCCTATGGAGAGGGTTTTGAGGATATGCAGCGGCGGACGCCGAACATTGAAAAAATACATTCGCTACTCGGCTACAAACCGAAAATGAACCTTGAGGAGATTTTGAAGAGTGTCATCGACTATTTTAAACAGTAGCCCTCTTATCGCCGTCGGAGCAGCGTTCGCCTTTAGTTTTTTTCTGGCTCTAGGACTGACACCTCTGGTCAAACGCTTTGCCCTAAAGATTCATTGCGTTTCCCTTCCGAAACAGGATCGCTGGCACTCGAGGCCGACCCCTCTTTTGGGAGGGGTCGCCATCTTCCTCGCTTTTCTGGTTTCGTTTCTTCTCTTTCTCCGGGACGGCATGATTTTTTGGATGATCCTTTTGGGAAGTTCTCTTTCGGTTGCATTGGGTCTTGCGGATGATCTCATCCGGATCAAACCCTCCTCCAAGTTGATCGGTCAAATCGTGATCGCCTGTGTCACCATCGGGTTCGGTGTCCGGTTCGCGGGGAGCATTTCACCGCTAGTCAGCATCCCCTTGACGATTCTTTGGATTGTGGGGTTGATGAATGCAGTAAATCTTCTGGACAACATGGACGGTCTGGCGGGCGGGATCGCGGTCATTTCCGCCTTGACGCTTCTCGGGAACACCCTGATGAATGGCCATCCCCACGTTGCTATCCTGATGGCTTTGCTCATTGGTGCGACCCTTGCGTTTCTCCGGTATAACTTCACCCCTGCCCAAATCTTTATGGGGGACTGCGGGAGTATGCTGTTGGGTTATCTTTTGGCAGTCGGGGCAATTCTTCAAATCGATCAGGGAATATCGAATTTGGTCGTCATTTTCGCCCTTCCGGTCTTGGCCCTTTCCGTCCCAATCTTGGATACGACTCTCGTGACGCTTGCACGGAGACTGAACCAACGCCCCATCTCCCATGGCGGACGCGATCATGCCTCCCACCGTTTGGTCGCCTTTGGTTTGTCGGAACGGAAGGCAGTCCTCACGCTTTATATTGTGAGTCTTTTGTTTGGGGGGCTGACCCTTCTTTATACGAAGTTAAATCCTGCGGTAATGGTGGTTCTGGTGGGGCTCGCCGCCATCGGACTTTTTTCCTTCGGGAGATTTCTTGGCGAAATCAAAGTCTATACAGACGAGGAAAAGTTGAAGGCGAACGGAGAGAAAACAGGATGGATTTTTCTCGATGGCATTCTGTATCACAAGCGGCGGATTGTCGAGGTGTTGGTGGATCTTTCGCTGATTTGCCTTGCCTATTTTTCGGCGTTTCTCCTCCGGTTTGAGGGGGTCATTTCAGAAATCAACCATCAGTTGATCTTGGAGTCTCTTCCTGTTCTGATCGGCATCAAAATCATTTCTTTTTTCACCTTCGGCCTTTATCGGGGAGTTTGGCGATACGTCAGTTTGAATGATCTTATGGCTATTTTCAAGGCGGTGGTGGTGGGTCAAATTGTAGCCGTTCTGTACTTGGTGTATCTTTTCCGATTTGAGGGATATTCCCGCGCCGTCTTCGTCATCGATGGGCTTCTCCTCCTTGTGTTGGTGGCCGGCTCCCGGGTTGTCCTCCGATTCTTTCGGGAATTTTTCATTTCCTTGGGAGAGCATGGCAAACGGATCCTGATTATGGGGGCGGGGGATGCGGGGGAACTGGCCCTCCGTGAAATCCGGAACAATCGCCGACTGAATTACAAACTGGTCGGCTTTATAGACGACGACAAGAAGAAACGCGACCATCTCATCCACGGCATCCCTGTTTTGGGAACCCGCCATGATTTGGTCACGATTGCCAGGCAGGAAAGGGTTGAGGAGGTGCTCATCGCCATTCCCTCTGTTTCTGATAAGCAGTTGGCGGATGTGTATGAGAACTGCCAGCGAAACAACATTCTTTGCCACCGGATGCCCTATGTCATCAATATTCAAGACGATGGAAATGGAGGAACGGCATGATCGAGAACGTGATGGTCAAGGAACTGAAGGTGATGCCGGATGACCGGGGGCGCTTGATGGAGATGCTGAGGAACGACGATGAAATTTTCCGAAACTTTGGACAGGTTTACCTGACCACGGCGAATCCGGGCGTCGTGAAGGGCTGGCACTATCACAAAATCCAGTACGATCACTTTGTCTGTGTGAGCGGGAAGATGCTTTTGGTTCTGTATGACGCACGAAAGGACTCTCCAACCCATCGGGAAATCAATGAGTTTTCGATGGGCCCACACCATCCGATTTTGGTCCAAATCCCCCCTTGGGTCTACCACGGCTTTAAGGCGGTGGGTGACGAGGAGGTTTTGCTGATCAATGTCTCCTCGGAGCCTTACCATTATGAAAAACCGGATGAATACCGCCTTCCTTTTGATTCGAAGGAAGTGCCCTATGATTGGAGTTGTGCAAATGGCTAAACCAGATCATATTCGGGGGATCATTCTTGCTGGAGGTTTGGGAAGCCGTCTTCATCCCCTGACGGATGTTACCAACAAACATCTCTTGCCAATTTATAACAAACCGATGATTTATTATCCGATCCAAACACTTGTAGAAGCTGGCATCCGAGACATTCTCCTCGTGACCGGAGGGAATAACGCCGGTGATTTTTTGAGACTTCTCGGAGATGGAAAGGCCTTTGGGCTTAAGGAGATCCACTACGCCTACCAGAAAGGGGAGGGCGGGATTGCCGATGCCCTGTCGTTGGCGGAGCATTTTTCAAACGGCGAGAAAATCGTCGTGATTTTGGGGGACAACATCCTGGAGAAAGGAATCCAAAAGGAAGTTGATATATTCCGGAATCAGAAAAAGGGGGGACGCATTCTGCTCAAAGAGGCGGAAGATCCCCAGAGGTTTGGTGTGGCTGAGATTAAAAACGGGAGATTGGCCCGGATTGAGGAAAAACCGAAAAAACCAAAATCCAACTATATCGTCACAGGGGTGTATATGTACGACGGTCATGTATTCGATATCATTCGCCCGTTAAAACCATCCGCTCGCGGAGAGCTTGAGATCACGGATGTCAATAACGCCTACATCCGGAAGGGAGAAATGACCTACGGCATCCTAGAGGGATGGTGGTCGGACTCAGGGACGTTTGAATCGCTCTTCCGGGCAAATCAGCTGGTTGCGGAAAAGTTGAGGAAAAGATGAAAAAAATTTTAGTGACCGGGGGGCTCGGTTTCATCGGCTCCAATTTTATCCGTTTCCTCCTCAAGCGGTATCCGGATCTCCACCTGGTCAATTTGGACAAAGAGACCTACAGCGGAAATCGAGAAAATCTGGCCGATCTCGAAAAGAACCCCCATTACACCTTCATCCAGGGGGAAATCTGCGATCCCAAAACGGTCGAAAGGACGATGAAGGGATGCACCGCTCTTTTCAACTTTGCGGCACAGACCCACGTTGACCGATCTATCCTGAAAGCCGAGGACTTTGTGATGACCAATATCGTCGGAACCCATGTTTTGTTAGAAGCAGCGAAGAAATATAGTCTGAATCGTTTTATTCATGTTAGTTGTTACGATGAACAGACAAGAGCTGTGACACCTGAAGGACTGAAAACATACAAGGAATTAAAAGAAGGAGACCTTGTTTTCTCACTAAATCCTGTAACAAAAGAAATAGAACTTAAGCCGATAGAAAAAGTGATCATCCAACCTTACGAGGGCGAGATGATTCATTTTAAAAACAAGCGTGTCGATTTATGCGTCACACCAAACCATAACATGTTTATCCTTGACACAACCAAGAAGAGATTGCTCGTTGAAACAGCAGAGGAAGTCTCAAAAAGGAGTATTTTTTATCTGCCTGAGGTTTATTGGAGAGGCAAGAAGGAGGAGTATATCGATCTAAAGGATTACGGCCGTGTTAAGACAAAAGATCTCATGTACCTTTTGGGTATTTTTATCGGAGACGGTTTTATTGCGTATCAAGAGAAGAAGCGGGAAACGATGACAGGCCTCCCAAGGAGCGAGTATCTTGAGAAAGCGAGAGATGAACAAAGCGGCGAGTTCAAAACAATAGAGAAGTTAGGCAACCATGTAACCACATGCCACAGTTATAGAATGTTTCTAGATATTCCAGAGAGCGATAAATGTCGCAAGAGAGTAAAGGAGACTCTAAGCCGTTTAGGGATAGACTATCGCTGTCATAGCGGTAAGGCGGGGACCCATTTATATTTTTCTTCAAAAACGCTTATGGATTTTTTTGCCCAATGCGGGCAAGGAGCCCATCATAAGCGCATTCCGCAATGGGCATTAGATTACTCACCAGAATATCTGACCTCTTTATTAGAAGGGCTCATGGACTCAGATGGCCACAACGGCAAGATATATCATACCGTTTCAGAAAAATTAGTTTCTGATGTCTGCGAACTTTGCATCAAATTAAATCTTAAGCCAAGCATCCATTCGAGACATACGGCATCTTCATTGAACGGGAGAAAGATTGAGGGTAAATCGTATTATGTTTTTGTAGCCAATACTGCCAAATCAATCAGCCGGCACAGAAACAAAAGGGTTAATTATAAAGGGAATATTTGGTGTTTAAAGGTTAAAGACAACAAGAATTTCCTCGTCGAGAGAAATGGAAGGTTCGATTTCTGTGGCAACACCGATGAGGTCTACGGAAGCATCGAAAAAGGGGTTTTTAATGAGGAAAGTCCCCTCAATCCAAGCAGCCCCTATTCGGCGACAAAAGCGGCGGCGGATCTTCTGATTCTCGCGTATCACAAAACTTACAAACTGCCTGTGGTCATTACGCGTTGTACCAATAACTTTGGCCCTTATCAGTACCCGGAAAAACTGGTTTCCTTATTCATCACTAATGCGATTGAGGACCGAACGCTTCCTCTCTATGGAGACGGTTTAAACGTCCGGGAGTGGATTTATGTCCTGGACCACTGCGAGGCCCTAGACACCGTCTGGAAAAAGGGAAAAGAAGGCGAAATTTACAATGTCGGAACGGGGGAGCAAATTTCGAATAAAGTGATGACCCTGGCCATTCTCAAAATCCTCGGGAAACCGGAAAGTTTGGTCGATTTTGTCAAAGACCGGCCGGGTCATGACCGCCGTTACGCCGTGGATGCCACGAAGATCCGATCGCTCGGATGGCAACCGCGCCACTCTTTTGTGGATGCACTCAAGGAGACGGTTCAGTGGTACCAGAGCCATGAGGCGTGGTGGCAGCGTCTAAAAAAGAAACGGAAGGATTTTCAGGAATATTACCAGATTCAGTACGGGGAAAGGGGATGAGATTCCTCGTAACGGGCATTACCGGCATGCTCGGAACCTCTCTTTCCCGGCGAATTCTTGCGAAAGGGCACGAACTTTACGGTCTGTCGCGGGGGAGGAAAATCCGCCCTCCTTTTGAAGGAGAGAAGCGCTTTGAGGCCGACATTACGGATTCACGGGAAATCGGAAAAATCATTGGATCTCTCCGGCCGGATGCAGTGATTCATCCGGCGGCCATCAGCGATGTGGACTACTGTGAAAGGCACGCCGAGGAGGCCCATCAGGTGAATGGGGAAGGGACGCGGTTTTTGGCAGAGGTTTCCCGTCAGCAAAACGTTCCTTTCTGCTATATCAGCACCGATTACGTTTTTGAGGGAGAAAGGCCCCAACCCTACCGTGAGGAGGACCCGTGCCGACCTGTCAACGTTTACGGAAAGTCGAAGCTTGAAGGGGAAATGCATTCCCGGAAATACCCGCGTCACTGGATTATCCGGACAAGTTGGCTTTTTGGAGAAGGCCACGATTCTTTCGTTCACCACGTCTTGGGTTGGTCAAAGACGAAAAAAGAGATTTCCCTGGTTGAAGATAAATGGAGTATCCCCACCTACACACCGGATCTTGCCAACGCCATTTATTCTCTTTTTGAGAAAGAAATCCCTCCGGGCGTTTATCACATTGCAAGCGGCGGAGGCGGCTGCAGTTGGCTTGAATACGGGCGGGAAATTCTCGCCCTTGGGGGGGCGGGGCATATCCCCCTGCGCCCGATCTCATTGGGGACTTTGGGTCTTGCGGCAAAAAGGCCTCTTCGAACGGTGTTAAACTGCGACAAGTTTTCCAGGGTTTTGGGGAGTTCCCTCCGGCCATGGCGGGAGGCGCTTCGGGATTATCTCAACGAACAGCACTTGATACATTCCAACAGGCCACAGGGAGCATCGTGAGAGTACTCATCACCGGCATCACGGGGTTTGTAGGGAGTCATTTAGCAGAGTTTGTCTTGGCGAAGAAGAATATCGCTGTCTACGGGATCGAGCGGTGGCGGAGCAAGGAGGATAACGTCGTTGAGTTCAAGGACAAAATCCGTCTGCACTATTGTGATATCCGCGATGCTTCTTCCGTTCAGGAAGTGATTCGAAAGGTGAAGCCGGACCGGATTTTTCACCTCGCGGCCCAGTCTTTTGTTCCCACTTCCTGGTCGGCCCCGGCCGAAACTCTCACCACCAATATCATCGGGCAATTGAATATTTTCGAAGCGGTCCGGGAGTTGAAATTGAAACCGAGAATCCATATCGCAGGGTCCTCCGAGGAATACGGAATCGTCCGAAAAAGTGAACTTCCGATCAAGGAAACCAATCCTCTGCGACCTTTGAGCCCTTACGGCGTCTCAAAAGTAGGCCAGGATCTCCTCGCCTATCAGTATTACCAGAGTTACGGACTTTACGTCGTCCGGACACGGGCGTTTAATCATTCGGGGCCCCGCCGGGGCGAAGTTTTTGCGACGAGTAACTTTGCCAAACAGATTGCCAGGATTGAAAAAGGTCTGCAAGAACCGGTTCTTCATGTGGGAAACCTTATCCCACGGCGGGATTTCACCGATGTCCGGGATGTGGTCCGGGCCTATTGGCTCGCCCTGGAGAAGGGAAAAAAGGGAGACGTCTACAATATCTGCACCGGCAGGGACTACTCCATCGGCCAGATGCTGAATCTCCTTCTCAGCAAAGCGAGGGTCAAGGTGAAAATTCGGAGGGACCCGAAGCGAATGCGGCCCAGCGATGTCATGCGTCTTGTGGGGGACAGTACGAAGTTCAGGAAACTCACCGGATGGAAGCCGGAAATTCCGTTTTCAAAAACACTGGAGGACCTTCTCGATTATTGGAGGGAAAGAGTTTGAGATGAAAGAAGCTTTGGAAGAGAAAATTCGGACCAAACAGGCGACTGTCGCCGTTATCGGCTTGGGTTACGTCGGACTCCCGCTGGCAGTCGGGTTTTCAAAAAAGGGATTTCCGGTGGTCGGGATTGATCTGGATGAAAAAAAGGTTTCCGGGATTCAAAAGGGAGAATCCCACATTCTCGACGTTTCTTCAGAGGCCCTGAAGGACGTGATGCAGAAGAATCGTTTCAAAGTCACATCCAATTACGAAAGCGGAAAGGATGCGGATGTTGTCATCATCTGCGTCCCAACCCCCTTGCGGAAAAGCAAGGATCCGGATCTCTCTTTTATCATCTCGGCTGTCCAGAGTCTGGCATCCCATCTTCACGCCGGTCAACTCATTATTCTGGAGAGCACCACCTATCCGGGGACAACGGAGGAGGTGATTCTCCCGCTTCTTGAGGAGGGGGGCTTAAAGGCGGGAAAGGATTTCTGCCTCTGTTTTTCTCCCGAGAGGGTCGATCCCGGAAACCCAACCTATCATACGGAAAATATCCCGAAAGTCGTCGGGGGAGTGACGGAAAGGTGCTCGGCTTTGGGGAAGCTCCTGTACGAGCAGTTGATTGCAGAGGTCGTAGCTGTTTCGAGTCCCCGGGTGGCGGAGATGGTGAAGCTTCTTGAGAATACCTTCCGGGGAGTCAACATTGCCCTTGTCAATGAACTGGCCCTCATGTGCCATCATCTGGGAATCGATGTTTGGGAAGTGATTGAGGCGGCGAAGACAAAGCCGTTTGGGTTCATGCCGTTCTATCCCGGCCCGGGGTTGGGAGGTCACTGTATCCCGATCGACCCGATTTATCTTTTGTGGAAAGCGAGGATCCAGGGTTTTGAAGTCCGTTTTATCGAACTCGCCACCCAGATCAATGCCGCCATGCCGCGCCATGTGGTGGAGCGGACAACGGAGATTTTGAACGATGTTCAAAAACCCCTGCGGGGATCCCGTATTCTGATTTTGGGGGTTTCCTACAAGGGGGATGTGAACGATGTGCGGGAGTCTCCCGCCATTGAAATTATCAAACTTTTAAAGGAGCGGGGTGCCATCCCCTTTTACCATGATCCGTATGTCCCTCTTCTCAGAACGGATGACGGCGAGATGAAATCGTTGCCACTGACGGATACTGCGCTGAAGCAGTCCGACTGCGTGTTGATTGTCACGGACCACAAAATAGATTACCAGTTTCTCTATGAGAAAAGTTCCCTCATCTTTGACACGCGGAACGCGCTTCGGCATGTGAAGGGAAAAGGCGCGAAGGTTGTGAGGTTATAAAAAAGGAGGCAGGAAGAATGGGAAACAATACACTGACCAGACGGCAGAAGAAAGTGTTTGAGTTCGTCAAGGAGTACATCGTCATGAATAAACGGGCGCCGTACATCCGTGAAATCCAAAACGGGTGCGGAAGCATTTCCTACAAAGCGGCGGTGGATAAACTCCTGGCGCTTGAGAAGAAGGGGTATATCCGGCGGATACCCAATAAACACCGGGGGATTGAGCTGGGAGAGATAGTCTCGCTCGTTGAGGGGGCTTGATGAGAGTTCTGATCACCGGTGGAGCCGGATTCATCGGTTCCCATCTGATTGACCGGTTGATCGAAAAGGGGAATGAGGTTGTCTGTCTGGATAATCTCATCACCGGCAGTCTCTCCAATATTGCCCACCTGAACGGCAGAGAGCAGTTCACATTGATTCAACAAGACGTGACCAAGCCGATCGAAGTCTCCGGAAAAATTGAGCATGTCCTTCATTTCGCATCTCCTGCAAGCCCCGTGGATTATCTGAAATATCCGATTCAAACGCTGAAAGTAGGGTCTCTCGGAACCCACAATGCACTCGGCGTCGCCAAGGTGAAGGGGGCCAAATTCCTTTTGGCTTCGACCAGCGAGGTATACGGCGACCCGACCGTCAATCCCCAACGGGAGGATTATTGGGGAAATGTCAATCCGATCGGGCCTCGGGGGGTCTACGACGAGGCCAAACGTTTCGCGGAAGCATTGACACTGGCTTATCATCGCAATCATCAAATGGATACCAAAATTGCCCGAATTTTCAATACCTATGGTCCGCGCATGCGAGAGGCCGATGGCCGGGCCATTCCGAATTTCATCCATCAGGCACTTTGCGGAGAGCCGCTGACCGTTTACGGAGACGGCTCTCAGACACGCAGCTTCTGTTTTATATCCGATTTGGTCGAAGGGATCTTCTTATTGATGAATGCCCCCCTGAACGACCCGGTCAATCTTGGAAATCCCCGGGAGATGACCATTCGGGAACTGGCCGAGAAAATTATTGCGCTGACCGGGAGCCGCAGTCAGATTGTTTCAAAACCCCTTCCCGTTGATGACCCCAAGCAGCGCCGTCCCGATATTTCAAAGGCAAAAAATGAGCTCGGTTGGCAGCCGAAGACCTCGCTGGAAGAAGGGCTCCGGCTGACGATTGAAGATTTCCGGAAGCGGCTCGGAAGGGGAAAAGGATGAATCAGCGATTTTTGCTGGCAAACCCCTTCGGCATCGGGGATGTTCTGTTCTCGACCCCTTTGATTCGCCGTCTCAAGGAGAATTTTCCTGGCTGCTTCATTGGCTATTTTTGCAACGCACGGACAAAAGAGATTCTCGAAACGCACCCATTTGTGGATTACATTTTCGTTTATGAGAAGGATAATTTGAGGCGTCTGGCCCGCGCCTCGCGGTGGAAGGCGCTTAAGGCTGCCTTTGCTCTTCGAAACGACATCAAACGCCATCGGTTTGACACCCTCATTGATCTCTCGCTGGCGCCTGAACTGTCCCTCCTCATGAAATGGGCAGGCATCCGCCGACGGGTCGGTCTGGATTATAGGCGCCGCGGCCGCTTCCTGACCGACCGAGTATCCCTTACGGGATTTGATGAGAAACCGATTGTCGATTATTATCTGGATCTCCTTCATCCGTTGGGAGCCGATTCTAAAAGGCCTTATCGGATGGAGATCTGGACGACAGAGGAAGATGAAGCATTTGCCGACCGATTTTTTAGGGAACACCATCTGAACAATCGGGTGATTGGAATCGCACCGGGAGGGGGCCAGAGTTTCGGGCCGGAGAAGGAAGACCTGAAACGGTGGCCGGTTGTTTCTTATCTCTCCCTTATCCGGGCCCTCCGGGAAAAACTGGATGCCAAAATCGTCATTTTTTGGGGGCCTCAGGAGAAGGCTCTTGCGGAGGAACTTTCGGCAGTTTCGCCCGAAGGAATACTGCTTTCGCCTCCGACAACCATCCGTCAGGCGGCAAGTCTCATCAAGCGGTTACACTTTTTGATCTGCACAGACGGGGGGCTTTTACGGGTGGCGGTGGCGGTTGGGACAAAGACCCTTTCTCTTTTTGGACCGACGGACGAGACGGTATATGGTCCGAGTCCTGAAGGAAATAAGCATCGCGTTTTGACTCAACCTGTTGTTTGCCGTCCCTGTTACCGGCGCTTCAAACTTCCTGAATGTGCCCAGAACGTGTGTCTCCAGTGGATTTCTCCCGAGACGGTTTTCCGAGTGGCGCAGGCCATTTTGGAAGAAGGTAAAATCGGGAACTCAATAGGAAGGCCTAGGGGTCTTTTTCAAGAAAGGCCTTGCCCTCCGGGGCATAGTGATAGATAGGGAGCGGATCACGCCGGGAGAGGCCTTTCGGGAAGGGAAGCGCCTTCTCGGAAGCAAGATTTGAAATAAGGGGTGAATGCGTCTGGTGCGGAAAACCCAAGGTTGTGACATTATTCTGGTTGTTTATAATGAGCCGGACTACACAAAAGCGTGTATCGCGTCGATCTTGAGATCGACCCGGGTTCCCTTCCGGATATTCGTCGTAGATAACGCAAGCAAAAAAGAGACACGGGAATATCTGGCTGAAATTCAGAGAGAATACCCCGACCGGATCGCGATCATCCAGAATGAAAAAAACGAAGGCTGGGTGAGGGCCGTCAATAAAGGAATCCAAGCCTCCCGATCCCCGTATCTATGCGTGATGAACAATGACACGGTTGTCACACCCGGCTGGCTTGAAGAGATGATTCGGATCGCCGGGTTGGAAGAAAAGATTGGACTTGTCAATCCTTCCTGGGAAGACAAGCCCGAACGGGTCGGTGATATTGGAAAACATGCCGCCTCCTTGAAGAGATGGGCGGGGCAGGCTGTGGAGATGGACTGGTGTAGGGGATTCTGCTTTCTGATCAAGCGGGAAGTCCTCGAGGCTGTCCATGGATTGGATCTTGCCTACGACCCCGCCTATTACGACGATTGGGACTTTTCCGTGAGGGCGGTCCGTTCAGGCTTTCGGTGCATGCTCGCGAAAGGCGCCTACGTCCATCACTGGCAAAATGTGACCTATCCTGAGGTTCTGGGAAGGGTTTCCTGGAATGAACTTTTTGAACGAAACAGACGGATCTTTTATGAGCGGTGGGGGGTTCCCCTCCGGGTTGTCCTGGTCCTTGGCAAAGATATGCAGGAGAGGATCCCCGTTTTCCGGAATCTCTTTTTTGAACTTTTGCGGGATCAACATAAACTTTATGTATGGCATTCCATCAACCCCCTTTCGCTCCCTCCCCATATCAATTTGAATCTCTCTTATACCCCCTTCGGAATACCCTGGGTTGCTCAGTTTAAACTTTGGAACAATGTCCGGCGGTCCCCAGAGAAAAAATATGATTTGGTGTTGGTCTTCGACCCAAGAATCCACCGTCTCCTGAACGGATACGGAGACAAAATTCCTCTCTGTCTTTTGGTGGAGAAAGAGGCAGCCCCTCTGGTAGAAGCCGTCAGGGAGAAGGTGAAGGAGATCAAGGCATTGAAACAGGACCAGGTTCTGGCTCGTCTTTCTCAAGAAAGGCCTTGCCCTCCGGGGCATAGTGATAGATAGGGAGCGGATCACGCCGGGAGAGGCCTTTCGGGAGGCATCCAAGTTGCTTGACGTAGCGCCTTATTCTTCTGTTGAAAAGAAGGAGCGCTGTTCATGAAGATTCTCGTGACAGGCGGTGCCGGGTTCATCGGCTCGCATTTGGTCGATGCCCTCGTTGCGAAGGGGCACTCGGTGACGGTCTATGATGATTTTGTGCCCCAGGTGCACGGCAAGAAACGGCCGGATTATCTCAACAAGGGGGCGCAATATGTCAAAGGGGATGTCCGGGACCGGAACGCGCTTAAAAAAGTTCTTAAGCCGAGCGACGTCGTTTTTCATGAGGCGGCCGCCGTCGGCGTGGGCCAGTCGATGTATGAGGTGGCCGATTATGTGGAGGTGAATACCCAGGGAACGGCCCTGCTTCTTGACCTTCTGGTCCGTGAAAAGACGAAGGTGAAAAAACTGATTGTGGCCAGTTCCATGAGTCTTTACGGTGAGGGACGATACCGCTGTTCCAAATGCGGATTGATTGCCCCCCCGTCTCGGAGCGAAAGACAGCTTTTGATCAAAAAGTGGGAAATCCTCTGTCCCCAATGTAAAACACCGGCACGCCCCGTCCAGACGGATGAATCCAAGCCGCTCGATCCGACTTCGATTTATGCCATGTCCAAGCGTCACCAAGAAGAGATGTCTCTTCTTATCGGGAGGACCTATCATCTTCCGGTCGCGGCCCTCCGCTATTTCAATGCGTACGGCCCCCGGCAGGCTCTTTCCAATCCGTACACGGGGGTCTGCGCCATTTTTTCAAGCCGGATTAAAAACCGCCGGCCGCCCCTTGTTTATGAAGACGGTCTTCAGAGCCGGGACTTTGTCCATGTCGAAGATGTGGTGCGGGCGAATCTTCTGGTCATGGGAAGCCCAAAAGCGGATTACGGCACGTTCAACGTGGGAAGCGGCAAAGCGACCTCCATTCTTGAAATCGCAAATACCCTCATCCATCTCTATCAGTCTCCTGTCCGGCCGCAGGTTGTTGGGAAATACCGCTCCGGGGATATCCGGCACTGTTTTGCGGATATTTCCCGGCTCGTGTCTCTGGGATATACTCCCAGATGGAGTCTCCGGGACGGCCTGAAGGATCTTGTCTCATGGGGAGAGACCCAGAAGGCAAAGGATCTGTCTGAAAAGGCGGATCAGGAACTCCTCAAGCGGGGACTCAGGCAACAGTGAAACGGATTCCCCTCGTTGATTTAAAAGCGCAATATCGTCCTCTCGCGAAAGAAGTGATTTCTTCCTTTCGGGACATTTTCCGCGGGATGCACCTCATCGACGGCCCGAACATCCGGAAATTCGAGGAGGCCTTCGGCGCTTTTTGCGGCGTTCCTTATGCGGTGTCGGTCGGCTCCGGAACAGAAGCACTCCACTTGGCCCTGCGGGGACTCGGAATTAAGGAGGGGGATGAGGTCATCACCGTCCCATTTACCTTCATCGGCACCGTCGAAGCGATTCTTCAGACAGGGGCAACGCCTGTTTTCGTGGATATCGACCCGGCCACCTATACCATGGATATATCTCAGGTCAAAAGGAAGACGAACCGCCGGACCAGGGCGTTTCTCCCGGTCCATCTCTACGGTCAGCCGTGCGACATGACGCCGCTCCTTCGCGTTTCCAGAGCCACCGGGATTCCGGTCGTCGAAGACGCTGCCCAGGCGCATGGGGCTCTGTACCGGGGGAGGCGAATCGGGTCGCTCGGGAAAGTCGGCTGCTTCAGTTTTTATCCCTCCAAAAATCTTGGCGGTTACGGCGAGGGGGGAATGGTAGTGACCCGTGACCGGCGCCTGGCCGAAAAAGTGAGACTCCTTCGAGACCACGGCGCTTTGACAAAATATCAGCACGTCTTTCCCGGTTGGAACGGGAGGATGGATGAACTCCAGGCAGCGGTCCTCCGGATCAAACTGAAACACCTCCGGCGTTGGAATCTTCTCCGCCGCCGTCATGCCGCATTCTACCGGAAGGGGCTTCGGGGACTCCCCTTGAGACTGCCGGAGGAGTTACCGGCAAGACACCACGTCTATCACCTCTTTGTCATCCGGACAAGGGAGCGCGGACGGCTCCGGCAGTTTCTCCTCAAGCAGGGAATTGAGACAGGCCTTCATTATCCTGTTCCGCTTCATCTGCAGAAAGCCCTTTCTTCGCTGGGATACCGCCGGGGCGATTTCCCGGAAAGCGAGCGGGCCTCAAGAGAAGTTCTCTCTCTTCCGATGTATCCGGAACTGACCCGAACGGACCGAGAGCGGGTCATTCGCACCCTCCGACGCTTCTGGGAGGTGATTTGAAAAAAAAGCGCCTTTGGATGGGACTTCTCCTTCTTTTCTATGGCATCCTTTTTATCCAGTACGATTACCGGGCGCCGAAAAGGCATTTTTCGGATTTTCATATGATGTATACGGCAGGAGCCCGTTTCTTAAACGGAGAGCCGATTTATACGTTTGAAGGGGATGTTTCCTATTTTAAATACCCTCCCTTTTTTGCCTTTTTCATGGGACCGATCGCCTCGCTTCCCGAAAGACAGGCAGCGCGGCTCTGGTGTTTTTTGAATCTTTTGTTTCTTTCAGTCCTTTCTGTAACCCTCCGGATACTCCTTCCGCCGCTTGCCTCCGAAAAGGTCCCTTGGCTCTACGCCTTGGCGGGAGTCGCCTCTTTCCGAATTCTTCTTGAAAATCTCCACGGAGGGCAAGCGAATCTCTTCATGTTGACCCTTCTCTGGAGCGCCATCCTCTGTTTCTCAAAAGGGAGAGACCTCCTCGGAGGATTCTTCTTCGCCTTTTCGATGCTTACCAAGTATCTGACGGTTCTTTTTGTGCCGGTGTTTCTTCTGGAGAGGCGGTTCCGTTTTTTGGGGTGGACCATTCTTTTTCTTTTGATCCTGACGCTCCTTCCGTCTTTTTCCGTCGGTCTTCGGGAAAATGCCAATCTCCTCATCGAGGGGACATCGTTTCTTTTCAAAAGTTCCCTCGATGATATTTCCATCACCACACCGCCCAATCAGTCACTCCTTGCCCTTTTGGGACGTCTCTTTTATGGAGAGAGCCCGGTCGGATTCCATCTTCTGGACCTCTCCCGAAAGGAGCTTTTTCTCCTTTACGGCGGTGTCTGTCTCTTCCTTTATATGGTCTGTCTTTCGGCTCTGCCAGGAAGGGAGACGGAGCCCTTCTCTCCGGGACGGCTTTCGACGTACGCTTGCCTCTCGCTTTGCATGAGTCTTTTTAATCCGAATGCCTGGCGAAATGCCTTTCTTCCGATTTCGGTTTCGTACCTCGTCCTTTTTCATTATCTTTTGAAGGAAAAAGGAAAGGATAGTGTGATTTTGGGATTGGTGACCGCCTCTTTTTTTCTTATTTCGCTTTCAAGTGAATTCTTCGTTCAGGAAAAAGGGGTGAAACTAACCGATCTTTACTCAGCAGTGACGGGAGGGACCCTCTGTCTTTTCGCTGCTCTCTTAAAACTCCGATTTTTCCCGAAGCAAAAACAGACGGAGGGCGTTTCATGAACCCCGTTAGAAACACATGTTTCTAATAGGGATTTCTAAAATGTTATGTGATCAATATGAGGAGTTTCTAACGGGGTGAAGAAGCGGATTTTGGTGACGGGGGGAGCCGGGATGGTCGGGAGCCATGCCGCAGAACACTTTTCCAAAAGGGGGTGGAAGGTGGTCGTGCTGGATAATTTGAGCCGTTCGCGGCTCTTTCGCGCCAACCGGAAAAGTGTCGAATACAACTGGCGGTATCTGGCTTCCCTCCGGAACATTGAAAGGATCAAGGGAGATGTCCGGAATCCCCGGGATGTCCAGCGCGCCGTCGGAAAGGGAGTGGATGCGGTTTTGCATGCGGCCGCCCAGCCGGGGGTCGGCTTCTCCATTCAGAATCCAAAAGAGGATTTTTCCATCAATGCTGAGGGAACACTTACGGTTCTCGAGGCGGTCCGGAAACGTTCCCCCAAGGCGAGTTTTCTTCTTTGTTCAACGAACAAGGTTTACGGGGAGAATGTGGACCGGCTCCCGCTGGTCGAAGGAAAGAGCCGCTACCGGTTCAGAGGGGTTCGCGGGATTTCGGAGACGTTTCCAGTGGACCTGGCCGGACACACCCCTTACGGGGTGAGTAAATACACGGCAGATTTGTATGTCCAGGAGTACGGCCATCTCTACGGAATGAAGACAGGAGTCTTCCGGATGAGTTGTATCTATGGGACGCGTCAGTTTGGCTTCGAGGACCAGGGATGGGTGGCCCACTTCATCATCCGATCCGTTTTAAAACGCCCCCTGACGATTTACGGAAACGGAAAGCAGGTTCGGGATGTTCTCTACGTCTCGGACCTCATGAAGGCATACGAACGGTTTATCGAGTCGGCCAAGAAACCGGAGGTTTTCAATATCGGAGGAGGTCCGAAGCATACGGTGTCGCTTCTTGAGTTTGTGAAACTCCTTCAGGATAGACTCGGCACCAAAATCCGGATCCGCTTTTCGGATTGGCGGGCGAGTGATCAGAAAGTGTATATCTCCGACATCTCGAAGGTAGAGAAACATTTGCGTTGGCATGTCTCGGTGCCGTTTGAAGAAGGAGCGAACCGTCTCCTCGGGTGGGTTCAAAAAAACCGGGATCTTTTGGAATGACACCGAAAAAAACAGTTTTCCTAGACCGGGACGGGGTAATCAATCGGAACAAAACCAACACCTATGTGGACAGCTGGTCTAAGGTCCGTTTTCTCCCCCGCGCATTAAAAGCACTCCGTCTCCTGAAAAAAAAGGGATACCGCGTGGTGGTCGTCTCGAATCAGGCGGGAGTGGCCAAGGGATTCTACTCCATGAGGGATCTCCGGGAAATCACCCGTCGGATCCGGAAGAGAATCCAACAACATGGCGGCCGGCTCGACGCGGTTTATTACTGTCCGCACCGGGATGAGGACCGCTGCCGCTGTCGAAAGCCAAAGACGGAACTCTTTCGAAAAGCCAAAGAGCGTTTCAAGGTTCGGTTCCGGGAAACGTACCTGGTCGGAGATTCGATGGCGGATATTGCGGCGGGAAAGAAGCTCCGTTGCAAAACGATCCTGGTTCTTTCCGGAAGGGAAAAACGCTCCCGGAAAGCGGAATGGGTCGTCAAGCCGGATGCGGTTAAAAAAGACCTTCTGAATGCAGTCCGCTGGATTTTGCAGGAAGACAACAGCCGATGAAAGTGGTGGTGGTGTATGCCTCAAGCGGCCTCGGCCACAAGCGGGCGGCGGAGGCGCTGGTTCAGGCCCTCCAGGCGGCGCCGGGTATTTCCCTCCAACTGATTGATTCCCTGGACTACACCCATGTTGCATTTCGTTATCTTTATCCGCGGATCTACCTTTTCCTGGTAAAGTATCTCCCGGCCGTCTGGGGATTTTTCTATCAAGGGTTTAACATTCCCGCCGTGGCTCCATGGCTCCAGCGTGCCCGCCGGCTGTTGAATGCTGCAAACGGAAAAGCACTCGAACGCTTTTTGGTGAGGGAGGAGCCGGAGGTTGTTGTTTCGACGCATTTTTTTGCAAGCGAAGTCGCCTCCGCGCTCAAGAGGAATGGGAGATTGAAGGCGCGTCTTGTGACGGTCATTACGGATTTAGCGATTCATACCGTTTGGATAGCCGCCGAGACTGATTTGTATGTGGTCGGAAGTTCGGAGACAAGGGCATCTCTGATCAAGCGGGGTGTTTCGGACGAAAAAATCGCCCTCTTCGGTATTCCGGTTGACCCCCGCTTTGAGGAAGAGAAAGACCGCTTATCCCTTCTTCAAAAACAGGCCCTTTCTTCGGAGCGTTTTACGGTGCTGGTGGCAAGCGGCGGATTCGGGATCGGGCCGATCGAACGGCTTGTCTCCGTCCTGATTCGAAAGCCGGAACTTCAGCTTTTGGTGGTCTGCGGCCACAACCGGCCCCTTTACGAGCGGCTTGTTTCTCGAAATGCGGGGGTGCGGGAGCGGGTCAAGATTTACGGATTCGTCCAGAATATGGACGAGCTGATGGCGATGAGCGATTGTCTGGTGAGTAAGTCGGGGGGGCTGATGATGACGGAGGCCCTTGCCAAGGGACTTCCGATGCTCATTTTTCGCCCGATTCCGGGGCAGGAACAGGGAAACCAGCAGGTTCTCCTTCGGCATCAGGCGGCCCTCTCGGCCGGAACGCTTCAGGAGCTGGAAGCCCATTTTTCAGACCTTGAGCATCTGAAGGAACGGCTCTCTTTTGTCCGGAAACAGATGGAAATGATACGGCAACATCAGGCAGCGCGCCGGACCGCTGATTTTATCACGGAGATTTTCTCATGAGAGCTCACCCTTCCCGAAAAGCGTTACATGAAATTTCATGCGCCCTGCGGGATTGGCTCACCCTGGAGGCCGGATTCGGAACCGAAACGGTTCCGGCGAGTTCCGGCTCCCGACAAAAGGAATCTCCTCTTCGGGGAGGATCCGGAGATAACCTGGGACTTAAACAGATTGAAAGGGAAGTCGCCTCCTGTGTGAAGTGCTCCCTTCATCGGGGGCGGAGCCAGACCGTCTTCGGAGAGGGGTCCCCGAGGGCAGAACTCATGTTTGTGGGGGAAGCGCCGGGTGCGGAAGAGGACAGGCAGGGACGTCCCTTTGTCGGACAGGCAGGACAACTCCTCACAAAAATCATCGAGTCGATCGGTCTCCGTCGGGAAGAAGTCTACATTGCCAACGTCATCAAATGCCGCCCTCCCGGAAATCGGGGACCTCTGCCGGAAGAAGTGCATACCTGCTCGCCTTACCTAGTCCGGCAGATTACACTCATCCGTCCGCGGATCATCTGCGCATTGGGACGGTATGCGACGCTGGTCCTGGTGCGGAAGGAGGAGTCTCTTTCTCTCCTCCGGGGCCGATTCTACGATTATCAGGGGATTCCGGTCATGCCGACCTTCCATCCCGCCTATCTTTTGAGGAACCCCTCCGCCAAACGGCTCGTCTGGGAAGACATGAAAAAAATCAGGAATGCTTTGAAGGAGTCCAAAGCATGAAGTCCAAACCGCTTTACGCCCGGGTCGTTCTCCCGCTTCCTCCAGACCGATATTTTGATTATTCCGTTCCGGAGACGTTCAAAGGGAAAGTCGCCGTCGGACAAAGAGTCCGGGTCCCTTTTGGAAACAAGCGGAAAATCGGATATATTGTGGGTCTTGAGTCCCGGACAAATCTTCCCCTCAAATCGATCAAACCGATTGAAAACCTGGTGGATGAGGCGCCTCTTTTGGACCCGACTCTTTTGGAACTTTCCAAACGGATGAAGGCGTATTATCTCTGTTCCTGGGGAGAGGCCCTTGAGGCGATTCTTCCAAGTTCTCTCCGTCCCCGGACCCGCGGCAATCCTCCGGAGCAGGAACCGCTCAAAGAACTCGAGTCTCTTTCGGTTCCGGATGCGGTACAGAAAAAGATTCTTGATGACGTGAAGGCGGCATTCGAGAGCAAAACCCCAAAGACGTTTCTTTTGTTGGGAAATCGCTCCGAAGGAAAGACGGAACTCCTCCTCCAGATTGTCCATGAAATATTGAAGAAAGAGCTCTCCGCCCTCGTCCTTTATCCGGAGATTGAAATGGCAAAGGCGGCATTTGAGCGATTCAAACGCTTTTTCGGGAAGGAGGTCTGCATTTTTCACGGCGCCCTTTCTCCCCTGGACCGGTATGCGCTCTGGAACGACCTTCGGGAGGGAAGAGTTCGCATTGTGGTCGGAAGCCGTTCCGCCGTCTTCAGTCCGGTGAAGCGGCTCGGCCTTGTAATCCTATGTGAAGAGCATGATCCGGGGTATAAACAGGACGAATCCCCCCGTTACCATGCCCGGCAAATCGCTTTTTTTCGCTCTTCCCTCGAGGGGGCTTCGGTTCTTTTGGAGAGCGATACGCCATCCTTTGAATCGTATACCGAGGCACTCAAAGGTCGCGCCGTTCTTCTGGATCTGACCGGCGGTCAACCGCCGTCCAAAATTCCCAAGGTCCATGTGGTCGATATGCGGGAGGAATGGAGGGAAAAAAGGCGAAAAGTCTTCTTCTCCAAATATCTCGAACGCCGGATGGCGAATGTGTTGGAAGAGAAGGGCCAGATCCTCCTTTTTCTGAACCGACGGGGTTTCTCGACCTATATCCACTGCCGGAAGTGCGGTCAGGTCCGCCGGTGCCCCTCATGCCAGCTTCCCCTTAAGTATCATGCCGCACTCAAGCGGCTTCGGTGTCATACCTGTAATACGGAAGAACTTCCCCAGAATGTCTGTCCGGAATGCCGGGGGAGCGTTCTCCGTTATACCGGCGTCGGAACCGAAAGGATTGAAAGCGAGGCCCACCGCCTTTTTCCGGCGGCACAGATCGCGCGGCTGGATACGGATGCTTTGAGAGAGGGCTCTCGGGATCAGATGACAGAGGCCTTCCGGAAAAAGGAGCTCGACATTCTCATCGGAACCCAGATGGTCGTCCGCCAGGAGACGGCGGTTCCGCTTGTGGGGATTCTTTCTGCGGACACCCTTTTGAATACCCCTGATTTTCGCGCTTCCGAACGGGCCTTCAGTCTCTTAAGCCGTTTGGTCGGTCAGGCGGCGCGCGATGAGAAAAAAGGGGAGGTCATCATTCAGAGTTTTTCACCCAACCATCCGGCGATCCTGGCCGCGAGCACCCAAAACTATCAGGCCTTTTATGAGGTGGAATCCCGCTTCCGGAAAGAACTCGGCTTTCCCCCTTTCCGGTTTTTGGCCCGGATTCTTTTCCGGGGGAAGAAAGAAGAAAGCGTCTCTGCCGCTTCCCGCGCGTTCAAAAAAAGACTCGCCCGGGCGAAGAAGGGAAGGAAAATCTCCCTCCTCGGCCCGGCACCCGACTTTTTGCATCCGGTGAAGGGGGAATGCCAATGGCAACTTCTCGTCAAATCCCAGAAGAGTGACCTGGCCGATTTTTTGAAGAAACCGCTTGAGCGCTTTGAACGAAAGGGCGGGGTTCGGGTGATTGTGGATATCGATCCGTATTGAATCCGATGAGAATCATCTTTTTTGGCTCCTCCTCTTTTGCCATACCGTCCCTTGAATCACTCCTCTGCTCTAAAGAGGAGATTCTGACGGTGGTGACCGAAACAGATAAACCGGGAGGGCGGTCTCTTCAACTCCAGAAAAGTCCCGTAAAACTTTGGGCGGCAAAAAAACGCCTTCCCCTTCTTCAGCCGAAAGATTTAAAAGAGAACTCCTTTCTTTCGGAATTGAAATCACTCAAACCGGACCTTTTGATCCTTATTTCTTACGGGAGAATCCTTCCCCCTCTCCTATTCCCAATCTTTCCCAACGGGGGGATCAATGTCCATCCTTCTGTTCTTCCCCGATACCGGGGGGCAAGTCCCATTCCTTTCGCCATCCTAAACGGCGACCGGGAAACCGGCATTTCCATCAGCCGGATGACGAAAGAGGTGGATGCGGGGGATATTCTTTTTCAGGAGAGGGTTCCGATTGAACCGGGGGAAGATACCCTGCAGCTTTCCGAACGGCTTGCCCGGCTGGCTGCCCCTCTTTTGGTCAAGGCGGTTCAAAAAATCGCAAAGAAAGAAGCGGACTTTATTCCTCAAAAAGGGCCTGTGTCGTATGCGCCTAAGCTCAGGAAAGAGGATGGGCTGGTCGACTGGTCGAAGAGCGCCGAAGCGCTTTCGAACCAGATTCGGGCATTTGTCCCCTGGCCCGGAAGTTTCACCTACTGGAGGGGGAAACGGCTTCTGATTTGGAAGGCGGAGCCGCTCCCCGGCAGAAAGGGAGGAAAACCGGGTGAAGTTCTTTCCCTTTCCAAAGAAAAGGGGTTGGAAGTGGCGACCGGGCAAGGGTTTCTTCTTCTAAAAGAGATGCAGCCGGAAGGGAAGGCCCGGATGGGAGTGGGCTCCTTCCTGGCAGGACATCCGGTGCACTCAGGCGAAACTTTTTCTTGCCATCCCTGAAATCTGTGCTATAATAAAGTATTTAAGATTTTCCTAACATCTTTTGATAAGATAAGTTATGTTAGAGTTAAGGAAGGATCCGGTGCTTGGTCACTGGGTCTCGGTTGCTGCGAGCCGGGCAGGAAGGCCCTTTCAAATTGGGCCGGGACGGCAGGAGCCGGAGGAGACAGAGAATTGTCCCTTCGACGAGGGGTCTGAAGCCCAGACCCCGCCGGAAGTAGCCGCCCTCCGTAGAAGCGGCTCCAAACCGGACGGCCCCGGATGGCAGATCCGGGTGTTTCCGAACAGATTTCCGGCACTCTCACCTGGAGAGACGTTGGAACCGGGCCTGGCCGGGATGTACGAAAAGAGCGGGGCGGTCGGTTTCCATGAAGTGGTTGTGGAGACACCGGACCACCGGAAAGATTTAAGCGATCTCTCACCGGAGGAAATCGCCGGTGTCCTTCGGATTTACCGGGAACGGATGCTGGCACACCGGCAGGATTCCCGGATTCAATCGGTCATTGTTTTCAAGAATGTGGGGTGGCGCGCGGGGGCGACGCTTGCCCATTCGCATTCGCAGCTTTTGGCTTTGCCGATTGTTCCGAAGAAACTTTCGGATGAACTGGAGGGGGCGCGCTCCTATTTTGAAGCGCGCGGTCAGTGCGTTTATTGCGATATCCTCCGGCAGGAGCGTGCTTCGGACGAGCGGTCCGTCTTTGAAAATGACGCCTTTTTTGTCTTTTCACCGTTTTGGGCGCGGTTTCCGTTTGAATGCTGGGTGATTCCGAAGAAACATGCGTCGGACTTCGGCCGGATCGGGGAGAAGGAAATCCCCCTTCTTGCCTCCGCATTCAAACTTCTTCTTTCCCGCTTGAGAGAGGTCCTTCGGAACCCCTCTTATAACCTTTTGATTCACACCGCACCGCCGGGTCCGGACCACGAAAAAAGTTTTCACTGGCATCTGGAGGCGGTTCCCCGGTTGGGGGAAATGGTCGGATTCGAGTGGGGGACCGGGTTCTACATCAATCCCGTCCCTCCGGAAAAGGCCGCTTTATTATTAAGGAGGAAAACATGACTCGGGTAGGCATAAACGGTTTCGGCCGGATCGGGCGGAATGTGTTCCGGGCCGGGTTTGGACGGAAGGGAATCGAATTCGTGGCAGTGAATGATCTCCCCTGTCCGACCGAAACGCTGGCGCATCTTCTTCGGTACGATTCTGTCCTCGGACCTTTCCAGCATCGCGTCTCCGCCAAAGAGGGGGCGATTGGTGTGGACGGAAAAGAGACAAAGGTTCTCTCCTATAAGAGTCCGGCGGAGATCCCCTGGGGGGAACTCGGCGTGGAGATTGCGGTCGAGTCAACAGGGGTCTTCACCGATGCGGAAAAAGCAAAGGGGCACCTCGACTCGGGAGCCAAGCGGGTCATTATTTCGGCCCCGGCCAAAAATGAGGATGTGACGCTGGTGTTGGGTGTGAATGACGAGATGTACGACCCGGCCAAGCATCGGATCATTTCCAACGCCTCCTGCACCACCAACTGCCTGGCCCCGCTTGCAAAGGTGCTGGATGATGCATTCGGGATTCGCAAGGGGGTCATGACCACGATTCATTCCTACACCAACGACCAAAGGACTCTGGATCTGGTGCATTCGGACCTTCGCAGGGCCCGCGCCGCAGCCCTTTCCATGATTCCGACCTCAACCGGGGCAGCGAAGGCGATCGGGAAGGTCCTTCCGAAACTCGCCGGGAAGATGGACGGCCTTGCGATTCGCGTGCCGACGCCGAATGTCTCCCTGGTTGATTTGGTTTGTGAGGTGGAGAAGGAAACGAGCAAGGAACAGGTCAATGCCGCCCTGAAAAAGGCGGCGGAAGGACCGATGAAGCATATTCTGGAATACTGCGAACTTCCCCTTGTCTCAAAGGATTTCAATGGGAATGACAAGTCGGCCATCGTGGATGCCCTTTCGACCTATGTCATCGACAAACACCTCGTCAAGGTTCTTGGCTGGTACGACAACGAGTGGGCTTATTCGTGCCGCGTGGTCGATCTGATCGAATTTATCGCTCAGAAGGAAAATGCCGGCGCAAAGAAGGGGGCGGCGGTGGCATGACCGTGGCAACCTCGCAGAAACTGTCGATTCGCGATTTGGACTTGAAGGGGAAGCGGCTCCTCGTCCGGGTGGACTATAACGTCCCCCTCGGTCCGGACCGGGTCGTTTCGGATGACACCCGGATTCGCGCGAGTCTCCCTACCTTGAACTATGCCCGGAAGCAAGGAGCGCGGCTTGTTCTCGTGAGTCATTTGGGACGCCCCAAAGGGAAGCCGGCAGAGGAATTCCGGATGGCGCCGGTGGCCAAACGGCTCGGCGAACTCCTCGACGCGCCGGTTCAGACAGCGGCGGATTGCATCGGCGATTCGGTTCGACGGAAGGTGGAGGCGCTCAAACCGGGGGAGGTCCTCCTTCTTGAAAATGTCCGTTTTCATGCGGGAGAGGAGCAGAACGATCCCGGATTCGCAAAATCCCTTGCCCAACTTGCAGACCTTTTTGTGAATGATGCCTTCGGCACCTGCCACCGGGCGCATGCCTCCACGGTCGGGGTGACAGAATTTCTCCCCTCTGCGATGGGATTTTTGGTCGAGAAGGAAGTGAGCGTCCTTTCCAAAATTCTTTCGGACCCGGAGCGTCCCTTTGCGATGATCCTCGGGGGTGCGAAGGTGTCGGATAAAGTCGGCATCCTTGAAAACCTGACCGGGACCCTCGACACCCTTTTAATCGGGGGGGCGATGGCGTATCTTTTTTTGAAAGTGAAGGGGATTTCCGTCGGAAAATCGAAACTCGAAGAGGAAAAATTGGACCTGGCCAGGACCCTTCTTGAACGGATGGAAAAGAAAGTGACCCTTTGCCTTCCGGTAGACCATGTGACCGCCGACAGACCCCTTAAGCCGGAACCGCCGAAGAAAAGTACACTCCGGATGGAATCGATCCCGGAGGGGGAATTCGGATATGATATCGGTCCGGCGACGGTGAAACGTTTCAAGGAAGCCCTCCGGCAGGCAAAGACGGTTCTCTGGAACGGCCCTCTGGGAGTTTTTGAAAATCCGCTCTTTGAGAAAGGGACGCGGGAGATCGCCTCCTATTTGGCGGAGCAGAAACAGACCACCACGGTGATCGGGGGCGGTGATACCGCCGCAGCCGTGGAACAGTTCGGCCTTGCCGGACGGATGACGCATGTTTCGACCGGCGGAGGCGCCAGCCTTGAATTTCTCGAGGGGAAAGAGCTTCCCGGAATCGCCGCTTTGAAGGATAAATAGGGATGCGGAAGATCCTGATTGCGGGAAACTGGAAGATGCACAAGACTCCGGAGGAGGCCCTTTCGTTTGCGGCATCGCTGAAATCGGCCTTTCCGCAGAAGCCGCTTCCGATAGACCTTGTGGTCTGCCCGCCGTTTCCCGCACTCACTTCCGTTGCAGAAGCCCTGTCCGGAAGCGCGATCGCTGTGGGGGCGCAGAATCTTCATTGGGAGACGGAGGGGGCTTTCACCGGGGAAGTCTCCCCGGCGATGCTGAAGGCGGCCGGGTGTCAATATGTGATTGTCGGACATTCCGAACGGCGTGCCTATTTTTCGGAGACGAATGCGGTGATCCGCCAAAAACTGAAAAGCGCGCTTCAGCATGGCCTTTTTCCGATTGTCTGTGTCGGGGAACGGCTTGAAGAAAGGGAGAAAAACAGAACCCTGGAAGTGATCGAAGCCCATTTGAGCGTCTTTCAGGGCATTGAAAAAGAAAGGGCAAAGCAGGTTATTGTGGCTTACGAACCGGTCTGGGCGATCGGGACCGGAAGAAATGCCACCCCGGAGCAGGCGGAGGAGGTTCATGCCGTGATCCGAAAGCATTTCCAAGAGATGTTCGATCGGGATCTGGCGGAGGATCTCCGGATCCTTTACGGAGGGAGCGTCAGGCCGGATAATATCGACGCACTCCTTGCCCGGCCCGACATTGACGGGGCGCTCGTCGGCGGGGCGAGTCTCCAATTGGGTTCCTTTCAAAAAATCGTGCAAGGGGGACTTTCCCGAATGAAGGTGAGGGTTTCATGATATTTCTCATTATTCTCCATGTGATCGTGAGTCTTGTACTGATCGGCGTCATTCTCCTTCAGGCCGGAAAGGGCGGGGGGCTTTCGGAGGCCTTCGGAGGGGCCTCACAGCAGCTCTTCGGAACCAAAAGCTCTTCCTTTTTAAACCGCGCCACCTCTGTCTGCGCCATCCTTTTTCTTGTCACCTGTCTTTCGCTCGGCATTCTTTCAAGCCGGGGCCGGATGTCTCTCATGAAAAGCACTCCTCCCGTCGAGACATCCGAAAGCACTCCTGAAGCGGATCGTCCGCCTGTCGCTGAAGAGACGTCATCGGAAGGCGAGACCGGTGCAACACCCCCCTCTCCCTAATTCAGCCCCCTTCTTTTTTTTAAAACCGCTTCAAATCCTCTTTTTTTCCCTGTTTTTCCTCTCCGGCTGCGGAGGGGCGGACCTGCCCGAAGAAAAACAGTTTTCTGCCGATCCGATCCCGGTCACCGGAGATCGGTTCATCACCGGATCCATTGCCGAGCCGAAGAATCTGATTCCGATCCTTGCTTCGGACGGGGCATCCGCCACCATCGTGGGCCAGGTCTTCAACGGCTTGGTGAAGTACGATGCAAACATCGAGCTCACGGGGGATCTTGCGGAACGGTGGGAGGTGAGCGAAGATGGATTGGAAATCACTTTTCATCTTCGGAAAAATGTCCGCTGGCATGACGGCTACCCCTTTACCAGCGAAGATGTCCTCTTCACCTACCAGAAACTGATCGACCCCAAAGTCCCCACCCCTTACAGCGGCGATTTTGAGAGAGTGAAAGATGTTGAAATCGTCGATTCCCACACCGTCAAAGTCACCTACAAAGAGCCGTTTTCGCCGGGACTGGCGAGCTGGGGAATGGCCGTCATGCCGAAGCACCTCCTGGAGAACGAAGATTTGACTAATACCCCTTTTTCCAGAAATCCCATCGGAACAGGGCCCTATCGCTTCAAAGAGTGGAAGACAGCACAATATGTCGAACTCGAGGTAAACCCCGATTATTTTGAAGGACGTCCCTATATTGACGGCTATCTTGACCGCGTCATCCCCGATCAGTCGACTCTTTTTCTGGAGCTCCGGGTCGAAGGCGTCGATTCACTGAATCTGACGCCCCTTCAATACCAACGACAGACTGGGAGCCCCTTCTTTAAGGAAACATATCAAAGGTTCCGCTATCCGAGTTTTTCTTATGCCTATATTGGTTATAATCTTGCCGATCCGCGATTTAAGGATCTTCGTGTCCGAAAGGCTTTAACCATGGGGCTCAACCGCCAGGCGATTATCGATGGCATCCTCTTTGGACTTGGTCGGGAAAGTACCGGTCCCTTTGTACCAACGTCTTGGGCCTATAATCCGAAAGTGTCCCCTCTCCCTTACGATCCGGATGAAGCAAAGCGCCTTTTGGCCGAGGCCGGCTGGGAGGATCATGACGGGGACGGCTGGCTGGATAAAGAGGGGGAACGCTTCGAGTTTACGCTGATTACCAATCAGGGGAATGAGCAGCGGAAGATGATTGCGGAACTTGCTCAGCGGCAATGGGAAAAACTAGGAATCCGAGTCAAGATTTGGATTATCGAGTGGACCGCTTTCATTTCTCAGTTCATCGATCAAAAAAAGTTTGAAGCATTTATCCTCGGATGGGGTCTTGGACGGGATCCGGATCTTTACGATATCTGGCATTCCTCCAAAACGCGTGCAGGGGAATTCAACTTTATTCAGTATCACAATGAAGCGGTGGACCAGTTGATCGAGGAGGGGCGCCGGACGTTCGATCAGGAAAAGCGCAAGGCGATTTACCACCGCCTTCACTGGATGATCTATGAGGATCAGCCGTGTACGTTCCTGTACGTTCCGGATGCCCTACCGATTTTCCATGCACGATTCAAGGGGATCGAACTGGCACCGTTAGGCGTCGGTCACAACTTTATCAAGTGGTATGTACCAAAGCACCAACAGAAATACCTAACCCAATGAAGCGTTATCTGTTAAAGCAGCTCCTGGCTCGGATTCCCCTTCTCATTGGCATTACCCTCATTTCTTTTATGGTGATCCACCTTGCTCCGGGGAAGCCGACCCAACTTCAAACAGAGATGAATCCAAAGGTTTCCTATGAAGCGATTCAGCGCCTCGAAAAGCTTTACGGGCTCGATCAACCCCTTTATGTGCAATACTGGCGATGGCTTTCTCGCCTGGTTCGATTCGATTTTGGAATCTCCTTTCAGGACAACCGTCTCGTCCTTGACAAAATTGTGGAACGCATCCCAATCACTCTTTTCCTCAGTTTTCTTTCTTTAATCATCGTTTTCCTCGTTGCCTTGCCCATTGGTGTTATTTCTGCTGTGAGGCACAATTCTTTGCTAGACAAAACGCTCACTGTGTTAGTCTTTATCGGTTTCGCGGCTCCTGGATTCTGGGTGGCCCTTCTTCTGATGCAACTTTTTTCGGTAAAGTTGGGATGGCTTCCGGTATCAGGGATCCGGTCTTTTGGAACCGAACATTTCTCCTTGATGGAGCAAGTGGTCGATGTCGGAAAACATGTAGTTCTTCCGGTTTTTGTTGCCACTTCTGGAAGTCTCGCCGGGATTTCTCGTTACATGCGGGGGAGCATGCTGAATGTGATCCGGCAGGACTACATCCGGACCGCCCGGGCCAAAGGGCTCCCGGAAGGACTCGTGATTTACAAACATGCCCTCCGGAATGCCCTTCTTCCTATCGTGACCATTTTAGGATTGTCACTTCCGGGGCTGCTTGGAGGCGCTGTCATCTCTGAAACGATCTTCGGCATTCCTGGGCTGGGAAGACTCTTTTTTGAGGGAGTCATGGCACGGGATTATCCTCTTGTCATGGGTGGGCTTGTAATGGGTGCAGTTCTCACTCTGTTGGGGAATCTTTTGGCAGACGTTGCGTATGGCCTCGTGGACCCGAGAATCCGGATCCTCGGAGAGGAAAGACCGGCAGGATGACACTTTTTCGAAATAAACTTGCACTTTTTGGGACGGTTCTAATCGGGTTCTTAGTCGTTATCGCCCTGTTGGCCCCCCTCCTTGCGCCCTATGACCCCTCCGAGATAGATCTTTCTAGTCGCCTGACAGGACCCTCCCGGGAACACTTACTGGGGACAGATCAGTTAGGAAGGGATGTTTTTTCTCGGATGCTTTATGGAGCAAGGATCTCCCTTTCGGTCGGATTTGTGGCGGTGGGGATTTCTGTTTTGATCGGGATCTTTCTCGGTTCGATCGCCGGCTATTTTGGAGGTCGCCTCGACACTCTGATCATGCGTTTTGTAGACGTGATGCTTTGTTTTCCGACCCTCTTTTTGATCCTTGCGATCATTGCCATTCTTGGCCCGAACATATTTAATGTGATGGTGGTTATCGGGATTACCAGTTGGATGGGAGTCGCGCGCTTTATCCGCGCTGAAATTTTGTCGTTGAAGGAGCAAGAGTTTATCCTCGCGGCCCGCGCAATTGGCGCGAGCCCTTTTCGGATTATTGTGCGTCATCTCATTCCGAATGGGATCACCCCGGTCCTAGTGAGCGCGACCCTTGGAATCGCCGGAGCCATTTTGACAGAATCGGTGTTGAGTTTTCTGGGGATCGGCGTGCAGCCTCCAAGGGTAAGCTGGGGCAGTATTTTGATTGAGGGAAAATCTGTTTTAGATGTTGCTTGGTGGTTGATGCTTTTCCCGGGACTTGCGATTCTCGTCACCGTTTTGGCGTATAACCTCCTCGGGGAGGGACTTCGGGATCTCTTGGATCCCCGGCTGCGGGATCAAATCTAATGATGAAAAAAATTTTGCTTGTCTTCTTCTCCGTTACGGTTACCTGCCTGATCGCAGAGGGGGTGTTAAGGGCTTACGAGTCTCTTTTCTACGGCGAGGTGACTGGCGAGGAACTCCTCTGGCGTTACGATCCTGTTTTGGGCTGGCGATTTCAACCGAATGCGAAGGCCGTTTTTTCGAACCGGCATCTTCGAATTCGGGCGCCCGCAACGATCAACTCCCAGAGTCTGAGAGACAATGAATTTTCGATCCAAAAACCGGAAGGGACTCTTCGGATCCTCCTCTTGGGAGACTCGGTGGCCCTTGGGATGGAAGTGGAAAAAGAAAAGGTCATCGATTCTGTTTTGGAAAGATTGATCGATTCCGTGACCCCCTCCGAGGTCATCAATGCAGGGGTCAGGGGGTACGGAACCGATCAGAGTTATCTCTTTTTGACCCGCGAAGGAATCGGATACGACCCGGATATCGTTCTCTATATTTATGTGCCGAACGATGACGAAAATAACATCACGATCCACAAACCCAAGCGGAAATTCGGCAAATCCTATTTTTTGCTGGAAGACGGCCGGCTTTCTCTGAAAGGGGTGCCGGTTCCCCAGACCTTTGAATCCTTCGATCTATGGCAGATGTCTCTTGAAGAAGATGAACGTTCTCGCAATGAGGCCCTTCTTGAGGAAAGGGCCTTTTTAGCGGAGGTTCCCGATGCATCGGATCCCCTCTTCCTTAGGTTCAAATGGTTTCTAAAAGGAAAGTCCCTCTTGTACCGTCGACTGATTCCGGCCCTCCGCCAGATCGAGGTGATTGATCGCATCATGGTGAAGGCGGGATTCGCCTATCCCCATCCCCCACGGCCGCGATTTACGCCTGTCTCCGATGAAGCAAGAAAGATCACAGAGGCATTGATTCGGGCGATGAAGTCGGTCTGTGACGAGAGGGGAATTCGATTCGCCTTTACTGAGTACGCGGAAGGGATCGAGGAAGCCGAACGAGAAACAAAGATCAGGTCGTTTGTAGAGGCAGAGGACATCGAATATATCGATGCGATCGGCCCTTTTGTCCGTGAAAGCCAAGGGAAGAGGAAATTCGTTTTTGCAGGAGACGGACATTGGAATGAAAAGGGCCATCAATTGGCCGCTCTAATCATTTTTCGCCATCTTCAGAAAATCGGCTGGATTCCCCAATGAGCCCTCTTCTTGAAATTCGGGACCTGCATGTCTCCTTTGGCCCGGTGAAGGCGGTGAACGGCGTTCGCCTCACTCTGAACGAAGGGGAATTTTTGGCGCTGGTGGGGGAGTCAGGATGCGGAAAAAGTGTCACGGCGCTCTCCATCACCCGGCTCCTGGGTGTGCCGGCAAAAATTGAGAAGGGGAATATCTTGTTTGAGGGACGGGACCTTTTGGCGCTTCCGGAAGTGGAACTCCGCCGGGTCCGCGGGGGAAAGATCGCCTACATTTTTCAGGAGCCGGCCACTTCCTTGAATCCGGTCTTTTCGGTCGGAGATCAGATCGGGGAAGTGCTTCAACTCCACCGCCGGATGACTTCGAAAGAGGCGAAAGAAGAGAGTGTTTCGCTCCTTTCGCGGGTCGGAATCCGGGAGCCGGAGAGGCGGCTCCGCTCTTATCCGCATGAACTCTCCGGCGGGATGAAGCAGCGGGTCATGATTGCGATGGCGCTTGCTTCGCATCCCCGTCTTTTGATTGCGGATGAGCCGACCACGGCACTCGATGTGACGATTCAGGATGAAATCCTCTCCCTCTTAATCAAGTTGAAGGAGGAGACCGGTATCGGACTCCTTTTTATCACGCACGATTTGAGTCTCGTCTCCCAGGTCTCCGATTCGGCGGCCATCATGTACTGCGGAAAAATTGTGGAAAAGGGCCGGACCGAGGAGGTGTTGCAAAGCCCCCTTCATCCTTATACCCTCGGACTGATCGGGTGTGTCCCGAAACCGGGACTCCGGAAATCGGAACTCACGGCGATTTCGGGCTCTTTGCCGGACCCGAGCGATCTTCCGAAGGGCTGCCATTTTCACCCGAGATGTTCCTTCAAGGTTTCGAAATGCGAGACGGAATATCCCCCTGACGAAGAGAAGGCAGGCCACCGGTTTTCCTGTTTCGAAGCGGAGAAGGTGGCCAAATTCCCGAAGGGACCATCATGAAAAACGGCGCCCTTTTCGAGGCCCGTTCTCTCAAGCGGTATTTTCCTCTCAAGGGAGGATTGGCTGGGAGAGCGCTTGGGTGGGTCAAAGCGGTTGACGGAGTCGATCTTTCTCTTTACCGGGGCGAGACCTTGGGCCTTGTGGGGGAATCGGGGTGCGGCAAATCAACTTTGGCGCGGCTTCTCCTCGGGCTCGACGTTCCGACAGCCGGAGAGGTTGTCTTTGAAGGAAAAACCCTCTCTTCCTTTTCCCGGAAAGAGTGGAAGATATTCCGCCGTCGGGTGCAACCGGTCTTTCAAGATCCCTTCGGTTCGCTTAATCCGAGGATGCGGATCGGAGAGATGATCGGAGAGCCGCTCTGGATCCACGGACTCACCAAGCCCAGCGAAATCCCCGGCCGGGTATCGGAACTTTTAAAACAGGTGGGACTTGAACCAGAGCATGCCCGGCGATTTCCCCATGCTTTTTCGGGGGGACAGCGCCAGCGGATCGGAATTGCGAGAGCCCTTGCGACCGGGCCGGAGGTGCTGATTCTGGATGAACCGGTCTCTTCTCTGGACCTTTCGGTGCAGGCGCAGGTTCTGAATCTCCTTCTTTCCCTCCAGAAAAAATATCAACTCACCTACCTTTTTATTACCCACAACCTCGGGGTCCTGGAAAGTCTCACCGACCGGGTGGTGGTGATGTGCTTCGGAAAGGTGGTGGAGGTCGCATCCACCGAGAATCTTTTTACCCATCCTGCCCATCCTTATACCCAAAAGCTCCTTGGGGCGATGCCCCGTTTCGGAAAACGGCGCTAAATTCCCGAATCCTTGCATCCCGAAACAATCTACGTTATAATAAATAATTTGAGAAGTAAAAGAGAATGTTCGTCTCGTTTTAAGAAAATTTCCAACACTTTTATTTTCAAGGAGTTACGAAAATGGTGCAGGTGAAGCAAGCGGTTGAGGGCTTGGTGATTGGGGAGCGGGTGTTTCATTCCCGGCTGATTGTCGGCACCGGCAAATATGCTGATTTCAAACTGATGCAAAAGGCCCATGAGGCCTCCGGGGCGGAGATGGTGACGGTCGCCGTGCGGCGGGTCAATTTGGACGACCCGACCAAAGAATCGCTCTTGGATTACATCGACCGGAAACGTTTCACCCTCCTTCCGAATACGGCGGGATGCTATACCGCGGAGGATGCGATCCGGACTGCACATCTGGCGCGCGAGGCGGTCGGGACGAATCTGATTAAACTGGAAGTGATCGGCGATGAAAAGACCCTTCTTCCGGACAACGAAGCGCTCCTTGCCGCAACCCGCGTGTTGGTGAAAGAGGGATTTATCGTGATGCCGTATACGAACGACGACCCGATTATGGCTAAGAAACTGGAGGGAGCAGGGGCCGCCTGTGTGATGCCGCTTGCCGCCCCGATCGGCTCCGGCATGGGGATTCAGAACCGGCTGAACATTACCTTTATTAAGGAAGCGGTGTCGATTCCGGTGATTGTGGATGCGGGGGTCGGAACCGCGTCGGATGCTTCTGTTGCGATGGAACTGGGGGCGGACGGTGTGTTGATGAATACGGCGATCGCGGGCGCCAAAGATCCGGTCAAGATGGCGCGCGCCATGAAACTGGCGGTGGAGGCGGGCCGGCTCGCTTTTGAGGCGGGCCGGATTCCGAGGAAAAGGTACGCTTCCGCTTCAAGTCCGGTTGAAGGAATCATCGGAACATAATTTTAAAGGGTAATCAGATGGGAATGACGATGACCGAAAAAATCCTGGCCCGGGGGGCCGGGAAACGGAAGGCGGAACCGGGCGAGAATATCTGGGTGGAGACGGATGTCCTCATGACCCATGATATTTGCGGACCCGGTGCGGTCAATGTCTTCTACGAAAAGTTCGGGGCGGATGCAAAGGTCTGGGATCCGGATAAAGTGGTGATTATCCCGGACCACTTCATCTTTACCCAGGACAAAAAATCGGAGGAGAACATCGCCCTCGTCCGCCGGTTTGCGAAGGAACAGGGGCTGAAATATTTCTACGATGTGGGGGAGGATTTCATGGGGACGTTTGAGACACTCTCCGACACCTATACCGGCGTCTGTCACATCGCCCTTGCCCAGAAAGGACATAACCGCCCCGGCGAGATTCTCTTCGGGACCGATTCCCATACCTGCACTTCGGGGGCGTTCGGGACTTTTGCAACCGGAATCGGGGACGCGGATGCGGCGCTCATTTTGGGACTCGGGAAACTTTGGGTGAAAGTCCCTCCGACGATGAAATTCGTGGTGCACGGGAAACTGCCCTCTTATTTGATGGCGAAGGACCTGATTCTTAAAATCATCGGCACTATCGGAATCGGGGGCGCCACTTACAAGGCGATGGAATTTACCGGCGAAGGGGTGGAAAGTTTGAGCGTTGAGGAGAAAATGACCCTCTGCAACATGGTGATTGAAGCAGGGGGGAAAAACGGCGTCATTCCTCCGACGGAAAATATCCTCGCCTATGTCAGGGAGCGGAGCGAGAAGCCCTTTGAAGTGGTGAAAAGCGACCCGGATGCCCGGTATGCGTCTATCCATGAATTCAAGGCAAGCGAGATCGAACCGAGCATTGCCAAACCGCATTCACCCGACAACTATGACACGGCGCGGAAATTGAAGGATATTTCGCTGAACAGGGCATATATCGGATCCTGCACCGGAGGGAAAATCACCGATTTCAGGGCGGCCGCCAAGGTGCTGAAGGGAAAGAAGGTCAAGATCGAAACCTTTATCGTGCCGGCGACCAAGGAGATTTATGACGATTTGCATCGCGAAAAGGTTGACGGCGAGACACTCGCCGCCATTTTCCAGGAATCGGGGGCCAAGGGACCGATGCCGCCCGGATGCCAGGCCTGCCTCGGCGGCCCGGCCGATACGATCGGGAGGGCGGCCGATACGACGGTGGTGATTACCACCACGAACCGGAATTTTGTCGGCCGGATGGGATCCAAAAAGGCGCAGATTTATCTCGCTTCACCGTACACGGTAGCAGCATCAGCGATTACAGGGCATATTACGGATCCACGAGAATTCTTGTAATTCGGATTTTGAAACATCGTTCTTTGATAGCAATCTAAAACGGAGCCACTCAAAGGTTCTATGCCCATAGGAGGTAGGAGATGGAGTTGGCTCCGGTTGAAAAGATAGAAAGTAAGATTTTCCAGATTCGCGGAAAAAGGGTCATGTTGGATCGGGATCTCAGAGTGCGCTTTAAGATTCCGATTTGGAAGCCTAAAGAGAGGTGTAACTCATAGGCTTAAAATAGGTTATTGAAAGTTAAATTAAATAGTATATTTATTTGACAATTCAAAAGACCCATGATATACTGTATGTGGGGGTGACCGGCATGATTACAGTAAAGGAAGATACGACGTTAGTGGGGGTCTCCGAGTTTCGAACAAAGATCGATGCGATCTTAGAAGAAATCAAGAAGCATCACGTGATGATTGAAAAACGCAATAAACCTGTTGCGATGCTCCTTTCTATCGAGGAATTTGAGCGCTTGGAATCGCTCCTTGAGTTCATTGAAGACTATGGTCTTGCGGCCTTGGCAAAGCAGAGAGAGAGAAAGGGGAAACCTCTTTCTTTGCAGGAAGCGAAGAAACGGGCAGGGATTTGCTAATTGATGTGGGAAGTCGCCATCCATCCCTTGGTCATTACCGAGGACTTAAAGGGGTTGGACCTCAGAATCCGCAGAAAAATTTTCCAAGCCATTGAGGAAAAGCTTACCAGTCATCCGGAAAATTATGGGAAGCCCCTTGTAGGCGAGTTTAAAGGATATTACCGGCTTCGCGTGGAAGACTACCGCGTCATTTATCGTATCTACAAGAGAGAAGTTCGAGTCCTTGTGCTAAAGGTGGGTATCCGCAGGGATGATGAGGTCTATCGAGAACTCTTTAAACGCTTACGGAAGATGGGGCTGATCTAAGGGTCGCCGAGGAATTATGGAAGACCGAATTACCGGAAAAGCGTATGTGTTGGGAGATAACATCGACACGGATGTCATCATTCCGGCCCAATACCTGAACCTAAGCCACACCAATCCCGCGCAAAAGGATGAATTGGGGAGCCATGCCCTCGAAGGGCTTCCGGAGACATTGCCCCCCTTTATCGACAAAAAAAGGGGGAAATCCCCTTACACCGTTATTGTGGCGGGGGAGAATTTCGGATGCGGCTCTTCCCGCGCGCAGGCACCCGGGGCGCTGAACGCCTCCGGGGTGAGGGCGGTGGTCGCTTCCTACTATGCCCGGATTTTTTTCAGGAATAGCGTCAACGCGGCCCTTTTGATTCCTCTGGAAAGCGAAGAGCGGCTCTGCGACAAGGTGAAGACCGGGGATGAGGTGGAAATTTCGCTTTCGGAATCGAAAATGAAAAATTTCACCCAAAACAAAACATACACCCTCCGCCCGATCGGTGCGGTCCGGGAGATTCTGGAGGCGGGGGATGTGTTTGAATACGCAAAAAGGATGCTCCGGAAATGAAACGGTATCAGATTGCGGTCATTCCTGGGGACGGAACCGGCCCTGAAGTGATTCGGGAGGGAATCAAGGTCTTGAATGCGGTCGGGAAACGGGACGGGGTGGCGTTTGACTTTGAAACGTACCCTTACGGCGGCATCCATTATTTGAAGACAAAGGAAATCCTTCCGGATGCGGCCCTTTCGGAGTTCCGGAAAAAGGATGCCATCTACCTTGGGGCGATCGGGCACCCGGATGTGGCGCCCGGAATTCTCGAGCGGGGGATTCTCCTTAAGATCCGCTTTGATCTGGATCAGTACATCAATCTCCGTCCGGTGAAACTCTATCCGGGAGTCTGGACGCCTCTCAAGGATAAGGGCCCAGAGGAAATCGATTTTGTGGTGGTCCGCGAGAATACGGAAGGGCTCTATAAGGGAATCGGGCGCTTCGAAAAGAAAGGGACAAAGGAGGAGACGGCGATTCAGGAGTCGATCAACACGTACAAAGGAGCGGAGCGGTGCATCCGCTTTGCCTTTGAATACACCCGGAAACGGAATAAGAAAAAGAAACTGACCTTCTGCGGAAAAACAAACGTCTTGAACTATGCGCATGACCTCTGGCAGCGGGTATTCAACCAGGTCGCGAAGGATTACCCGGATGTGACGACCGATTATGCCCATGTGGATGCGACCTGCATGTGGATGGTGAAGAATCCGGAATGGTTTGATGTGATTGTGACGGATAACATGTTCGGGGATATCATCACGGACCTCGGTGCGATGATTCAGGGAGGCATGGGAATTGCCGCAGGCGGCAACTTGAATCCGGAAGGGGTCTCCATGTTCGAGCCGATCGGCGGGTCCGCCCCGAAATACACCGGCAAAAATGTCATTAATCCTTTGGCGGCGATTGCCGCAGGTCAGATCATGCTTGAGTATCTGGGCGAGCCGAAGGCGGCCTCACGGATCGAGAATGCCATCCAGACGGTGACTCAAAAGTTAAAGAGTCTTTCGGCGGGAAAGATGGGTTACTCCACGACCGAAGTGGGGGACTTGGTGGCCAAAGAGGTATAGAATGGGTGGACTGAAAAAACCTTGCAACGTCGGCATCGTCGGAGCAACCGGCGCAGTGGGCCGGGAAATGATCCGTGTATTGGAAGAGCGGAATTTTCCGGTGAAAAGTCTCCGTCTTTTCGCCTCCGAAAAATCGGAAGGAATGAAGCTTTCCTTCCGCGGAAAAGAAATTCCGGTTGAGACCTTGAAGGAGGGAGTCTTTGAAGGGCTGGACCTTGCCCTTTTCAGCGCCGGGGCTTCCCGAAGCCAGGAATTCGCCCCGCAGGCGGTCAAAGCAGGATGCATTGTGGTGGATAACTCGAGTGCCTTCCGGATGGAAAGGAATATCCCTTTGATTGTGCCGGAGGTGAACGGGGAACTCATCAAAACCCACAAAGGGCTCATTGCGAATCCGAACTGCTCCACGATTCAACTGGTTTTGGTGCTCAAGCCGCTCCATGACCGGGCCCGGGTCAAGCGGGTCGTGGTCTCCACGTATCAATCTGTCTCCGGGGCGGGAGGAAAGGCGATTGAGGAACTCAAGAATCAGACCGCTTTACTCCTTCAGGGAAAGGCGGCCTCGCCCTCAAAATTCCCGCATCAGATCGCCTTTAACGTCATTCCCCATATCGACGTCTTCTCGGAAGACGGGTACAGCCGGGAGGAGACGAAGGTGATGCTTGAGACCCAGAAAATCATGAACGATTCGTTTGCCATTACCGCCACAACGGTCCGGGTGCCGGTCTTCTATGCCCATTCCGAATCGGTCAACGCGGAATTTGAAAAACCGATTTCACCGCAAGAGGCGCGGAAACTCCTCTCCAAGGCACCGGGGGTTCAGGTGATTGACAATCCCCAGAAGGCGGAATATCCCCTCCCGATCCATGGAGCGGGGAAGGATGATGTCTTTGTCGGGCGAATCCGGAAGGACCCGACTGTTCCGTCGGGACTCAATTTCTGGGTGGTGGGGGACAACCTCCGGAAGGGAGCCGCCTTGAACGCCGTTCAGATTGCAGAGCACTTATGAGACATCTCGCGCTGACCGTGAGTTACGACGGAACGCGATACGCCGGCTTTCAAGTTCAAAAAAATGCCCTGACCGTGCAGGCGATTCTACAAAAGACGTTGAGACAAATTCTGAAAGAGAATATCCGGCTCCTTTCTTCCGGGCGGACGGACGCCGGCGTTCATGCCCTCGGGCATCTCGTCTCTTTCAAGACCGCCTCTGCCATTTCCGGTGGGGCACTCAAACGCGCGCTGAACAGTCTGTTGCCTCCGGATGTGGCGGTTGTCAAGGTGGAATCGGTTCCGCTCTCTTTCCATCCCCGTTTTGACAAAGCGCTCAAGACCTACCGTTATACTCTCCGGAATCACCCCTCCCGTTCCCCCTTCGACCGTTTGTATACCACCTTTTATCCGAGACCCCTGGATCTTTCGGCGATGAAGCGGGCCGCCGGCCATTTTAAAGGGCGGAAAAACTTTAAATCGTTTCAGGCAAAGGATAAAAAGGAGCGTTCCTCCATCCGGCAGATCCGGCGGATCTCCGTCCGGAGACATTCACCGTATGTTTTCATTGAAATCGAGGGAAACGGCTTTTTGTACAAGATGGTCCGGAATATCGTCGGAACACTCCTTGAAGTGGGAAGGGGAAGACGGAAACCGGAAGAAATCCGCCGGCTCCTCCTGAAAAAGGACCGTCGGTTCGCAGGCCCGACCGCTCCGGCCAGGGGCCTCTGTCTTTTAAAGGTGACCCACCGATCGCGATGAGTCCCCTGACAGGGCAACGCGACGTCAGCGTCGTCATCCCGCATCACCGCGGTTTTTCCCACCTCCGACAATGCCTCACAAGCGTCATTCGACAGGGAGGATATCGTGAAATTCTTCTTGTGGACGACGCCTCAACCGACGGAAGCAGCTCCGAAGCGAAAAAGATCTTTCCTGAAATTCAAATCCTCAGGAATCAGGAGAACAGGGGATTTTCGGGAAGCGTCGATCGGGGCGTCCGGGAAGCGAAGGGACGTTTCACCGTGATTCTCAACGACGACGCGGAAGTGCAAGAGGGGTGGCTTCCGCCCCTCATCGACATGCTCGAATCCGACTCCTCCATCGCCGCCTGCCAGCCGAAAATTCTTTCAAAATCCGATCCCTCTCTTTTTGAATATGGAGGGGCCGCCGGCGGATATCTGGACCGGTTCGGATATCCCTTTTGCCGAGGGCGGCTTTTCTGGACACTTGAAAAAGATGAAGGTCAATACGATTCACCGGTCGAGCTTTTTTGGGCCTCCGGCACCGCATTTGCCGTGAAACGGGACCTTTTCATTGAAGCGGGAGGTTTTGATGAAGACTTTTTCGCCCATATGGAGGAGATCGATCTTTGTTGGCGGTTTCAACAGCTCGGTTACCGGATCCGGTTTGTTCCCGGATCGGTCGTCCATCATCAAGGAGGTGCAACGCTTCCCTACGGCGATTTCCGGAAGAACTATCTGAACCACCGGAATAACCTTGCCATGGTACTGAAAAACGCCCCTTTCCCGCAGTTCCTTTTTTTACTCGGCATCCGGCTCTTTTTGGAAGGATTGGAATTCCTTTATTGGATCGTTCGCGGTGACCTTCAAAAATCAAAGGGAATCATCCAGGCACTCTTTTGGAATCTCATCCATCTCGGAGAAACTCTTCGGAAAAGAAAAACACTTTCCCCGAAAGAGCACCATCTACTCCCTGCGACGGTTCCGGTTTATCCGGGAAGTGTTGTTATCGACTATTTCTTCCAGGGGAAGAAGACATTCAATGGCCTCCGATGGAAGCCGTCTCGTCCGGAATGATCACCCTGACCCAGTGCCCTCTCTGCGGGGCGGGACGTTTTAGCCCCTTTTTAACCGGGAAGGACCGGCTCTCTTCCGATCGGTCCCGTCTTACGGTGGTCCGGTGCGATGCGTGTACGTTTTGCTTCACCAATCCCCGCCCTGCCGACGAAATCCTTCAATCACTTTATCCTTCCTCTTATATCCCCTGGCAGAAGGGGAAAGGGATTTTAAGGGGTCTTTATCCTTTTTATTTCCGGCTGACCCGCTCCCTTTTTTTAAAGCCGGGAGGGCGAGTTCTTGATATCGGATGCGGCAGCGGCCTTTATCTGGCGTATCTGGCCCGGAAAGGGATGGAACCGTTCGGCTGTGATTTCGGTCCGCCGCCTGAGGTGGCAGGGATCCGGTTTTTTCAGGGAACGCTGGAGAAAGCGAGTTACCCCTCCGACTTTTTTGACGGGATCGTTGCCTGGCATTTTCTGGAACATGTTCCGGACCCCCGGAAGACCCTTCGGGAGATGTGCCGGGTTTTGAAAAGGGATGGACAAATGCTCGTCAGTGTGCCTAATATAAAGGGGATGGAGATACGCATTTTCAAGGGGGCTTCCCATCTTCTGGATGTTCCAAGGCACCTCTCCCACTTTTCCGCCGAGACCCTTGAACGACTTCTCTTCGAAACCGGCTTTCACATCATTCAAAAAAGGAACGATTGGCTCATGCCGGGACCCTGGATCCGGAGTCTTTTTTATGTTCTGGAAGATACCCTCCGGGTTCGGGGATCTGATGCTTTTCTTGAGAAAATGGCCGTTTTGGGTATCCCTTTCTCATTTGTTTTGAATGGCCTTTCTTCTCTATGCGGAACAGGGAACCTCCTCGTCTTTCAAGTCCGGAAACAAACGCCATGAAAGTTTTCATCATCATCCCGACCTACGACGAAGCGGACACCATCGAGGAACTCATCACGGCTCTTTTTGGACTTGGTCTGGATCTTGAGGTTTTGGTGGTGGATGACCATTCTCCGGACGGGACCGCCGATGTGGTGAGGCGGCTTCAGGAAAAAAATCCGCGGATTCATCTTTTGGAGCGGCCGGGAAAAATGGGGCTTGGGAGTGCTTATCTCACCGGGTTTCAGGCCGCGATAGACAAGGGAGCGGACATCCTCTTTGAGATGGACGGCGATTTTTCCCATGATCCCAAGTATTTGCCTCTCATGGTCGAGGCGCTCAAAGAGGCGGATTGGGCGATCGGTTCCCGTTATATCAAGGGAGTGAGTGTGGTCGATTGGCCGATGGGCCGACTCCTCCTCAGTTACTGCGCAACCCGGTGGGCAAAATGGATGACCGGTGTCCCGATTCGTGATTTAACCGCCGGCTTCAAGGCCTTCCGGCGGGAAGCCCTCCAGCGACTCGATTTTTCCAAAATCCGCTCGGACGGCTATTCTTTCCAGATCGAGGTCAATGTCCTCCTCTACCGGATGGGACTTCGACATGCGGAGATTCCTATCATTTTTGCCGACCGGAATGTCGGCGTTTCCAAGATGACGTGGGCGATTATCTTTGAAGCGTTTTTTACGGTTTGGAGACTTTTCTTTGAAAGACTCATCCGCCGCCGGAAGGGCTGACACCCTCTTTTTTTTCCTCGCCCTTTTCGTCCCTTTCCTGATTTATGGGAGGACGCTCTGTCCCTCTGTCTTTACCGGGGATAGCGGTGAACTCATTACCGCCGCTCACACCCTCGGTATTCCCCATCCTCCCGGCTATCCGCTTTTTTGTCTTCTGGGCAAGCTCTTCACCTTTCTTCCATTCGGAAATGTCGCCTACCGGTTGAATCTTTTTTCGGCTTTTTTTTCCGCTTTGACGGCCGGAATGGTTTACCTGATTTTATTGCGGCTTTTTTCCGTCACGGGGATTGCTTCATCCGGCCGCCCTCTTTTCGCCCTTTCCGGCGCTTGTTTTTACGGATTGCTGAAGGATGTCTGGTTTCAATCCCTGAGTGCCGAGGTTTACACCCTCCATGCTTTTTTTGTGGCGCTCCTTTTATATTTGAGCATCCGATGGGTTGTGGAGAAATCCGATTCTCTTTTTTTCCTCATCACTTTCCTTTTCGGGTTGGGCCTTGGCAATCATCAGACTCTTCTCGTCTTTGCCCCGCTTCTTTTTTTGATGATTTTATTGGAGGGGCCGGCCCGTCTCAAAAGCGCCGGTTTTTTAGCCGGTTCTTGCTTTTTTTTCCTTATAGGCCTTTCCGTCTATCTTTACCTGCCGCTTCGGGCGCTCAGCGATCCGCCGATGCACTGGGGAGTCATCCCGAATTGGAAAAGCATACTGAACCATGTTCTTCGCTTCCAATACCGGGGTATCGGAGCGACCCGGAATCTCTTGATGTATGGAGCCCAACTCCGTTCCTTCGGAGTTGCCCTTGACCAACAGGCCCCGGCTCTTTTGTGGGGGTTTGTTCCTTTCGGTTTATGGCGGCTCTGGAAGGCCTCTCCCCGGCTCGGATTTTTTGCCGCTTTTCTTTTTTTGGAGGTGAGCTTTCTTTTGATTTTGGCGATGAATTTCGAACCGGGCGCCGTCGGGTTTTACCTCATCCGCCCGTTTTATCTTCCTGCCTGGCTTGTTCTTTCGCTTTTTTGGGGAGTCGGCATGGCGGAAGTCATCTCTTTCTGTTTCAAAAGGACACCGTCGCTCCGGATGCTCTCGCTGTCGTTTCCCCTTTTTCTTCTTTTGGTGCACTTTCCGGCAAATGATTTGAGCCGTCACCGGATTGCCGAAGATTACGGAAGGGATCTTCTTGCAACGGTTGAAGAAAATGGGATTCTTTTCATCTCCGGAGACGATGCGCAATTCATCCTCGCCTATCTCCAGCAAATCGAACGGCTCAGGCCGGATGTCTCCGTCTACGGTTTGGAACAACCGGGCTCTTTTCCGATTCTCCAGAAAAAAAGTTTCTTTAAGTTTCTCTCCTCGAATCCCAGAGCGCCGGTCTATACGAACCTTCGTCCTCTTTCCTATCCGGGGCATCCTGGAAACATCCACCTGAAGCCCAGAGGGATCCTTTATCGGCTTGTCCCGGAGGGAAAAGAAGCCCCCTCTTTTTCCTGGGAGACTTATCGGATTCGGGATCCGGAACAGCTTCCGGCCAAAGATCTCTTTGAGAAGTATATTCTTTTCCATTATCTTTCCATGAAAACGCAAGGACTCCTCGCATCAGGGGAAAAAGAAGAGGCGGAAAAACTCCTTGAGGTCCTTTACACTTTTGCGGATGAGGAGGCCTATCTCCATCTCCAGCTCGGACTTTTCTATCTCCATCATGGCCGCTCGGGGGAGGCCTTTGCCGCCTTTCAAAGCGCCCGCCGGCTCATCCCCTCTGATCCGGAAGTCTGGAATGGATTTGGGATTGCCCTGGGGCAGCTCGGCCGGTATCCCGAAGCGATCCACTGGCTTCAAAAAACGGTTCAATACAGGCCGAAGGATGCGAGTCTTGCCTATAATCTGGGTGTGAGTTTCGGAAATCTGGGGCGGTATGAGGAGGCGATCTTCTGGTGGCGGAGGGCCCTCCTTTTGGAGAAGTCTCCCAGGGGACAGGAAGTGCTTCAGGGGAAGATTCGAGAGGCAAAGGCCCTTTTGAATCAGACTTGACAGGACCGGTTTTGTCTGGTATAGTTATTCGCTATTCCGGTACCCATGATGCAGAAACTGACACAAGTCCATTATACAAAGCCAATTATAAGAAAGCAGCACCGGGTGGATGCGAATGGAAAAATCCTTGGGCGGGTTGCCCAGGAGGTGGCGCAGCTTCTCCGGGGAAAGCAGAAGCCCTTTTTCTCCTATCATCAGGATTCGGGGGATCCGGTGGTGGTAGTCAATGCCGGGGGGATTCGGGTCACCGGCAACAAACTGAAGGAGAAGATTTATACGCGGTATTCCGGTTATCCGGGTGGGTTAAAAAAGATCCCTCTTGAAAAAATGCTTCAGGAATCCCCTGAAAAAGTGATTCAGCATGCGGTCCGAGGGATGCTTCCTCGGAGTCCCCTGGGGGAAAGAATTTTCCAGAAGTTGAAGGTGTACCGGGGTGAAGAGCCCCATGTCAAAGTGAAAGAAAAAGAAGTCCAGAAAGAGAAAACATCCTAATGGAAGAAACAATCGTTTCGGGTGTGGTGACGGCAACAGGGCGGCGGAAGGAATCAATCGCCCAGGTCCGTCTTTTTCCGGGAGCAGGAGCCATCGAGGTGAACGGAAAGCCACTCTCCGAATATTTCAGAATTCCGACGCATCAGGTCGTGTCACTTCAGCCCTTTGTAGCGACGCAGACCAAGGAGAAATTTCATTTGGTCGCAAGGGTGTTGGGAGGAGGTTTGTCCGGACAGGCCGGTGCGCTTCGTCACGCCATTGCGCGTGCCCTGATTAAGGCCGATCCTACTCTTCGTCCGGTGCTTCGCCGCGGAGGCTTCCTCACGCGGGATCCCCGGATGAAGGAACGGAAGAAGTACGGCCAAAAAGGAGCCCGCAAAAAGTTCCAGTGGACGAAGCGTTAGGTTTGGGAGTTTGTAGTTGGTAGTTTGTAGTTGGTAGTTGGCAGTTCAGAGTTTGAAGTCAAAACCTATTCTGTTCGTCCCGACGGGACTCGTTGACAGAATAGGTTTTTTATTTTAGACTAAATGTATCCCTTTAAAATAAAAGGGGTTCTAAAGGAAAGCGATTCAATGGAAAACCCGAAAAAAATCAGCGTCGGCATTATGGGAGTCGGGGGATATACCGGCCAGGAACTCCTCCGGCTTTTACTACACCACCCCTCTGTCCGGATTTGCTGCCTTTCAGCACGGGCGGAAAAACCGAAGCCGGTCGGGGAACTCTTCCCCGCTTTTGCAAAGCGGATCGACCTGGTCTGCGAGGACCATCCGCCGGAGGTGATGGCCAAAGGATGCGATGTAGTTTTTCTCGCCCTTCCGCATACCATCTCCATGCAGAGGGTCGCCCCGATCCTCAAGGCGGGTAAAAAGGTGGTGGACCTTTCCGCCGATTTCCGGCTGAAGGAAGCGGGCGAGTATGAAGCGGCTTATCAAACCAAGCATCTCCATCCGGAATTTCTGAAGGACTCGGTCTATGGCCTTCCTGAATTTTACCGGGAGAAAATCCGGAACTCGACACTCGTGGCAAACCCCGGTTGTTATCCGACCGCGGTCCTATTGGCGGCCGCACCGCTCGTCAAGGGCGGGAGGGGGGCGCGGTTTTTGATTGCGGACGCCAAAAGCGGCGTGACCGGAGCGGGGCGGAAAATTTCCGGAGATCTTCAGTTCGCCGAAGTAAACGAAAGTTTCAAAGCGTACAAAGTCGGGGTTCATCAGCATGTTCCGGAGATGGAAGAGATTTTAAAAGATCTGGCCGGGGAGAGTGTCTTGCTTGTTTTTACCCCTCATCTTGTTCCGATTAATCGGGGGCTTTTGGCAACGCTGTACGTCAATCTCTCGGAGAATCTTTCCGCCTCGGCGTTGATTGCGAAATACCGGACCTTTTATGAGAAGGAACCCTTCATCCGGATTCTTCCGGAAGGGGTCTTTCCCGAAATTAAGCAGGTTCTCTATACAAACTTTTGCGATATCGGCATCCAGGTGGATGCGAAACGGAAAACAGCCATTATTGTCTCGGCACTGGACAATCTGGTGAAGGGTGCGGCGGGGCAGGCGATTCAGAATTTTAATCTCCTCTCGGGTCTTGGAGAGACGGAAGGGCTTCTTTGATGGAATGGGTCCGGGGAGGGGTGACGGCGCCGGAGGGGTTTCTCTCAAGCGGTGTCCGGTCAGGCATCAAACAATTTGCGCGGGACTTGGGTCTTTTGTATTCGCAAATCCCGGCAACGGCGGCGGCCGTTTTTACAAAAAGCCGCCTGCAGGGCGCGCCTCTTGTCATTACCCGGGAGCATCTGAAACAGGGTCGGCTTCAGGCGGTGATTGCGAACAGCGGAAATGCCAACTGCTGCACCGGAAAACGGGGACTCTCGGATGCAAAACGGATGGCGCTTTTGGCGGCAAAGGCCCTTGGGATCCCAAGGCGATGGGTCGGCGTCTGCTCGACCGGTTTAATCGGTGAGTTTCTTCCGATGGAGCGGATTGCGCGGAAGATTCCGGTTTTGGTATCGGACCTTAACCGGAAAAGACATCTTGAGTTTGCAGAGTCGATCCTGACGACCGATAAAAAGATCAAGGAGGCATCCTTGCGGTTTCGGTTGGGAAAAAGAATCTGCCATATCGGGGCGGTCTGCAAAGGGTCCGGCATGATTCATCCGCAAATGGCCACGATGCTCGGGTTTTTCACAACCGACGTTGCCGTCAAGCGGACTCTTTTGCAGTCGGTTCTCCGGGAATCGGTAGAGGTGACATTCAACCGGATTACGGTGGACGGGGATACAAGCCCGAACGACATGGTTTTGATTTTGGCCAACGGGTTCTCCGGAGCCGAGCCGCTCACCTCCGCTGGTCAAGCGGCTTTCAAACGCTTTGAAAAGGGACTTTTGGAACTGATGGAACTCCTTGCCAGAAAATTGGTCGAGGACGGGGAAGGGGCCACACGGATCGCTCAGGTAAAGGTCACCGGCGCAAGAAGCGACGCACAAGCACTCCGGGCATGCCGGTTTGTGGCCAATTCGAATCTGGTGAAGACCGCGCTTTACGGGCGGGATCCGAACTGGGGCCGGGTCGCTGCTAGTGTGGGGGCAAGCGGTGCCTTTTTTTCCCCGAATCGTCTTTCCATCGCGTTCGGCGGAGTCTCGTGTGTCCGGAGGGGAAACCCGGTTCCGGGGACGCTCCGCCGGCTGAAGCAAAAAGCGGAGCAGTCTCCTCTTGAGATCCGGGTGGATCTTGGCGCCGGGAAGGGAAAGGCCTCCATGTGGAGCTCGGACCTTTCGGAGGAGTATGTCCGGATCAACGCCCATTATCGGACTTAGATGAGAAGGATTATCGAAAAAGCGGACATTCTGATCGAAGCGCTTCCGTATCTCCGGGCCTTCCGGGGGAAGGTCTTTGTGATCAAATACGGGGGAAGGGCGATTATGAGTGATAAAGGAAAACGCTCCATCCTCCAGGATGTGGTTTTTCTTTCCTCCGTCGGAATCTGTCCGGTTCTGGTGCACGGCGGAGGTCCCCACATCACCGCGAAACTCGAGGAGCGGGGCGAGAGAGCCAGGTTTATCGAAGGAAGGCGGATGACAGACGAGCGGGTGATCCGGGTGGTGGATGAAGTTTTAAGTGATCTCAACCGGCAACTGGTCCGGGAAATCCGGGAAGAGTTGGAAGGACATGCTCAGGGGTTTCACGGGAAGGACGGGCTTTTCAAAATAAGACCGGAGCCGACCGGAACACTCGGCTATGTCGGCGAGATTACCCAGGTGAATGTTTCCCCTTTGCGGAAACTTCTGCGGCAGGGAGTCGTTCCGGTGGTTTCTCCGATCTCGCGGTGGAGGGATGGACAGCTTTATAACGTGAATGCGGATGAGGCAGCAACCAAAATGGCCGAGGCGATGCAGGCAGAAAAACTTGTTTTTTTCACCGATACGAACGGCATCCTCCGGGACCAGAAGAATCCGGAAAGCCGGATCCCAACGATCCGGGTTCCGGAAGTGGAGCGGCTGATTTCCAAGCGGATTGTGGAACATGGGATGATTCCGAAGACCCGGGCAGCGGTGCATGCCCTTTCCAAGGGCGTGAAGAAGGTGCACATCATCAGCGGAAGTTTTCCGCGGGCGCTCCTTCTGGAGATTTTCACCGAAAAGGGAATCGGAACCGAGATTGTGAAATGAAGGCATCCGACGTCATAGAACTTGAGAAAGAATACCTTCTTCCGAATTACCGGCGGACCCCTTTGGTCTTGACCAAGGGAAAGGGATCCCGAGTGTGGGATATTCACGGGAAGGTCTATCTTGATTTTTTTCCGGGATGGGGGGTGAGCGGGCTTGGGCATTGTCCTCCGCCGGTGGTCCGGGCGGTGCAGACCCAGGCCAGACGGATCCTCCATGTCTCGAACAATTATTACAACCCCGTTCAGGTGAAACTGGCCAAGCGGATCGTGGAATCCTCTTTTGAAGGAGCGGTCTTTTTTGCCAATAGCGGCGCCGAGGCGAACGAGGCGGCGATCAAACTGGCGCGGGCCTACGGCCATCCGGCCCGATACGAGATTCTCTCCATGCAGGGGTCGTTTCACGGAAGAACTTTAGCAACGGTGGCCCTCACCGGTCAGGCGAAATATAAGGAAGGGTTCGGCCCGCTTCCGGAAGGATTCCGGGAACTCCCTTTGAATGACCTTGAGGCGGTGGAAAAGGGGATCCGCAAAGAGACGATCGCGATTTTTCTTGAGCTGATTCAAGGAGAGGGGGGAATTCATGCTGCCTCTTCCGAGTTTATCCGGGGGCTTCGGAAACTCTGCGACGAAAAAAAGATTCTCCTTGTTTTTGACGAGGTGCAGACCGGAATCGGAAGAACCGGGAAACTTTTCTGCTATCAGCATGAAGGGGTGGTGCCGGATGTGATGACCCTTGCCAAATCACTCGGCGGGGGACTTCCGATCGGAGCGACGGTGGTCCGGAAACCTTTTGTGAACCTCCTGGGCCCGGGTCGGCATGCGGCCACTTTCGGAGGGAGTCCGCTTGTCTGCGGCGCAGCGCTTGCGGTTTTTGAAATGATTCAGAAGAAAAAACTCCTCACTCAGGTGAACCGGCTCAGCCAGTTTCTCTTTGAGCAGCTTGAAGCACTCAAGAAAAAATACCCGGTGATCCGAGAAGTGCGGGGAAAAGGGTTCATGATCGGAATGGAACTGACCAAGGACGGAAACCCGTTTGTCGAGAAATGTCTTTCGCGGGGACTTCTTTTGAATTGCACGCAGGAGCGGGTGATCCGGGTGATGCCGCCTTTGACCGCCACGAAAAAAGAGATCGAGGAGGCACTTGGAAAGATCGAGGCGGTCTTGAAGGAGATTTCATGAAAAGGGATTTTGTCTCACTCAAGGATCTTTCGCCGATCCAAGTAGAGCGGCTTTTTGAAGAGGCGGACCGGCTGAAAAAGAGCCGGGGAACTCCGCTTAAAGGAAAAACGCTTGCCCTTGTTTTTCAAAAGCCCTCCATGCGGACCCGGGTCTCTTTTGAGGTTGGGATGTTGCAACTAGGGGGAGCGGCGATTTACCTTGGGCCGGAAGGGATTCAATTGGGAATCCGGGAGACGGTTCCGGACATTGCGCAGGGACTTTCCCGGTATGTGGACGGGATTGTGGCAAGGACCTTTTCACACGAAGATATCGAGACCCTCGGCCGATACGCCTCTATTCCGGTCATTAACGGCTTGAGCGACCGGGAACATCCCTGTCAGGCGCTCGCCGACCTTTACACGATCCGGCAGATTTTCGGACGGCTTAAAAAAGTGAAGATCGCTTATGTCGGCGACGGGAACAATGTACTCCATTCCCTCCTTCACGGCGTTGCCCTTGTCGGGGCGGATCTTTCGGCGGCGACGCCGAAGCGGTACGCCCCAAACGGCGAGGTGGTCAAAGAGACGAACCGGATGAGACGGAAAACCGGCGCCCGAATTTCCCTGGGTCATGACCCGAAACAGGCGGTCCGGGGGGCGGATATTGTCTATACCGATGTCTGGACCAGCATGGGGCAGGAAGGGGAGAAAAATGCAAGGCGGAAGGCGTTCCGGGGGTATCAGGTAAATGAAGCATTGATGAAGCAGGCAAAATCGAGTGCCTTTTTCATGCACTGTCTTCCGGCCCACCGGGGGGAAGAGGTAACAGAGGGTGTTTTGGAGGGGAGGCAATCGGCCATCTGGGATCAGGCGGAGAACCGGCTGCATGTGCAGAAGGCCATTTTGGCGACACTATTGAGTAGCAGAGCATAGACAGCCGAGGGGTGACGCGGCGACAAGGGCTCCCGCCACGCGCAGCGGGAGCGAGCATGGCGGGAAAGTCGCCGCGGCAGGACCCCGAGGCTGATTAGGTGATAAATGAAACGAAAAAAAGTGGTTTTAGCTTATTCAGGGGGGCTCGACACCTCGGTCTGCGTCAAATGGCTGGCCGAAGAGAAAAATCTTGATGTTGTCTGCTTTTCAGCCGATATCGGTCAGGGAGTGAATCCGCCCCTGCTCCGGAAAAGAGCAAAGTCAAGCGGCGCCCTTAAAATCGCCATTCAGGACCTCCGGAGGGAATTTGTCCGGGACTTTATCTTTCCGACTCTTAAGGCGGGGGCGGTCTATGAGTCGAAATATTATCTGGCAACCGCCCTTTCAAGGCCCCTCATCGCAAAGGCACTTGTCGGAGTAGCCCGTAAGGAGAACGCTTCCTTTATTGCGCACGGATGCACCGGGAAAGGAAACGACCAGGTCCGGTTTGAAGTCTCTGTGGCAGCCCTTGCGCCGGACCTTGGCGTGATCGCTCCCCTACGGGAGTGGAGTCTTACTTCAAGAGAGGAAGAAGTCGCCTACGCCAGAAGAAAAAGAATCCCGCTTGAATTCGGCGCCGGGAAACTTTATTCGATTGATGAAAACCTCTGGGGAAGGAGCATCGAGGCGGGCCGGCTTGAGGATCCGTGGGCGGAGCCGCCTTCTGAAGTTTACAAACTGACGAAAGACCCGAAGAAAGCCCCCGGCAATCCGCAGAGTGTGACGATTCAATTTCAAAAAGGGATCCCGGTCGGACTGAACGGAAAAAGAACCGATCCTCTGACTTTGATCTCGCGGCTTGACCGACTGGGGGGAAGACATGGCGTCGGACGGAGCGACCTTGTTGAAAACCGGCTTGTCGGCATCAAAAGCCGGGAAATTTACGAAGCACCGGCCGCAGCGATTTTATCTCTGGCCCATGAGGCGCTTGAAAACCTCACCCTGGACCGGAACCTTTTCCATTACAAGCGGCTCATCGCCGAGCGGTATGCGGAGCTGGTGTACGACGGTCTCTGGTTTACCCCTCTTAAAACGGCACTCGATGAGTTTGTGGATGCGGCGTCAGAGCGAGTGACAGGGGAAGTCCGGGTGAAACTTTTCAAGGGAAATGCAACCGCGGTCGGGAGAAGATCTCCTTATTCGCTCTACCAAAAGTCTCTTGCGACCTACGGGAAGAAAGATGCTTTCGATCGGAAGATTGCGGAAGGGTTTATCAAAGTGTGGGGATTGCCGTATCGCGGGCACAAGTAACTGTTCGCTCGTGGTCTGTTCGCCGCACCGCTTGCGACCCCCAGCGAGGGTCGCTGCGCTTGATGCTCGGCCTCGCAACATGCGGCTCACAGAACCACTCGCGAACAGTTTCACGCACACAGATAAGGATAGATGATGAAAAAACTATGGGGCGGAAGATTCCGGAAAAAAACAGATCCGCTTTTTGAGCAGTTCTCAAGGCAGCCATCCGTGGATGAAGCACTCCTCCCGGATGACATTCAGGGAAGCATTGCCCATGCGAAGATGCTGGGGCGGGTGAAACTCCTTTCGAAAACAGAGACGGAGCGGCTTGTGAGGGAACTCACCCGGCTTTCGGATGCGTATCTCCGGGGAAATCTGAAATACGACAGGAAAGCGGAGGATATTCACACCTTTGTGGAGGGTCTTCTTTCACGGAAACTCGGGAAACTCGCCGGCAAACTCCATACCGCCCGGTCCCGGAACGACCAGGTGACTCTCGGCATGCGGCTTTACTGCAGGCGGTGGGTTATAGCGATTCTGAAGCATCTTTGGATGTTTCAGAAATCGCTCCTTCAGTTTGCCAAGAAAAATGAGGAGGTGGTGATTCCCGGCTACACCCATCTTCAGCATGCGCAAGCGGTACTCCTTCCGCACCACATTCTTGCCTACTGCGAGATGTTTGAAAGGGACAAAGAGCGGCTGGAAGGAGCACTCAAAAGAATCGATGTCCTGCCGCTCGGCTCGGGAGCGATTGCCGGGAGCAGTTTCAAACTCGACCGGGATTTTGTGGCAAGGGAACTTGGGTTTTCCAGAGTTTCGGAGAATTCGATTGATGCGGTAAGCGACCGGGATTATATCCTTGAACTTTTGAGCGCTTTTTCGATTCTGGCGATGCACCTCTCCCGGCTTTCGGAGGAACTTGTTATCTGGAGCACCGAGGAGTTCAACTTCATCACGATTGACGAGTCATTTTGCACCGGCTCAAGTCAGATGCCCCAGAAGAAAAATCCCGATTTTCTGGAATTGGTGAGGGGGGAAACCGGACGGGTCTATGGCAATTTGATGATGGTTTTGACCGTGATGAAAGGGCTCCCCCTTTCCTATAACCGGGATATGCAACTTGACAAAGCCCCCCTCATGAAAGCGATGAGCCGGATCCGGCAGATTCTAGCCCTTTTTCCCCGGTTTTTTGAAACGCTCGAGATCCGGGAATGGGCAATTCAGGCCCATCTGGATGATGACGGGCTTTTGGCAACAGACCTTGCGGAGTATCTTGTGAGAAAAGGGGCCCCTTTCCGGCAATCCCATGAAGGGGTTGGGAAACTCCTCCGGTTTTTAAACGAAAAAGGAAGACGGCTCGATACGTTGAGTCTCTTGGAACTGAAGCGGTTCTCCCCCCGGTTTGAAAAGGATGTGTTGAAACTTTTGTCGGCGGAGGCGTCGGTCGCCGGGAAAAGGTCTTCCGGTGGAACCGGCGTTCAGGAGGTTCGAAAGGCGATCAAGCGATGGGAAAGAAAGTTCTCCCGGTAAAACTTTACCGCCACGAAATCCGCTACCGAAGCGGTAATCTTTACTGTGAAAACGTCCCCCTTGAGAAAATTGCAAGGGAGGTCGGGACGCCGGTCTATGTCTATAGCAAAAAGACAATCCTTGAGCATTACCGGAAACTGAAAAGAGCGCTCTCGTCCTTGAATCCCCTCGTCTGTTTTTCGGTGAAATCGAATTCAAACCTTGCGGTCTTGAAGACCCTGGCAAGGGCCGGCTCCGGATTTGATGTGGTCTCAGGGGGAGAGCTCTACCGGGCCCTCAAAATCGGGGCAGACCCGAAGAAAATCGTCTTTGCAAGCGTCGGAAAGACCGATGCAGAGATCCGGACTGCGATTCAAAAGGGAATTTTCTGTCTCAATGTGGAGTCTCTTCCGGAACTGGACCGGATCGAGGAGATTGGCGGGGCTCTCGAAAAAACGGTCCGGGTGGCACTCCGCCTGAACCCGGAAGTGGAGGCCCTCACACACCATTATGTCCAGACGGCCAAAAGCGAGAGTAAATTCGGAATCACCTTTACCGAGGCGCGGAAGATTTTTTATCACCTTGAGGCGTTTCCGCATCTTCTTTTGCGTGGGGTCCATATCCATATCGGCTCCCAGATTCTTGAATCAAGACCTTTTGTGACGGCTGTCCGAAGGACCGTCTCCTTCATCGAAGATCTCCGGAAAAACGGGATCCGGATTGACTGGCTCAATATCGGGGGAGGACTCGGCATCGTCTATTCAAACGAAAGGGCCCAGACCCCCGAGGAGTATGCGCGCGCGATTTTGCCGCTCCTTCGAAAGAGAAAACTCCGGATCATTCTTGAGCCGGGACGCTTCATCATGGGAAATAGCGGTGTGTTGCTTTCCAGAGTGATCTATGTGAAGCGCCAGAGCGGGAAAAACTTTCTGATTGTGGATGCCGGCATGAACGACCTGATCCGGCCGAGTCTCTACGGGGCGTATCATGAGATACTGCCGCTCAAGGCATCGGACGGAAGACAAAAAGAGACCTACGATGTGGTCGGGCCTGTCTGCGAAAGCGGGGATTTCCTTGCCAAGAAGAGGAAACTGCCGACTTTCTTTGAAGGGGAGTCGTTTGCCGTCCTGGCCGCAGGGGCCTACGGCTTTGTGATGGCGAGTAATTATAATTCGCGCCCCCGCGCGGCCGAGGTTTTGGTCTCCGGAAACCGCTTTGAGATTGTGCGTCGTCGCGAGACCATACAGGATTTGGTGCGGGGTGAGAGGATACCAAGATGGGTGTAGTTAATTCGGAGTTTGGAATGTGGGATGCGGAGTGAAAAAGAATCCGTACCGCGTCGTGCGGTAAATAGAAATAGGAGGTAATCGCATGTCTCCGATAAGCTTAACGAGGATTACCAATGGAATACTTATCTTGATAGGCCTTCTTTTCTTTAAGCCCTTGGCCTATTTTGTAGCCGTGATGATGATCGTTGCCGGGTTAACGGGATTCTGTTTATTGGAAAAACTCTTTAATAGGTTCGGTATACAAGGAAAGTGCGGCTCAAAATAAAGATGATGTTTGATCCGAAAACCCATTGGGAGAACATTTACAACACAAAGTCTCCAAAAGAGGTAAGTTGGTATAAACCGCATCTTGAGAAGTCTCTCGACCTCCTTTTATCGCTTGGCCTTTCAGCGGATGCCCAGATCCTTGATGTAGGCGCGGGCGCATCGACTCTACCAGATGATCTTTTGGCAAAGGGCTATAAAAATATCACGGTTCTTGACGTTTCGTCCGAAGCGTTAAAAATTTCCAAAGGCCGCTTGGGAAGTAAAGCAAAGCAGGTCATCTGGATCGAAGCCGATGTGACGCAGACTTATCTTCAGGCCGACCACTATGACCTCTGGCATGACCGGGCAGTGTTTCATTTCCTGACCAAACGTGAAGATAGGCAAAAATACATTGATACTTGCAGCAAATCTCTTAAAGGCGGGGGTTATGTCCTCATTGCGACATTTGGGCCGAACGGCCCCTTGAAATGCAGCGGCCTCGAGGTTATTCGTTATTCCTCCGAGAGTCTGGAGAAAGAGTTTGGAGGAGTTTTTCGGTTGGAGAAACATTTTATGGAGATTCACAAGACACCTTTTGATACAACTCAGGAATTTCTGTACTGTCTTTTCAAAAAAATAGAAAAATAGAGGACGGTCTATTTTTGGACCGAGGGATAAATGATTGATCGAAGAGTTGCGGGGATTGGATTGATGTAAGTGATGGTGGCCGCGGAATTCCGGGGACACAAGACATAATTCTGTCTGAATATAGAAAGGGCTAGGCAATGAAAAAAATCATAACTCATAAGACAACCTCTTTCAGGGAAGCTGAAAAATTCGACATTCGATTCTGGCAGCATGCGGGTGCAACAGCCAGGTTTTCTGCTATGTGGCTCATGGTCAGTGACTTCTTAAAGATTCGAGGAAAACCAAATGGTCAGCCGAGACTACGAAGATCTGTTCAAAGCATTAAACACCTTTAAGATCAAATATCTCGTTGTGGGGGCTCACGCCGTTACGTTTTATGCGGAACCTCGTTTCACGAAAGATTTGGATGTCTGGATTCCGGTCACACTCAACGATGCCCAACGAGTTTATGACGCGTTGAAAACATTCGGAGCCCCGCTGAGAGATCTAAGCCCCCAGGATTTTACAGAGCCGAAGATGATTTTACAAATTGGGGTGGCGCCAGTTAGGGTCGATATCATGATGAACCTTCCAGGCGTATCTGCAGTAGAAGCATGGAAAAGCAAGGTGAGGACGCGGTATGGCAAAACACCCATCTACATCCTTGGACTTTCTGAACTGATACAGTCGAAAAAGGAAGCGGGAAGACCTCAAGATAAGCTTGATCTTGCGAAGTTAATGAGGAAGGCAAAGTCGAAAAAATGAGCGTAGGAATTCTTGGAATTCCGGGGACACGATACATAATGCAAATTCTAGGAATTGTGCTGATGCTTTTCATCGTCGTTGGGTGTTCCAAGGGGGCCGAAGAAACAACTCAGAAGGTGATCGACTATGGGACCGGCAAGACCCAGGTTGATATGTATCAACGGCTCAAGGCACAGATTAAAACCATGAACGAGGAAAACGCCCAACAGTTTGATCAATAAGATGACACTTAAATTCACCAAACTCCAAGGAACGGGGAATGATTTTATTCTGATCGATAGACGCAGAAAGGGGCGTATATCGAAAGCGGAGGGGGCGCGGCTTGCCCGGAAACTTTGCGATAGGAAGCGGGCGATCGGGGCAGATGGGGTTTTGGTCTTGGAGCCGTCGCGGAAAGCCGATTTCAGGATGCGGATTTTTAATCCGGATGGGAGTGAGGCAGAGATGTGTGGGAACGGCTCACGATGTGCGGCCTTCTATGTCGTTGGGAAAAGCCGCGGCCGCACTTCATTTGAAACGCTTGCAGGGCGGCTCGAGGCGGCGGTACGCGGAAACGTTGTCAAAGTAAAACTTCCGAATCCGCACAGTTTCCGTCGGGGAGTGAAGGTGAAAGTTTGTGACAAAATACTCACGCTTCATACAATTCTTGCCTCTGTGCCGCACGCGATCCTTTTTGTGGAGAATCTTAAAGAATTTGATGTGGAATGCTGGGGAGAAGCGATTCGGCATCATCGACTTTTTAAGCCGCGCGGCACAAACGCCGATTTTGTGAAGGTTCGGGGAAAAAATTCTATCGAAATCCGGACCTATGAGCGGGGCGTGGAAGGGGAAACCCTGGCCTGCGGCACCGGAGCGGTCGCCTCCGCGTTAGTCACAGCCAAAATTAGACGATTTTCCTCGCCGATAACAGTTTTGACAAAAGGGGGCGAGCGGCTTAAGATATTCTTTAAGGAAAGGGATGGGGAATTCGGCGAGGTTTACCTTGAAGGAAAGGTATCCCGTATTTTTGAAGGGAGCGTGAATCATGTTTAAAGGATCGATTGTTGCACTGGTCACCCCATTTTCCGGCGGGAAAGTGGACGAGGTAAAGCTCCGGGAACTGGTCGATTATCACATCCAGAATAAGACCGATGCCGTCTCTCCCTGCGGAACAACCGGTGAATCTCCCACGCTTTCCCATGAGGAGCATAAGAGAGTCATCCAGATTGTGGTGGAGCAGGCGAATAAGAGAATTCCGGTGATCGCCGGGACCGGATCCAACTCAACCGATGAGGCGGTGGATCTGACCCGCTTTGCCAAAAGGGTTGGGGCGGACGGGTCGCTTCAGGTCTGCCCTTACTACAACAAACCGATGCAGGAAGGGCTTTATCGCCACTTTGAAAAGATTGCCAAGGAGGCGGATATCCCTCTTATCCTTTACAATATCCCGGGGCGGACCGGCATCAACATGGCGCCTGAGACGATTGCGCGGCTTTCCAAAATTGAGACGATCGTGGCGGTGAAAGAGGCGGCCGGAAGTCTTGATCAGGTGAGTCAAATCATCTCCCTTTGCGATATCACCGTCCTCTCCGGGGATGATTCGCTGACACTCCCGATGATGGCGGTCGGCGCCCAGGGGGTGATTTCGGTTGCAGCCAACATTGTCCCGAAGGATGTGGCCGCCTTGACGCATCATGCCCTGAAAGGGGCGTATGACAAGGCAAGGGAACTTCATTACAAACTCCTTCCTCTATGTAAGGCACTCTTCGTTGAGACGAACCCGATTCCGGTAAAGACTGCCATGGAACTCCTTGGCATGATCAAAGGGGAACTCCGGCTTCCGCTTTGTCCGATGTCGGAGGCAAACAGTACCGTCCTCAAGAAAGCACTCGTCGATTACGGACTCCTTCCCGCTTCGAAACTGAAGGCACGATGAAATGACCTTCATTTCAGTCAGCGGCGCAATGGGGAGGATGGGCTCCAGAATCCTCTCACTCGCCTTTCAGGACTCTGTCTTCAAAGTGGCCGGCGCCCTTGAAAGGGAAGGGCACCCTGAACTCGGGAAGGATATCGGGGAACTCCTCGGGCTTGGGCGCAAAGGCATTTCTCTCTCTTCAGAGGCGGGAAAGGTCTTTCAGGGGGTGGAGGTTCATATTGAGTTCAGTACCCCGGAGGCCTCTTTGGCCCATATTAAGGAAGCGCTCCGCCTTAAAAAGGCGATTGTGATCGGTACGACCGGCTTTTCCCCTCAACAGCTTCAACAGGTGATGGATGCGGGAAAGACGATTCCGGTTCTTTGGACCCCCAACATGAGCGTGGGGGTGAATCTCCTCTTTGAACTTGTTTTTGACGCCGCACGGAAGCTTGGGGCAGCGTATGAAGTGGGGATCGTCGAGACGCACCACCGCCACAAAAAGGACGCTCCGAGCGGAACCGCCAAGTTCCTTGCCGAAAAGATTGCCGCGGCAAGGAAGGTGAAGCCGGAGACGATCCCGATCCATTCCTTCCGGCTGGGCGATGTGGTCGGGGACCATACCGTTACCTTTGCAACGGAAGGGGAGCGGCTTGAGTTTACCCACCGCGCCTCCTCCCGGGACACCTTTGCCCTTGGGGCGCTTCGCGCCGCCCGATTCCTCGCCGGAAAACCACCCAAGTTCTACACAATGCAGGATGTGTTGAAGGCGTCCGAATGAGTTTTTCTGTTCATTTTTCTGAACGTCTTCAGAAACTCCCCCCTTATTTATTCGCCGAACTCGACGCTGCCAAAAGGAAGGCGAAAGCGGCCGGGAGGGATATTATCGATCTTGGCGTCGGAGATCCGGACCTGCCGACACCCCCATCGGTGATCTCTGCCTTGAGCCGCGCTGCCAGAGACCCGGCAAATCACCGGTATGCCCTGGATCAGGGGCTTCCGTCTCTCCGTCGGGAAATTGCCCTATGGTACAAAAGGCGCTTTGGGGTGACCTTGGACCCTCAAAAGGAGATCCTCCCCCTTCTCGGTTCCAAGGAGGGAATTGCCCATCTTCCCCTTGGGCTTATCAACCCGAAGGAGGCGGTCCTTGTGCCGGATCCCTGCTACCCTCCTTACCGGAGCGGAACGCACTTTGCCGGCGGAGAAGTGGTGAATCTACCGCTCCTCGAGGAGAACGGCTTCCTGCCCGATTTCTCCCGTCTTTCGCGCTCGACGCTGAGGCGGGCCAAACTCCTTTTTTTGAACTATCCGAATAACCCCACCGCCGCCTGCGCCGATGCCTCTTTTTTCGACGAGACTATTGACTTTTGTCGTCGGCACCGTATAATGATATGTCATGACGCCGCGTACACCGAAGTCAGCTTCGACGGGTATCGGCCGATCAGTTTCCTCCAACGACCCGGGGCCAAGGCGGTCGGAATCGAGTTTCATTCGCTTTCGAAGACGTACAACATGACCGGCTGGCGAATCGGATTTGCCTGCGGCCGTCGGGAGATGATCGCAGCGCTCGCCAAGGTCAAGGCGAATGTCGATTCGGGGATTTTTCAGGCGGTTCAACATGCAGGGATTGCAGCGCTTCGTCTTCCGAGCCGGCTTTTGGCATTCCGGAACCGCCTTTATGAAGAGCGGCGGGATTCCCTCGTCGAGGGACTGAACCGACTCGGCTGGAACGTTCCGGCTCCGCGCGCCACTTTTTATGTCTGGGCACCTATTCCGGCGCGGAAACGCTCTTCAAGCGATTTTGCCCGGTGGGTGTTTGAAAAAGCGGGAATCGTTGTCACACCCGGCGTCGGGTTCGGCCCTTCCGGAGAAGGATACATCCGGATGGCACTGACCCTTCCGAAGAGAAGGATTCAGGAAGCGTGTGCGCGCTTTCGAAAACTGCTCGGGTAAGGACCTTTATCGGCCTCGGCACCAATGTGGGTGACCGGGAAAAGCATCTGAAGCGGACGATTCAGTTTCTCCGAGAAATGCAGGGTTTCCGGTTAAAGCGGATTTCCCGTTTCTATGAGACGGAGCCGGTCGGGGTCCGGGACCAGAGGCCTTTTCTGAACGGCGTGGTGGAAGGGGAGAGTTCCCTTACACCCGAGGCCCTTTTGACCGCGTTAAAGACGATTGAGCATGAAGTCGGGCGGACTCCTCGGGAGCGATGGGGACCGAGGGAGATCGATCTGGATCTTCTCTTTTACGGGGATCTGGTCGTCGAGGAACCGTCGCTGATTCTTCCCCATCCGCGGCTCCACGAGCGGATCTTTGTCCTTTTGCCCCTTTCGGAATTGTGCGAGACGCTCTTTCACCCGAAATTGAAAAAGAGCATCAAGGAACTTTTGGCGGAGTGTGTGTCAACCGATGCGCGTCCTCCGAGGCCTTACCCCCTTGAGGTCACAGTTGAAAAGGTATAGAAAACGGGGCGAGACGATCGGGTTTGTCCCGACGATGGGAGCGCTTCACGAGGGGCACCTTTCCCTGGTCCGTGCCGCGCGCAAGGAATGCGACCGCGTCGTGGTGAGCATTTTCGTGAATCCGACGCAATTCGGTCCCAACGAGGATTTCCAGCGTTATCCGAGGGTTTTTTCCAAAGATCGCGCCCTCCTTCAAAAAGAGAGGGTCGATCTTCTTTTTTTCCCCTCGGTCAAAACAATCTACCCGGACCTTTTTGCGACCGAGATCGACGTCGGCCCGGTTTCCGAACCGCTCTGCGGAAAATTCCGCCCCGGTCATTTCCGGGGGGTGGCCACGGTTTGTGCAAAACTTTTCAACCTCGTCCAACCCGACCGCGTTTATTTCGGTCAGAAAGATTATCAGCAGACACAGGTGATTGCTCAGTTATTGAAAGACCTCGACCTTCCGATCGCCATGAGGGTGATGCCGACGGTGAGGGAGAAAAACGGGCTTGCGATGAGTTCACGGAACCGCTATTTATCCGACGGGGAAAGGAAAAAAGCGCTTTCTCTGTCGCAAGCGCTCTTTTTGGGGAAAAGGATGATCCGGGACGGTGAAAAGAATCCTCAAAAGATACTCTCACGCATGCGCGCTCTTTTGCGGGAAAGGGGCGTGCGGCGGGTGGACTATGTCTCCGTCGTCGATCCCGAGACACTTGAGACGATGAAACGGGTGAAGGGGAAAGTTCTTTTGGCGATTGCGGCTTGGGTCGGCAAAACACGCCTGATTGATAATTTTTTGGTGAAGGGTTAAAATGTATCATTACATGTGCCGTGCCAAAATTCATGGAGCGACGGTGACCGAGGCGAATCTCGAATATACCGGCTCGATCACCATCGATAAGGCATTGCTTCAGAAGGCGGGGATCCTTCCTTTTGAACGGGTGCAGATTGTGAACCTCCATAACGGAACCCGTGTCGAAACCTACGTGATGGAGGGCAAGGCGAATTCCGGAACAATCTGTATGAACGGTGCGGCGGCTCGCTGGGCGCAGGTGGGGGATAAGGTGATTATCATCGCTTACAATCTCCTTGATGCGCGCGAGGCCCGCTCTTTAAAACCGAAGATTCTCTTTGTCAACGAAAAGAACAAGGTCCGGCCGAAATAGGAAGATCGGCATCGTCGGATGCGGTGCCATCGGAAGCGGGGTGGCCAAAGCACTCGACAGCGGCCAGATCCGGGGGGCCCGGCTGGTGGCGCTCTCCGACGAAAATCGGGTGCGCGCGAGTGAACTCTCGAGAAAACTCCGGAGCCGCCCAGCGGTGTTGACGGTGGACGCCCTCATCGGTCGGTGTGACCTTGTCGTGGAAGCAGCCCACCTTTCGGCGGTGGCGCCGCTTCTCAAAAAAGTGATTCAAAAGCGGAAAGATCTTCTTGTGATGTCCACAGGAGGACTTTTGGGACAAAAACGTCTCCTTGCAAAAGCAAAGGAAAGGGGATGCTCCATTCTTATTCCGAGCGGAGCCCTTTCCGGAATCGACGGTGTCAAGGCAGCATCGCTTCTTCCGATCCGGAAGATGGTTCTCACAACCCGGAAGCCCCCTCACAGTTTCGAGGGGGCTCCTTTTGTTTTAAAAAGAAAAATCAATTTAAAACGGATCCGGCGCGCCACTGTTCTTTTCCGGGGAAATTTCCGGAAGGCACTTGCGGCTTTTCCGCAGAATATCAACGTTGCCGCAACCCTCGCTTTGGCGGGCAGAGCGCGGCAGCTGGAGGTACGGGTGGTGGCAGACCCGAAGGCGAGGCGGAACAGCCACGAGGTGGTGTTGGAGGGCTCTGCCGGAACATTGAAAACGATTTGTGAAAATCTTCCCTCCCGGGAAAATCCCCGGACAAGCCGTCTGGCAACTCTTTCCGCCATCGCGGCACTGAAGACTTTTCTGGATTCTGTAAAAGTAGGCACATAGAAGGGAGGTGATACAGAATGGCGACAAAAATCGCAAAGCTTGGCATCAAGCGCAAAAAGGGCTATCTCTACTTCATCGACAAGCAGGGTGATGTGTCGATGGCGAAGATGGCGCGCGGCGGCCAAAAGAGAAAGAAATCCAAAAGGCGTCGCAAAAGATAGACATCTCGATAAACAACCAACACAAAAAGCCCCTGTGCCTATCGGCACAGGGGCTTTTTGTCTATAGGGACGTTTTCAGAAAGTGTCCCTAACGTGAGAATGACGCAGGGGACACTTTCGAAAACGTCCCAAAGTCGGAATAAGCTTGATTCAGGTTAGGGGGACAGATTAGAGTCAGATTGGAGCCAGGTGTAGAAACGTCCCTCTATTCTTGGTAAAATATATCGATTAAAGAGGTTCTGAGTGGAAAAAGGATCCCAATCCATCATCATCCGCGGGGCGAAAGAGCACAATCTTAAAAATATCGACCTTTCGCTTCCCCGGAACCGCCTGATTGTGATTACCGGCCTTTCCGGTTCCGGCAAATCGTCTCTTGCGTTTGATACGCTCTATGCCGAGGGGCAAAGGCGGTATGTGGAGAGTCTCTCCGCCTATGCCCGACAGTTTCTGGAACAGCTTCAGAAACCGAACGTCGAGCATATCGAAGGGCTTCCGCCGGCCATTGCCATCGAACAGCGGACCGCCGGCTCCAACCCCCGCTCGACCGTCGCCACCACCACCGAAATTTACGATTACCTCCGGCTCCTTTTTGCCCGGGTCGGGACTCCTCACTGCTACCGGTGCAAGACCCGGATCGCCCGCCAATCTTCCAGCGAAATCACCAATCGCGTCATGAATCTTCCGGAAGGATCCAAGATCCTGATTCTTGCGCCCCTGGTGCGGGGCCGGAAGGGGGAGTATCAGAAACTTTTCGAGCAGATGAAAAAGGAGGGATTTGTCCGGACACGGGTGGATGGGGAACTTCTCCGGCTGGACGAACCGATCCAGTTAAATAAAAAACTGACCCATACGATTGAAGTCGTGGTGGACCGGGTGGACGTCAACAAAAAACAGAAAAACCGGATTGCCGATTCGGTCGAAACCGCCCTCAAGGTGGGAAAGGGACTGGCCGTTGTTTCACGCGAGAAGGAGAAAGACCTTTTATTCAGCGAACAATTTGCCTGCCCCGACTGTGGGGTGAGTTATGAAGAACTGGAACCCCGGAGTTTTTCCTTTAACAGTCCCTACGGGGCCTGCGCTTCCTGCCATGGCCTCGGCACCAAACTGGAAGTTGATCCGGGACTCGTGGTTCCCGACAAAACCTTGAGTCTGATTGAAGGGGCGATCGAACCGTGGCGTCGCGGCGGAAAAGCGCTGGTGCTTCACTATCGGCGGCTCTTGAGATCGCTCGCCTACGATCAGGGATTCAGCATGGAGACTCCGTTTGGGGAACTCCCCCGTTCCGTCCAGGACCTGATTCTCTACGGAGACGGCGGGAACGGGGATTTTGAGGGAGTGATTCCGAATCTTGAACGCCGGTTTGTCCAGACCGAAAGCGACTATATGCGGGAAGCGATCCAAAAGGTGATGGACTTCAGACTTTGTCCTTCCTGCGAAGGGGCTCGTCTCCGTCCCGAGGCGCTCGCCGTCACAGTAGGGGGAAAGTCGATCCGGGAAGTGGTCCGGATGTCGATCAAAGAGGGATCCCGCTTTTTTTCCTCCCTTGAACTTTCCCAGAAAGAGAAGATGATCGCCGAAGAGGTGTTAAAGGAAATCCGGAAACGGCTTTCTTTCCTTGAGAATGTGGGCCTCGATTATGTGACGCTCGACCGGGAGGCAGGGACCCTTTCCGGAGGCGAGGCGCAGCGGGTGCGACTTGCCACCCAGATCGGATCTGGACTCGTCGGGGTGTTGTATATCCTGGATGAGCCGAGCATCGGTCTTCACCAGCGGGACAATCAGAAACTTCTCGATACCCTGAAATCGCTCCGGGATCTTGGAAATACAGTGATTGTCGTGGAGCATGATGAAGCCACGATCCGCGCAGCCGACTTTATCGTTGATCTTGGACCCGAGGCGGGAAGAAAGGGGGGAGAGGTGGTGGCCATCGGGACGCTGGAGGAGATTTTACGCTCTCCCCGCTCCCTCACCGCCAAGTATCTGAAAAAAGAGCTTTCCATCGAGACCCCAAAAAAACGCCGCCAAAAAGATCCCAAAAAACTTTTGGTCGTCCGGGGTTGCGGGGAGCATAACCTGAAAAATATCGATGTTCCCATACCCCTCGGACTTTTTGTCTGCGTGACCGGCGTCTCCGGATCTGGAAAGAGCACCCTGGTCAACGACATCCTCTACGCCGCACTTTCCCGTAAACTTTACCGTTCCCGCGTGCATGTCGGGAAACACCGGGATATTCTCGGGGCGGAAAAACTAGACAAGGTCATCATCATCGACCAGTCTCCGATCGGACGGACCCCCCGTTCCAATCCAGCCACCTACACCGGACTTTTCACCGTGATCCGGGATCTTTTCAGCCGCCTTCCGGAGGCCCGGACCAAGGGATACAAACCGGGCCGGTTCAGTTTCAATGTGAAGGGGGGACGCTGCGAGGCCTGCGAGGGAGACGGCATCAAGCAGATTGAAATGCAGTTTCTCCCCGATATTTATGTTCCCTGTGAAGTCTGTAGGGGTCTCCGGTATAACGAACAGACCCTTCAGATTCTCTACCGGGGAAAATCGATTGCGGATGTCCTGGCGATGACGGTGGAGGAGGCCCTTTCTCTTTTTGAACATATCCCTCCCGCCCTTGACAAATTGAAGGTCCTGTACGAAGTCGGGCTTGGCTATGTCGAACTCGGCCAATCCGCCACGACCCTTTCCGGGGGGGAGGCCCAGCGGGTGAAGCTGGCGGCGGAACTTTCAAAACGCTCGACCGGAAAAACCCTTTATATTTTGGACGAACCGACGACCGGACTCCATCTCGCCGACATCGACAAACTCCTGAAGGTCCTGAATGCCCTCGTGAACTCCGGGAATACCGTTCTGGTGATTGAGCATCATCTGGATGTAGTGAAGACGGCTGATTATCTCATCGACCTGGGACCGGGCGGGGGAGAAGAAGGAGGGGAAGTAGTCGCCACCGGAACACCGGAAGAAGTGGGACAGATCGCGCGTTCTTTCACCGGCCAATTCCTTCGAAAACGCTTGAAGGATTGATTGTAACGTGTTATACTGTAAGACCATGAAGCGAAAAGCGGTCTATGTGACCCTCCTCACCATCCTCTCTATCTTTCTTTTGACCCCGGCAGGGTTGGCCAAACGGGACCTCGAGGATGAGGTTCAGGCCTTCACCGTCGCCGAAAGGGCCTTCTACGACCATTTCTACGACTTTGCCCGCCAGAGACTCGAACGATTTTTGGAGTACCATCCCCGAAGCGAAAAATTCGGCGAAGCAAAACTTCTTTTAGGGAGGACCTATTTGGAACTGGACCGGCCTTATGAGAGTCTTGAGCAATTTTTGGAAATGCTTCGGGAGGACGAATTCGAGACATTGAGGGACCAGGTCCTTTATTGGACCGGCGAACTCCATCTCCGGGGGAAAAATTTCAGCACGGCCGTCAACACCTACAAGCGACTAATCGACGGCTATCCGGAATCTCCGATGTTTCCCTACGCCGTCTATTCCCTCGCCTGGTGCGAGGAGGGGAAGGGGCGTTTTGAGGAAGCGGCCGCCGGCTATGCAGAACTCATTCAGCGTTTTCCAGGGCATCTTTTGGCCGAAGAGGCCCATGTCCGGAGGACGGTGTGTCTCTTGCGTCAGAAAAAGTTTGATGAAACGTTAACGAGCTGCAGAATTTTCATGGAAACCTATCCCACCTCACCCTGGAAAGGGGAGATCCTTTATCTTCAGGGTGAACTTTTCTTTGAGCAGGAACAATTTCAGAAGGCCATTCCTTTCTATGAGGAAGCGCTCCTTGAAAAGAAAGAGAAACCATGGCGTTCACGGGCCCTTCTTCATCAGGGGTGGTCTCATCTGAAGCTCGGCGCAGCGGAGAAGGCCCTCCCCATTTTTCAGACCCTGACGGAAAAAGAAGAGGTGGGGGAAGCGGCGCATTTCGGTGTGATTCTTTCCCGCCGTCTTCAAGGAAATCAGGAGGAAGTCCTCAAGGCCCTGGAGTCTTTTTTGGACCGTCCCCTCCCGCCGGAATGGCGTAGTAAAGCACTCCTTGAAAAAGGAGAGATTCTTCTCGGCCTTTCCCGTTACCCGGAGGCGATTGAAAGTTTTCAAACGCTCCTTTCCCGTTTTCCTTCGGCCGAGACAGCTGTGCAAGCCCATTACAATCTCGGTTGGGCCTACCTCCGGCAGGGGGAGACCGAAGAAGCGATTTCGGAATTTCAGTGGGTGGCCCAACGGGCATCGGAGGTCCCTCTTCGGGTACAGGCCATCCTCCGGATCGGGGATCTTTATCAGGATCAGAAGGCGTGGGGTCAGGCGATCGAACAATACCAACGCGTGTTAAACGAGTTTCCCTTTGCCCTTCAGGCCGATTATGCGGCGCACCAGATTGCCCTTTGCCATCTGAGGGCAAAGGACTATTCAACCGCCATCCGGGCATACCAAAATTTTCTCTCGACCTATGCCACAAGCCGCTACCGGGGTCAGGCCTATTACGATTTGGGGCTCACCCATTTTTACCTCGGAGATTTCACCTCGGCCAAGAAGGCCTTCGAAGAAGCGGTTGCCTCGGAGCCGACGGAAGAGCTCCGTTTTTCAAGCCGCTTTCAGATGGGAAGTTGTCTTTACAACCTGAAGGACTATGCGGCCGCACTCGCCATTTTTCAGGAAATTGCAGAAAAAGGACCCGACCGTTTTGCCGCGATGGCCCGCTACGAAATGGGATGGTGCTTTTACCAGATGGGAAAGCGGAAAGAAGCGGTCTCCAGTTTCCAGGAATATCTATCCAAATATCCCGACTCTGACATTGCCCCCGACATTCATTTTTGGTTTGCCGAATATTACGAGCGGCAGAAACAGACTTCCCGTTCCGAAAAATACCTCAAGCAGCTGGTGGAGTCATTCCCCAAACATCCCCTGGCGGATGAGGCCCTTTTGCGATGGAGCGAAATCGTCTCGGAAAAAAACCCGGGGAAGGCCGTTGAACTTCTGGACCAATTGGTTACCCAGTATCCGGGGAGTTCCCTGAGAGGGGAAGCGCTCCTTCAAAAAGGGGAACTTCTGCTTTCGTCCGGGAAGGAGAGCCAGACGAGGGAACTTCTCGAACAGGTCCTTGTTCAATTCCCCGATTCCGAATTCGAAAAGCAGGCGGCGAGGCGGATTGCGGATCTTTTGAAAGAGAAGGGCCAATACGCGGAGGCGATTGCCTATTTCAAAAGAGCGAAAACCGGGGATGCGTACGAACCGAATGCCCAGATTCAGTTTGAAATCGGGGAATGCTACGAGGCGCTGGGGGAATTTGAGAGTGCTTTGGAGGAGTTTCTCCGGATCGCCGCCCTCTATCCCAAAAGCACCTATTGGGTGATGCGTTCCTATCTGAAGGGAGGGGCCCTCTTCGAAAAACAGGGCAGGTGGAAAGAAGCGGTCGAGACATACGAGAAGCTGGCCGGATGGCATCGTCTCGAGGAAGCGAAGGTTGCCCGCGAGCGGCTTCAGTGGATTCAGGAACAGATATTGACGACACAAAAAACGCCCTAAGATATCGGAGACGAAACGACCATGTGGCAGATCATTTTACGCGGGGGATTATGGGAACTCTTTCAGCGGGGCGGCCCGGTGATGTACCCGATTCTTTTTTGTTCCGTTATTGCTTTGGCGGTGGTGCTGGACCGGATTTACCACCTCCGGCGCGCCCGCGTGGATACCGAACATTTCATGGAACAGATTTCGGGACTCATGAGACGGAACCGCGTGGTGGAGGCGATTGACAAGTGCGAGGAAGCGCCGGGACCGATCGCCCACATCCTCCGGGCTGGCCTTTTGAAACATGATCGTCCCCGTCAGGAGATACGGGATGCCATCGAAGATGCCGGTCTCTTCGAGGTCCCGCGGCTTCAGCGGTATATGAACGTATTGGCCACCGTGGCGCACGTCAGCCCCCTCCTTGGATTGCTCGGGACGGTGACCGGCATGGTCAGCGCCTTTCAGGTGATCGAAGAAAAAGCGGCGAATTTCGGGCCGGTCAATCCGGGGGATCTTGCGGCGGGGATCTGGGAGGCGCTTCTCACGACGGTATTCGGTCTGTGCGTTGCGATTCCGGCTCTTGTGGCGTACAACTGGTTGATGAGCTGGGTCAACCGGTTTATCCTCGATATGGAACGGAGTGCGACGGAACTGGTGAACCTTCTGGGGCAGAAGCGGGAAGCCGATGAAGTTTAAATTCGCCACTCCTCATGTGGTCAAAGCCGAGTTTGAGATGACACCCCTCATTGACTGTGTCTTCAATCTCCTTCTCTTTTTCATGTTGACGTCAAGTTTTATCATTCAGCCCGGCATCCGGATCAACCTTCCCAAAGCGGTGACGAGCGAAATTGTCCATGAGAAAAGTCTTGTGGTGACCGTGACAGAGGAAGATCTCATCCTCTTCAATGAAAACGCCGTCACGCTGGAGGATCTGGCCGTTCGGCTCGAGAAGGGGGCGAAGGAGAATATTCCCCTTCTGATTCGGGCCGACCGGAAGGCCTCTCTGGGGAAGGTGGTGGAGATTTGGGATCTCTGCCGGGATGTGGGGTTAACCAAGGTAAACGTGGCTACCATCCGGGGGGAGTGAGCATGCGGCTCGGAACGGCTTTTGTGCTGTCAGTGATCTGGCACGTCTTCTGGATTTCTTCCGTCCAGATCGTCAGTCTTCCGGCCCGCGTTCAATATCCGCGATTTGCCGATGTCGCTTTTATCGGTTCTTTTCAGGACGAACCCCATTTTGAGGTTCATGTGACGCCGCTCCCGCCGCCGCGGAGCCCCTCCGGATGGTTTCATCAGCCGGTCAGCCGTTCGGCCGCTGAAGAATTTCCTCCCCGCACCCCCTTTTCTTTTGAAATCAGTCTTCCGGAATCGGAGCGTCCCTGGCAGGGTCCGGGCGAGTTTTTGGGATTGGAGAAGAAAAATCCGGTTTCCCTTTCAGAGAAAACTGAGGAAGGGGAGATCGGCTCGTTTCCTTTGGAAGGGCCTGCCAGTTCCCGTATCCTTTACTATCGTCCGCCCCTTCCGGTCCTTCCGAAGTGGGCCGATCTCCAGCAGACCGGCTCGAGTCTGGAGTTCCGGTTTTGGGTTTCGCCGAGGGGAAAAGTGGTGGGGGTTGAAAAAGTCACCTCTGCCGGCGATCCGACGCTCGACACGATTGCCATGCGGTATCTGCGGCGCTGGCAATTCAATCCGAAAAATACACCCGAGGACGAGTGGGGAAAGGTGGCCCTTCAATTTCCTTTCCAGACCCCAAGGGAGGAAAAATGATCCGGATGGCCTTCTCAACCGCGGTCGGCCTTTACGCCGGCATCTCCCTTTTCGGAATTTTTTTGGTCTGGCTTTTTTTCGAATGGTTCCGGCCGTTCAAGCATTTTTCTTTTACCGAACGCTATTTCTGGCGTTGTTCGATTTGTGCAACCCCCTATGTGGATTCTCTCGGGGAAGAGTTTTCACGGTGTCCGTACTGTCATAGTCTTAACGAGAGGAAAAAACGCGATGATTACTGAACTCGGGATTGCCGCCGGGGATATCTGGCACTATTTGGACCAACACGGCGAATCAACCCTTTCGACTTTGGTGGAGCATCTTGACAAACCCCGAGACGTCATTTTGATGAGTCTGGGGTGGCTGGCCCGGGAAGGTCATGTGAGTCTCCGTTCAGACGGGTCAAACTATCAGGTCTCGTTTCTTCGGAAGGAGTGAGCGACGTTATAGCGCCGATGGCCAAGAATCCCTTTTGTGTGATTCTTTCGACCTTTCCGAATCGGAAGAGCGCCGAGACGGCGGCCAAGGGACTCATCCGGAAGCGGTTTGCCGCCTGCTGCAATCTGTTACCGAATGTGACATCGTTTTTTCGCTGGGCGGGGAAGGAGGAAAGAGCGAAAGAATTCCTCCTTTTCATCAAGACCGAGTTTCGCAAACGGGAAAAGGTTCGGACATTCTTGAAGCAACACCATCCTTATACCCTGCCGGAAATCATCATTCTTCCGATAGCGGACGGAGACCCAGCGTATCTGGCCTGGATCCGGAAGGAAGTGAGATGAGGCGGATTCCATCCCGGGGAGAGGGCCGGGGGGTGGCGTTGGTGATGGCTTTTTCGATTACGATGGTGATCCTGGCTCTTGTGGCGGGGCTTTACTGGATTACCGCCCAGCGCCACACCTTGATGCGGAAGCGCGCCCAGAGGAGCCGGATGGTTTATCTGGCGGAGTCGGGAATGGTGGATGCGATGGCGCGTCTCCGGACCGGTGTGATCGATAGGGGTATCGCATCGTCGACAAGTTACTGTTTGAATCCGGAGACGGGAGCAGGACCGACTCCATGCGCAGCGCCGTCGCCGGCTTTGCCGGTGCAGGTGGTGGTTTCTCCGATCAATGCCAACGGGGTGAACCCGATTTCCGTTACAGTTCAGGAGTATTAACAACGATGAATATCCGATGGCCTTCTTTGGAACTCGACCTTCAGGAGTTTCTTAAAAAACAGGCCGAAAGGCTCAAATTCCGGAATGTCGGACTTTTCATCGGGAAGGAATTTGTGGACCTTGTCGAAATACGGCGGACGCTTCGGGGGCCGCGTCTGGTGAATTTTGTCTCTGTTCCCATTGCCGCCCAAATCGCGGGGGAGGAAGCGACTCCGCCAGGCGCGCCGGGGACTCCTTCCGGAGAGAAGGCCCTGACCGCTCACGAGCAGATTCTTTTGGCGGTTCGGAAGGCGTACCGGGAAAGCGGACTCCGGACGAAGAAAGTGGTGAGCATCCTGTCGGAGGAAGAGGTGATCGTCCGCTACCTCCAGATGCCGCGCCTCCCCAGAAAGGAATGGGATCAGGCGATCCCTTTTGAAGCGCGCAAATATATCCCTTTTCCTCTGGAGGAACTGATCTCCGATTTCTCCGTCATGGAAGACAGGCAGGACAAAGGGAAGATGAACGTTGTCTTTGTCGCGGCGAAGAAAGAAATTGTCGCGCGGCAAATGGCCCTTCTCACCAAGGCGGGCCTCCAACCCTCCCATCTTGAAGCCCTTCCGTTCAGTTTCATGCGACTTCTTCATGCGTTAGATCCGACCCTCCGGAGGGAAAGGTGTCTGTGTGTGGTGGACGTGGATGGCGCTACTGGAAACATTATCCTCTTGAAGGGAGGATTGCCGTACCTTGTTCGCCGGATGACGTTGGATGTCGAAATCAACGCCGCGCGGGGATTGGTTCCTTCGGGAGAAGGGGCTGTTCATTCTCCGGTGCTTGAGAAAATTTTGGGGGAGGCCCGGTTGACCCTCCGCTATTACCAGAACCAGTTTCCCGGCGAATCGGTGAGCCGGGTCCTTCTTTTCGGAGAAGGTCTCGGTTCCGAGGTGGCTGAGCTCTTTTCCCGGGAATTGAATCTGCCGGTCCAGCTGGCGGATCTTTCCCGTTTGGTCATCGGGGAGGAGAAAGTGCCGCTCCGGCTTGCCAGAACCATCGGCCTTGGACTGAGAGGGCTGACGTTGGCAGGAGGGGAAATTGAGCTCCTTCCGAAGAAAACGGCGGTCCCGATGCGTCATGCGCGGCTTTTCAAGATTGCTTTCCTGGAGGGACTCGGGGCCGTCACGGCCCTGATCTGCCTCTTTTTGATTCTTTCTCGTAGTGTAGAAATTCAAAGGAAGGCTCTGGAAAAGGAGAAATCAAAGCAGACGATGCTTTCGCTTCTTTCCAAAGAGGAGTTGGAGCGGAAAAAAGAGGCCGTCAAGAAAAAAGCCCAGCTTTATGAAGGGCTTTTTGAGAGACGGGTCTTCTGGACGAAAAAATTGACTCAGCTGGGGAATGTTCTGCCGGAGGGGGCATGGATTACCAGTTTTCAGGCGGAGGATATCTCCGATAACGAAATCCTGATGGAAAAAGAGGAATTCACCCGCCGGGTGATTTTGAAAGGGCTTGCCTATGTTCCCGACAAGGAGGAGGAGTTAAAGATTCCAAGTCAATTTTTAACGGCCATCCAGCAAAACGAGGCATTTTTTGAGGGATTCGAGGAGGTAAAACTTTTATCGGTGAAGCGGGATACCTTTGAAGACGTCCCCGTCACCTTTTTCGAAATTTTGCTCACGGGGGATCAGTAACCGATGGAAAAAAATATTTCTGTCTTAACGCTGGTGATCCTTGTGATTAGCGTGTTGCTCGGCTATCAACTCGTTTATGCACCCAAGATGAGCACCTTAAGAGCGCTCGAGGAATTGCAGCAGACGGAACGAAAAAAACAGCTCCTGTACGACGAATTGACGGTTTACGAAAAGAAGGTCGCTTCATACGAGAAACGTTGGTTTCCAAGGGGAAAGGAAGAGATTACGCTTCTCAACCGCGTGCGGGAGATGGCGGGGGAGGCCCCGGTCCACATCACCGCCATGGTTCCCCAAAAAAAGGAGGATTTTCCGAGCAAGGGCTACAGGAAGTTTCCGATCGCCGTCGCTTTTAGCAGTACCTATCATCAACTGGGGGCCTTTATGGCAGAGGTCGAGAATACGGAAACCCTTATGAAGATTGACCGGCTTTTCTTTACCACCTACCGGAAGGAAGAGGAGGGTCCGCCCCTTCGATGCGACGTTGTCTTGAGTGTCTTTTCAGTTCCATAACTTCTCTCCAGATCATGATTTCCGTTGACAATCAGGGCAAATTTTGGTATACTCACATTAACAGGATGAATCGCTGGGTCTATCTCCTTTTACTGGTTCCGGGATTAACGGGGGGAATGGTTTTTTTTTCAACAACAGGGATGATGGCAGAGGCGATTCAAGAAAAGGGGCCTGTCATTTACGAAGGCCATCTTTACCGTGACCCCACCCTGAATCCCCTTTTGCCGCGGGCGGTTCAGGAGGCCAGCATCGTTTCCGAAGCCATCAAACTCCCGGCCCTCTCTGTTCAAGGGATTGTCTGGGGGGAGGACAACCCCCAGGCCATCATAGACGGGCGGGTTGTCGCGAAAGGGGATCTCTTGCCGGACGGCGTCGAAATTCTCGACATCTCCAAGAAAGGAATCAAACTTCTATATCGGGGAAAGATTTTTACGCTTTTACCGGAGGGGGAGGCGCCGTGAAACGGGGTCTGGCCCTTGTTTTATCCCTTGCTTTCTGTGTCGTCTCTTCCGCATGGGCGGTGACGGGAGCCCTTCCCCTCAAAGGGGGTGAAGAAGGGCCGCGCATCTCCATGGATCTGAAAGATGCCAATATCAAGGATGTTTTGAAGATTTTCTCACAACAGGCCGGTCTGAACTTTGTCGCTTCGGAGGAAATCCAAGACCGCACCCTCACTCTTTACCTGGATCATGTCACCGTTCAGGATGCCCTGGACAACATCATGTCGGTGAACAATCTGGAGTATCTTCAGGTTCCGGGGAGTGACATCTTCATCGTCCGTCCGGTGGTCAAGGGAGAAGATGAAGATTTGCTGATGAAGGTCTATCGTCTCAAGTATGCGCGGGTCTCGGACGCTCCCCTTGAAATTGCCGCCGCCACCACGACCTACGGCGCCGCTATCACCCCCTCCGGGATCAAGCCGGCCGGTTCGGGGACGACCGCCACAGGAGGCGGAGGTGCGACGTCGGCCCCGGTGACAGGAGGACTCGGAGGATTTACCGGAGGGATCGGAGGCGGGACAACAGGCGGAGGACTGGTCGAAAGGGGAATTGACATTGTTTTGGAAAGTATTCTCTCCGACCGGGGTAGTCTTGTCACGGATCCGAGGACCAACAGCGTCATCATCAAAGACCTGCCCAGCCGGTTCAAATTTTTTGAGGAGGTGATCGCTAAACTGGACCGCCCCACCTCGCAGGTCATGATCGAAGCGGAAATCCTGGAGACATCCGTGGATGCCCTGAATAATCTGGGTGTGAAATGGGGCAATAGCTCAACGGGACAAGTTTTTTCGTTTGACGGTGCGAAGCGTTCCACCAAGTTCCCGTTCAAAGATATCGATGAAGCGGGCACCCGGACTTTCACAGTGGGGTCGATTTCATTCAATGACCTGGATATGATCCTGGGACTTCTTAAAAAGGATACCCATACCAAAGTTCTCTCCAGACCCCGCATTATGACGCTGGACAACGAAGGGGCGGTGATCAATGTCACAGCGGATACGGCGATGGCGAGTCTCACGGTCCAGACAGCGGTTCAGGGGATCGGTTCACAGACAACGGAGCAGGCGGAGCGGCGGAGCACCGGTATTTCCCTGCGGGTGGTTCCGCAAATCAACGATGATCAGTTCGTTACCATGGCGCTGGAGCCATCGGTGGTGCGGGCCGAAGATTCTAAGTTTTTTTCAGACAAGTTTGTTGATCCCCAGCAGCGAAGCGCTCAGACGACCGTGATGGTCCGTGACGGTGAAACGGTGGTGATCGGGGGACTGGTTTCGACCGATTCGGAGGACACCTACCGGAAGGTCCCTGTTCTCGGCAATATCCCGATTCTGGGGCTTATGTTCCGGAGTAAAAACGAATCCCAATTGGACCGCGAACTTCTTGTTTTTGTGACACCTCATATCATCCAGACCTCTGAGCTTCCTTTTGTCACAACTCCCACCGCCCCTCTGCCGGTCACCGTCACCGTCCCCGACGAAACCCGGGAACAGATCCCCCCCTACTCAAAAGAAAAAGAGATCGAACGACTCCTCGATCAATACTCACAGACGCCTTAAAGGGGCGTGACCGTTATGATGAAGTCACCGCTCAAACTCGGAGAGATTCTCCTCCGGGACGGCATCATTTCCGAGGAACAACTTCAAAAAGCGATTCAGGTCCAGAAGGCCGAAGGGGGCCGGATCGGGGAGGTCCTGACCCGCCTGAAACTGGCGGATGAAAAGGACATTGCCCTCGCCCTCGGGAAACAGCTCGGGATTCCCTTCGCGTCGCTGTCGCGGGGACTTTTGCAACCACAGGCGGACCAGGGATTGGAAGAATTGGTCCCGGAAGATTTCTCCCGCCGGTATAACCTCATTCCCCTTTCCAAAAATTTTAATTCCCTCACCGTCGCTTTTTCGGATCCCCTGGATCTCATTGTCATGGATAATCTCAAGCGGATGACCGGTTGTGAAATCAATCCGATCGTGGCGACCCGCTCCGATGTCATGAACGCCCTCGACGCCTTTTATGGCAAGCGGGATTTCCTCGGGGAAGCCATCGAGAGTTCCTACGAAGCGGAGGAAACCGAGGAAGCAATCGAATTCCGAGGCCGGGAGGAAGAGGGTCAGCTCAGTCTCGACCGGATTGTTCAAGAGGCGGAAGACGTCCCGGTCGTCAAACTGGTGGACCTGATTATCAAGCAGGCGATTGAGGATCGGGCCAGCGACATCCATATCGAGCCCTTTGAAAGCCGGATCAGCATCCGCTACCGGGTCGACGGAATCCTTTATGAAATTTCACCCCCTTCCTCCCATCTCATCCTTCCTCTCGTCTCAAGGATTAAAATCCTCGCGCGGCTCGATATCGCCGAGAAGCGACTGCCGCAGGACGGGGGATTTACCGTCCGGATGAAAGACCGGATGATTGACATCCGAGTCTCCATCATCCCGACCGTTTACGGAGAGAAGGTGGTGATGCGAATTCTGGACAAGATCTCCATTCCTCTCGACCTGAACCAGATCGGTTTTGAACCGCAGGATCTGGAGAAATTCCGGACCGCCATCAAGAATCCGTACGGTCTTATTTTTCTCACAGGCCCGACCGGAAGCGGTAAGACCACCACCCTCTACGCCGTCCTGAATGAGATCAAATCTCCCCACAAGAACATTGTCACCATTGAAGATCCGGTGGAATACCATCTGGAGGGGATCAACCAGGTTCAGGCCCGTTCCTCCATTGGGCTCACGTTTGCCAACGGACTCCGGGCTTTCTTAAGGCAGGATCCCGACGTGTTGATGGTCGGGGAGGTTCGGGATCTGGAAACGGCACAGATCTGTATCCGGGCCTCTCTGACAGGGCATCTCGTGTTAAGCACGCTTCACACAAACGATACGGTCGGGGCGATCGGACGACTGATTGACATCGGCGTGGAGCCGTATCTGGTTATTTCCTCGCTCAACCTGGTTGCGGCCCAGCGGCTGGTGAGGCGCCTCTGTGCCCACTGCCGGGAGGCGTATGAACCGTCGCCCCAACTGATCTCCCAGCTTTCAGTCGAGGAGGAACAACTCCTCTACGCCGCCCGGGGATGCGAGAAATGCAACCACACCGGTTACCGCGGCCGGATCGGGATCTTTGAAGTCCTTTTGATGGACGACGAGCTTCGGAGTTTCATCCACAAGAACCCCCCCTTGAGCGAAATCAGGACTCTTGCACGGAAGAAAGGGATGCTGACCCTCTTTGAAAGCGGCATCAAAAAGGTGAAAGAGGGAGTGACGACGGTGGAAGAGACGATGCGGATCACCCTTGAGAATGAATAGCCATGCCACTTTATTCCTACACCGCCCGCGAAAAAGACGGACGGATCAAACGGGGCGTTAAAGAGGGCCAGAACCAAGAGGAGATTCTCTCCTTCCTTCAGGAATCGGGACTTTTGGTGACCCAGATCGCCGAAGTCCTCGAACCAAGGGTCTTTCAGCAAAAGAAAAAATTAAGACAGCGGTTTCACACCGGTGTGCGCCATAGTGACATGATTCTCATGGCGAGGCAACTGGCAACCCTTGTTGCCGCCGGGGTGACGCTTCTTAGAAGTCTTGAAATCATCATTCAGCAGGTGAATTCCCGCCGGCTCCGGAAGGCCCTTTCGGAGATTCAGGAGGATATCCGCGGCGGGAAGACCTTCCATGCCGCCATCGCCAGGCATCCCAAAATTTTTTCGGAGTTCTGGGTGAACCTTGTCCGGATGGGGGAAGCGGGAGGACATCTTTCACAATCCCTGGAGCAGCTCGCTTCTTATCTGGAGAGCACCGGCGCGCTTCGGGCGAAGGTCACTTCTGCGATGGTGTATCCCCTTGTCCTGGTGGGGGTTTCGGTCTTGGTGGTCATCGGTTTTCTGGTTAAGATAGTCCCGATTTTCGACCAACTCTTCCAGAGTTTTGGTGTTGAACTTCCCGTCCTCACACGGACGGTGGTTTTCTTAAGCAATCTTTTCCGGGAGAAATTCTTAATTTTTTTGGGAGGGGCGGGGCTCGTTATTTTCATGGTCCGGGCCATCCTTCAAACCGAACAGGGAAAGTGGGTCTGGGACCGGACGAAGCTTTCCCTTCCGGTCGTGGGGGATCTTTTCCGGAAGATTGCTGTCGCGAATTTTGCCCGGGGGCTCGGCACCCTGATTAAAAGCGGCGTACCGATTCTCTATTCCCTCGAGATTATCGGAAAAAGCGCCGGAAACAAGGTCGTGGCGAAAATTTTGGAGAATGTCCGGCTTGAGGTACGGGAGGGGAAACCGATTGCCGTCCCCCTTTCCCAGGGGGAGGTGTTTGACCCGGTGGTGGTCCAGATGGTCCGGATCGGGGAGGAGATCGGAGAACTTGGGAACATGCTTGAGAAGGTCGGAAAATTTTATGAGAATGAGGTGGAAATCAAGACGACGCGCCTGGTGACCTTGATTGAGCCGATGGCGATACTCATGATGGGATTTTTAGTCGGGCTTTTGGTGATTTCCATGTACCTTCCGATTTTCAGCATCTCCCAGATTGCCGAACGGGGACTGTAGCATGTGGTATACTTTAAATGAGGAGTGAAAAGATGAAGAGGATTTACCCCGCTACAAATCTTCGACTGATAACGGGGTTTACACTCATTGAACTTCTCGTCGTCGCAGTGATTCTTGCGGTCCTGACCGGTATCGCCCTTCCCCGATATACCCGGAGTGTGGCCCGATCGCGGGAAGCGGAGGGATGGGCTTTTTTGACCGCGATCCGGTCTTCGGAGCTCCGTTATTACATGGAGCATAACGAAGTCTTTACCACGGGTGCAGCGGCCTTTACGCGGCTCGATATGGATGATCCCCAAGGTCTTCCGGTCTCTTTATTTAACTACTGTGTCGCTGCGGGGGGTACTGCGCAGCAGTTCACCGCGAAAGCACTCCCGCGGGGTACCTGCGGCGGGTGTCAGACCCTCTGCCTGGATCAGGATGGGGTCCGGGGTACGGGTGGCCCTTGCGGCGGGTGTTGATTTTCTCAAAAGCACCCATTGACAAGGGACTTTTTTTATGGTATTCTAAAGTTTGAAAAAAGAAGTGTGTAAAAAAGTTGTAAATTTTCCAATTGGTAAAAATTCACCTTTTAGGAGGGATCTCAAGTCATGAAAGGCCTGCGAAAGAAGGGATTTACACTTTTGGAACTGTTAATCGTCGTGGTCATTTTGGCCGTCCTGGCAGGACTTGCGCTTCCCCAGTATCTTCGAACGGTTGCACGCGCAAGAGAGTCGGAAGGTTGGACAAACCTCCAGGCAATCCGTGGTGCCCAATTCCGGTATTATGCGGAGTTTCCAGGAACCGGTTTTACATCGACTCTCACGAACTTGGACGTGGACATTCCCGCCGGCAGGTACACCTACATCATGCCGGGTAGCGGCACCAATTTCACCGCTACGGCTCAAGCGATTCCGGCGAAGTGTGCCGGTTGTCGCACGTTGACGGTTGACAACGCCGGAACCACAAGCGCTTTTCAATAACAGGTTTTTGCGCCGTCGTTTGATCGTTTAAGTTTTTCTGAAAACGTCGCTCATCTAGCAGAAAGTGCAGAGCGTCTGCCCCTTGAGGAGGGCGGCGGTCTGCACTTTTTGTTTTGGAGGCGGGGAGGCCCATGCAGTCCAAACGGAACGCCTTTACGCTTGCGGAACTCTTGGTGGCGGTGGTGATTGTCTCCATCATCGGAAGTTTTGCGGCGGTTACCTATATCAATGCGTATGAGAAGACAAGGGGCCATCATGCCGTTGCGCTTGTCCGGATGATTCATGCGGCCGAGCAGGCGTACGCGCTCGATTGGGGAGTCCCGGCGACCCTCACCTTTCCGTGCACTTCTAATCTTTTGACGGAGGGCTACCTACAGTGCCCGAATACAGGGGGGAATGAACTCCGGGCTTTCAACTATACGGTGGGTGTCTCCGGACTAACGTTTACGATTACCGCCACACGAAACGGGGGGAGGTATAACAACGCAACCATCGTTCTGACGCATACGGGCGGAGCCACTCCTTACAGTTGGAGCGGCAGTTGGAACTGGATTCCGAACTAAACATGATGAAGAAAAATTTCTTGAATCAAAATGGATTCACCATGACCGAAATTCTTGTGGCGACCGTTGTCATTGTCTTCAGCGCCGCCTCCGCCTATGTGCTGATGGCAAGCGCTACCCGCCTGACCGGGCACAGGAGTAACCGGCAGGAAGCGTATGCTTTCGGGGTCCAAACCCTTGAACTTTTGAAAAATTATGTGACCCAAAGCAGTACGGACTCCCAATACCATATTTCAGGGGATGACCCTGGCCCGAATTGCGGGGGAGGGTCGCCCGGACGCTATGCGCTGGCGCCTTTGAATTCGGGTAGCCAGGGGCATTGTCACACCCTTCCCGCCGGGCCATTTCGGGATGCCCGTGGGGGGAACAGAACCTACAGAGTCTGGGATGTCGATTTGAACGCCGACGGCCAAGCGGACCTTAAACGGGTGACGGTGACGGTGAACTGGAATGAGCCGGCGCAGTAGGAGGTGGATCGGTTTGCAAAAAGGGGTGACGCTGATCGAACTTCTCTTAGTGGTTCTTCTCATTCCGCTCGTGGGAATGAGTCTGGTGCACCTCTCCGCCCTTACCGACGCTCTCTACCGACGGACCACGGCGAATCAGCGGGTTGCACAGGAGATTGAAACGGCACTCGCTTTTTTATCAAAGGATACTTTTTCGGCGACTGCGGTTCAGGTTTATCTTGGGGGGGTTGCGGTCGGTTTCGGGGTGACGGGGGATCGGGTGGAACTCCGGCTGGATGACAACAATGATTTTCCTCCGAACCCGGCGAATGACGACCGGATCCGATACCAGCGGTCGGGCACCGCCATTGTCCGGGACTATATGATTGTTCCTCCGGGAACGACCTGGGTCTCGCAGACCGTCGGCACCGGTGTCTTGAATAATGCGACCGGATTCACCGTGGTTCAGACGACGGACCAGACGCTTCAGAGCCGGAACATCATCCGGACAACTCTCCGGGCGAATGTCGGGGGGCAGACGGTGCAGAGGGAACAGGTCCTGACGTCCCGATCTTTCCGGGGCGCGCCCTAGGGGGGAAAAATGATATGGGTCGGCGTCGGAAGCGGAAGGGGATTTCATCCCCTGCAGTTGGGTGAAAGAGCGGCCCAGGAGGCGATGAAGCGCCTCGGGAAAAAGAAGCCCGATCTGGTGGTGCTCTTTTCATCCTCCCGGATTGATCAAAAACAGGTGCTGCAGGGTGTCCGGGGTATCACGGGGGACGCCCCCCTCGTCGGATGCAGCGGCGCTTTTCAAATTACCGGTGCATCGATGGAGGAGGACGTGGCGGTGGTCACCCTCGTCTCGGATGCCTTCCGGATCCGGACAGGGCTCGGACAGGGACTCCGGAAGGATCCCCGGAAGGCGGGGCAGGAGGCGGCCTGGCATGCCTGCCGCGACCTCAAGGAGAAAGGACGTTTTTTTCTCGCCTTTTCAGACGGTCTTTCCGGGAAAAATGATCATGCCATCCTCGGTATGCAGGAGGTTCTCGGAACAAGCTTTCCGATTGTCGGCGCCTCCGGGGCAGACAACTTCCATTTTGAACGGAGTTATCAGTATTATGAGAATCAGGTCCTTGAGGATGCGGTGGCCGGCTCCCTTTTCTTCGGGAATCTCGCATTCGGGATCGGCTCCCGGCACGGATGGCTTCCTCTCGGAAAATCGAGGCGGGCGACGCGGGTTGTCGGGAATATCTTGGAGGAACTGGACGGAAAGCCGGCTGTTTCCATTTATGAGGATTATTTCGGGGCCGGTTTTTATCACGGCGGGGAACCGTTGGCGCGGCATTCGCTGTTTTATCCCTTGGGTCTTTCATTGGGAGGGGAGGAACCGATCCTCCGGCAGCCCCTCTGGGTCGGGCCGGAGGGTTCCCTTATCTGCAGCGCGGAGATTCCGAAAGGGGTGGATATCCGTCTGATGATTGGGACCAAGGATTCGCTTTTAGAGGCGACGCGAAAGGCGTGCGAAGCGGCGCTTTCCGGACTTGCCGGCAGGACGGTTCGGATGGTCTTTGTCTTTGCCTCCGCCTCCCGGAAGAAGGTGCTCGGGAGGGATTCGGCGGGGGAACTTGAAATTCTGCACCGGCATTTCGGAGGGGACATTCCGATCGCAGGATGCTATGATTATGGAGAGAAATTCCCGTTGGGGGGGGAGGACCGGCTGGGACAGTCGGTGTTTCTGAACACCTCCCTCGTCCTCTTGGCCTTGGGGGAATAATGCTGCAAAAACTGATTTTGATGATCATCCTTTCCATGGTGGTCCTTTCCAATCTCTTTGTCGCGGAGACCTTCTGGGCCCAGTCCCTTTTCGGTTTCATCCTTATCCTCGTTTTGGTTTTCTTCATTTCCCTCATCCTCATGGACCGGGACCAAAGGGCCAAATACAACGAGCTCAAACGGGCCTACGAAGAACTGGATAAGCAGACCGGACTGATTGTTCGGACCGATTTGGAGCTCCGGAAAGCGCAGGAGGAGCTGGATAAACGGATTCAGGGATTGACGCTTCTCCACGAGTTGGGGCAGCGGCTGAACCGCGCCCGGAACGTTGAGAATTCCTTCAGTTTTATCAGCGCCTCCATTATCACGAAACTCGGTTTTGAAAGGAGTCTCATCACCCTTTTTGAGGAGGGGATGCAGCGGGTCGGCTCCCAGGCACGGGTCGGTTATTCGGAAAAGGAGGTCCAAATCATCCAGGAGCATCTCCGGGGGGACCGCTCCCTTCAGGAATTTCTCCAGTCCGGAAAGTCCCTTTCCGTGAATCAGAAAGACCAGGTCAATTCCTATTCGAAAAAATTTTCCGAGATTTTTCATACACCCAATTTCGTCTTGGTGCCGATCGTTGTGAAGGAAAAGCCGGCCGGCTTCATCTTTGTCGGGAAGGGGACTCCCTACGACTTTGTGACGGAAGCGGACCGGGAGATGGTCGCCATTCTGGCGGACCAAATGAGTCAGGCGATTGAAAATACCATTTTGAACGAACAGCTCTGGCAGTCCCACCGGGAACTGGAGCGGAAGGTCAAGGAGGCGACCCTGGAACTGGGCCGGGCCAATGAGGAACTCAAGCGGCTGAACAAAGCCAAGTCCGACTTTGTTTCCAATGTCTCCCATGAACTCCGGACCCCCCTCACCTCCATTAAAGGATACGCGAGTCTTTTGAGCGAAGGGAAGCTCGGCGCGATCAGCGACGACCAGAAGCAGCGGCTCAAGCGGATCAACGAGCAGACCAATACCCTGACCCAACTGGTGAACGACCTTCTGGACATCTCCCGGATTGAGTCGGGCCGGGCCCCCATGGACTTTCAGCCGGTGGAGGCCAAAGCGCTTGTGGAAGGTCCGGTGGATCTTCTCCAGCCCCAGATCCGCGAGAAGAAAATCACCCTTGACGTTCACGTCCCTGAAAAACCGGTTGAACTCCGGGCCGACCGGGAGAAGATGGAGCGGGTCCTTCTGAATCTTCTCACCAATGCGGTGAAGTTCACCCCTTCCGGCGGACATGTCACGGTGGAGATTACCCCGCAGAAGGAATCGGTTCAGTTCGATATCGCGGACACCGGCATCGGAATCGAGACCCGGGATCTTCAGCATCTTTTCGAGGAATTCTACCGTTGCGACAACGCGGTCCGCCAGAATATCAAAGGAAGCGGCCTCGGCCTTTCTCTCGCCAAGCGGATCATCAACGCCCACGGCGGAAAAATCTGGGTGAAGAGCAAACTGGGCGAAGGAAGCACCTTCAGTTTTTCAATTCCCCTGACCCTCAAATCAACAAGTCAAGCCTCATGAGTGAACGGCTCAAGATCCTGATTGCGGACGATGATCCGGATATCCGGGATGTTCTCCGGATTACCCTGGAGGGGGATGGATACGAGGTGATCGAAGCCGCAGACGGAGAAGCGGCCCTTTCGGCGGTCAAGTCAGAAAAACCCCACCTGATTCTTCTTGATTTTGTGATGCCGAAGCTGACCGGTTCCGAAGTCAGCATCAAACTCCGGAAGGATATTCTCTTAAGACACATCCCGATCATTATGCTCACCGGGAAGGGGGAAATTCAGGATAAGATTCGGGGGATCGAGGCAGGGGTGGACGATTACCTGGTCAAACCCTTTGAGCCGGATGAACTCCTTGCCCGCGTCCGGATGATTCTCCGGCGGACCAAGAGTGCCTTGGATGCCAATCCCCTCACCAAGCTTCCCGGGAACATCTCCATCGCCGGCGAGATCCAAAGCCGGATCGACCAGAAAAACCCCTATGCTGTCTGCTATGTCGATCTGGACAAATTCAAGGTGTTGAATGACAAATACGGGTTCTCCCGCGGAGATGATGTCATCAGCGAGACGGCCCGGATCCTGATTCAGTCCATCCAGGAAAAGGGGAACCCGGATGATTTCATCGGGCACGAAGGGGGGGACGATTTCGTTTTGATTACCACCCCCGACCGGGTGGATGCGCTTTGCCGGCAAATCATCTTCGACTTTGATCAGATCGCCCCTTCGTTTTATAATAAGGAAGACCGGGAGGCCGGCTTTATTCGAGGACTGGACCGCCAGGGAAAAATCAGCGAAATTCCCCTGATTACCGTTTCGATCGGTGTGGTGACATCCGAGAACCGACTCATCCGTCATGTGGCAGAGGTGGGGGAGATCGGTGCGGAATTGAAGAAATACGCCAAGTCTCTCCAGGGAAGTCATTACGTCAAGGAAAGGCGGCAAGAAGAAAAATGAGACGTCTTCTGGTATGGACTCTGGTTCTTGCATTCACCTTTTCCGGATGTGCCGGGGTCAAAACCAGAACCCATCGATTTCTGGAACACATTGGAATCGATTGGTTTAATTTCTAGGGGGCTGTAGCTCAGCTGGGAGAGCGCTTGTTCAATGAGCACGCAACTTATGGAGCGAAGCGAACATAAGTTGCTGTGCGAATTAATCCCGAGTCTCCGGATTTTTCATTGGAGACGAGGGAAATCGCCGATTCCTC
>CAMTXH010000009.1:0-71867 GCA_947085655.1 uncultured Omnitrophica bacterium | reverse complement strand
CTTGAAGCAGGATTTGCTTATATCCCGCTTTTTCTAAAACATTCGTTATCTTGTTAAAATCTTCTTTCGTGATCAGGAAATCGACATCGGCTGTCTGCCGCGTCACCTTGTAATGGTTAACGGCAAATCCTCCGATTAAAATGCACGATACGCCCGCTTGATGCGTCGACTCAGAGATAAGATGAAAAACGGACTGTGCCTTCACCGCTGTCCTCGAATTCCCGCCTTCTTAGTCTCCTCGGCACTCGCCCCCTTCGCCACCCCCAGAATCTCGTAGTAATCCCGTTTGGTAGTCATCATTACCTGATTATATTTGTGTAATGTTTAATATGTAACGTGTAATGTAACCCTGCTTACACATTACACAGTCAACGTTACACAATTTTTCTTACACATTACACAATCCACTTTACACAAGTATTCAACATGTATCGCACAATCCGCATGACACAGGTTATTTTCCCTCGTTTGCAGCCCCGGAGTCCTTTACTGTTTCACTCATTATCTGTTGTATCTTTTGGTGTTTCTTGTGTTTTCTATCCCATCCATGTTTCCAAGGTTTACATAGCGAACATCCTGCAGACTTTTTATCCTTATGTTTATGAGAAGCGTTTGGGTGCCTCAGAATCATTTATCAAGAATGCGCTTGAGTTGGCCTAAGAGCGTTGGCACTTCCCGCGTCACAATATTCCAAATCATTTCGATATCGACACCGAAGTACTCATGAATCGCCACATCCCGAAGGCCGGCGATCCTGCGCCAATCCACCTTTGAGTGCTGTTGACGAACCTTCTCCGGGATATGTTTGGATGCTTCTCCGATAATCTCAAAGTTACGCATCACTGCATCAAATATTTTTTCGTCTTTTAGAAACTCTTCCCCGCGTCAAACCGTGAGTATAGGCAATGATTTTCTCACAACCCTTGAGCATATCTTCAAGAAAAAAACGATACTCACGCGACATGAAGCAATTCTCGTTCAATGTACGGCGCAATCTCGGGGCGAATCCCTTTGCGCGTCACAAGATCCACCGGCCGGCCGAGCAGGTCTTCCAAGAAAAATTTCAGATCCATGTATCGATCGAACGTCGTGGGCCCCTTAAACTCCACAACAAAATCTACATCACTGTTACGCCGCATCTTGTCGCGGGCGGCAGATCCAAAAAGCGACAGCGACTTCACCTTGAACTTTGTCGCCAATCTGCTTCGTTTCGCTTTCAATTTTTTTACAATTTCATCGCGTTTCACGTTTCATACCCTCCTCGCATCACCTCTCGGCAGAAAATTCCTTACTTACTTGCTTTTATTCCGGTGACACAAGACTCAACTAGCGGATGGCGAGTGGTCCTGTGAGCCGCCCAACACCTTAGGGACAGTCCCACTTGCATGCGATTCAAAGAAGCGTTTGGGGGACAGTAAATAAGGATTTACTCTTAGGGACAGTCCCTATTTTTTTCCTTCATCCTCCACCTTGTATTCGGCATCCACCACGTCCTCTTTCTTTTCCTCGCGCGGTCCGCTTCTTCCCGGTTCCTCTTTTGTTCCGGTACTTTGGGCCTGTGTTTTCTGGGCCGCCTCCCGGTAGAGGATTTCCGCCACTTTGTGGGAGGCCTGGGCCAATTCCTCGGTCCCCTGCTTAATTTTGGCCGTATCGTTCCCCTTCAGCGCCTCTTTCAATTCATCGATTTTCTTCTGAACCTTCTCTTTTTCGGAGGCGTCCACTTTGTCGCCGACATCTTTCAGCGCTTTTTCGGTGCTGTAGACAAGGGTGTCCGCCTGATTCCGGGTTTCGACTTCTTCCTTCCGCTTTTTATCGAGATCGGCGAATTTCTCCGCATCCTTCATCATCCTCTCGATTTCTTCCTTGGAAAGTTTCTTCGGCGCGGTGATTCGGATCGACTGTTCCTTGCCGGTGCCAAGGTCCTTTGCATGCACATGCACAATCCCGTTTGCATCGATGTCAAAGGTGACTTCAATCTGCGGGATGCCCCGCGGCGCCGGCGGAATCCCGACCAGGTCGAACCGGCCGAGTTCCACGTTCCCATCGGCCATCTCCCGCTCCCCCTGAAGAACGCGAATCGTCACCGCCGTCTGGTTGTCCGCCGCGGTGGAAAAAATCTGGCTTTTTTTCGTCGGAATCGTCGTATTCCGTTCAATCAAACGGGTCATCACCCCGCCCAACGTCTCGATCCCGAGAGAAAGAGGGGTTACATCCAGAAGGAGAACCTCTTTGACATCCCCTTTGATGATCGCCGCCTGGATGGCCGCGCCCAAGGCAACGCATTCCATCGGGTCGACTCCCCGTTCGATCTTTTTGCCGACATAATCCTCCACGAATTTCTGGACGATCGGCATCCGGGTCGGCCCTCCGACCATGATGACCTTGTGGATATCATTCGGCGAAAAATGGGCATCCGATAGCGCCCGCTCCAGGGGGGCCCGGCAACGTTCCACGATCGGACTCACCAACTCCTCGAGCTTTGCCCGGCTGATATCCATGGTCAGATGTTTGGGGCCGGTGTTGTCCGCGGTGATAAAAGGAAGGTTGATGTCGGTCGTCAGGGTGCTGGAGAGTTCGATCTTCGCCTTCTCCGCCGCCTCCCGGATCCGCTGCATCGCCATCGAGTCGTTCTTCAGGTCAATGCCGGTCTCCCTCTTGAACTGGCCGGTGATGTGGTTAATCAGGATATTATCCATATCGGTTCCGCCGAGCTGCGTGTCGCCGCTCGTCGCCTTCACCTCGAATCCTCCTTCCGGCCACATCTCAAGGATCGTGACATCGAGCGTCCCGCCCCCGAGATCAAAGACCATGATTTTTTGTTCCTTCCCCGCCTTCTCAAGGCCGTAGGCAAGGCAGGCGGCGGTCGGCTCGTTGATGATCCGGAGGACCTTGAATCCCGCAATCTCACCCGCATCTTTCGTTGCGGTCCGCTGGTTATCGTCGAAGTAGGCGGGACAGGTAATCACCGCCTCCTCCACTTTGTCGCCGAGATAGGCCTCCGCATCCTGCTTGATCTTTTGGAGAATGAACGCTGAAATCTGCTGGGGGGTATATTCCTTTCCGAAGACCCTGAAGTGGTGGTCGGTTCCCATCTTCCGTTTGGCTGCGAGGATTGTTCCGTCGGGATTGACGCTTGCCTGCCGGCGCGCCGGTTCACCGATGAGACGCTGGCCGTCCTTGGTAAATGCCACGTAGGATGGAAATGCCTTCCCGCCGAGAGTGGACCCTTCCGCGCTCGGGATAATCACGGGGCGACCCCGTTCCATCACGGCCGCTGCCGAATTGGATGTTCCTAAATCGATGCCGATAACCTTTGCCATTTAAAACCTCCTTCTAAGCATTTTGGTTTTCATCCATCTTTTTTTTTGTCGTTACTTTAACCGAAGCCGGCCTCAGGAGTTTCCCGTGAAGGAGATAGCCGGGGCGAATCTCCGCCGCCACAGTCCCCTCGGGCTTTGCTTCATCCTCCACGGTTTCAACCGCTTCATGCTGGTCTGGATTGAACGGTTTTCCGACCGTCTCAATCCTTGAAAGGCCGTTTCGGTCCAACAGTTCCCAGAGCTCACTCTGAATCATCCGGATTCCCTGAAGTACGGCCCCGTGATTCCCTGTTTCAGAGGCGTTCTGAAGATTCGAAAGCGCAATCAGAAAGTGGTCATAAATCGGAAGGAGTTCCTGGACAAGGGCGCCGTGTGCAAAAAGGACATACTCCTCCTTTTCCTTCAGAAACCGTTTCCGGGTATTCTCGAATTCCGCCTGCAGACGGAGATACTGGTCCCAAAGGGCATCCGCCCGGGCCGCCTTTTCTTTCAACACCTCAAGCTCTTCGCTGCTCAACTGGGTCTTTCTCACTCGAACATTTCCATCCATTTTGAAATCCGGGAGGCGACGTGATTCACGGCGGCGATCACCCGCCGGTAAGGAAGTCGGGTCGGGCCGATGACCCCTAAAGTCCCGCCGCGCCGATTACCGATCCGGTAACTTGACGTGATCAGGGTACATCCGCGGAAATTTTCAAGGCCCCCTTCCTCGCCGATGTAGATATGTAACCCTTCCGATTCGGCATCCCGCTTTAAAATTCGGAGAAGCTCTTTTTTTTCCTCGAGGAGGGAGAGGACCGGTTTGAACTGGTCAAAGCGCTGAAATTCCGGATGCTCCAGGATGTTCCGGGTCCCGTCCAGGAGAAGCTCCCCCTCATCCGCCATCAGTGCGCTTTTTTCAAGAATTTCCCTCGCCCGCTTGCAAACATAGAAGAACGAGCTTCTTTCGTCGAGGAGTCGGCGATAAAGGTTTTCATGAATCTCCGAAAGACTCTGATCAATCAGTTCCGTGTTCAAAAAATGGGCGATTCGGGCCAGTTCTCCTTTCCCCGCCTCTTCTTCCAACAGCACAATCGCATTTTCAACCGCACCGGCGTCGGTCACCAAAACCACCAGGACCTCTTTTCCTCTCATCGGGATCAGTTCAATCCGCTTTAAAAGACTCCTTCCCGTTTGAGGGCAGAGGACCACGCCGACCTGTCGTGTGATCTCCCCAAGAACCCTGGCTACCCGTCCCAATGCCTTCTCCACCATCTCACTCTGCCGGAAGGCCTCTTCGATTTGCTGTTCTTGTAACTCGGTCAAGCGTTCGGAGGTGACCAGTTCATCCACATAAAACCGGTACCCTTTTGCCGTCGGAATCCGACCGGCAGAGGTGTGTGGGTGGGTCAGATACCCTTCCTGCTCCAGCTCCGCCATGACATTCCGGATCGTGGCCGGACTGAGTCTCAAGCCGGTCATTTGGGTGACCGCCCTTGACCCAACCGGAAGGGCGGTCTCGATGAATGTCTCGATGACGGTCAAAAGAACCTGTCTCCGCCTTATTTCATAATCATCGGAATGGGAATGCATTTCTTCCTCCAACAACTCCTTCATTTTTAGCACTCGTATGAATAGAGTGCTAAAACTTAAGTGTAACGGGGAAGTGCTCCTTTGTCAAGTAGAAATCGTCACCTTGACTTCCTTAAGCATATCCCGGATCTTGGTCGGAATCTCTGCCTCGAGATAGACCCCCTCCGCCCTGTCTTCTCTCTTCGTCACAATCCCTTGTGAATAAATAAGTTCCAAATATCCCATTTTGTCATGGGGAAGAAAAACAAGGATTTTTGTCAAATGCCCCTGAAGCGTTTTCATAATCCGCTCCAAGAGGAGCTCCACCCCCTCGCCTGTCCGGGCGGAAAGGGGGATGCTATCGGGATAATCCCTCTGAAGACGTTTCAGCCGATAGGGGGCCACCCTGCCGTCGATTTTATTCAAACAGGTGAGAACCGGTTTATCCCGGACACCCAAGTCATGCAAGACCTGATAGACCGCCTCCGCCTGCTCCTTCACTCGGGGGTGAGTGACATCCAACAGATGAAGTAAAATCTCCGCTTCGGTCACCTCCTCCAGGGTCGCCTGAAAACTTTCAATCAGATGGTGCGGCAGATCGTGCAGAAAACCGACCGTATCGAGAAAAATGACCCGCTGGTGATTCGCGAGGACACATTTCCGGGCTACCGGATCCAGGGTGCTGAAAAGACGTTCCTCCGAAATTTCATGGGATTGGGTCAGCCGGTTAAATAGGGAGCTTTTCCCGACGTTGGTGTAGCCGATAATCGCGATGGTGGAAACCGGAAGGTCCAACCGTTTTTTCCGGACGGTGGTGCGCCGGTACCGGAGTGATTCCAGCTCTTCCCTGAGTCTCGCGATCCGCTGACGAATCCGTCGCCGGTCCACTTCGAGTTTTTGTTCCCCGGGACCTCGGGTCCCGATTCCGCCTCCGAGCCGGGAAAGGAGTGTTCCTTTCCCTGAAAGGCGCGGGAGAAGATAGAGGAGTTGGGCCAGTTCTACCTGAACCTTCCCTTCGGTTGACTTGGCACGCTTCGCAAAAATATCAAGAATCAACTGGGTCCGATCGATGACCTTTCGCGATAACTGCTCTTCCAGATTCCGCTGTTGGGTCGCGGTTAAATCGTTTCCGAAAATCACCACCTCCGCCCCTTTTTCCCGGCACTGGTTTGCAATCTCCTCCACCTTCCCCTTCCCGATAAAAAAATCGGGTGTCGGTACGGGGCGGGTACAGAGGACCTCATCGGAAACCAGGGCGTCGGTGGAGGTGGCCAGGGACCGGAGTTCCTGGGCCGTATCCTCGAGTTCCCAACCCCCTTTGCCGATCTTACAGGTGACGAGAAGGGCTTTCTCCATGTCCCTTCTATTTTAACCGATTTCCCGGTGGGTCAGGGAAAAAATGATATTTTTCATAACTCTTTTATTTTCAACTAATTATAAATTAAAGAATTCAGACAGGTCTCCCCTTTCTATGGTATACTTTAAGTGTGGATTCGATAAACCCTAAATAGGGCCCTTCGAAGAGTTTTCGAGGGGGGCAAACCCGGAGTAATCCGGGGACGCAAAGTCATGGACCCTGGTAAAAGACAGGGTCGCCAGACCGCCGAAATCAGAAAAACTGTTTTACCAGGCAGTCTGGTAAAACAGTTTTTTTATTGGGTCAAATTTATGGGTCCAAAAAAGGATCTAACCAGAAAGGGAGAGCGCGGTTTTACCCTTCTTGAATTTGTCATCGCATCGGGGATCCTGTTGATCTCCATCTTGGGAGCCCTTTTGGTCTATCACAACTCCCTTGTCTTGAGCCAGTACAGTCTTGGGCATACTCTGGCGCTCCAGAGCGCCCAGGCCAAACTGGAAGAGATGCGGGAGAGTAACTATGCAACCCTAACCCTTGATTATGGAGCGGGAGGCGTTCAGGGAAACACCTTCACCCCCACCGGGCTGACCGGAATGGGTGTGATTACATTTGACACTTCGAATGCCGCGGCGGTGGGTGTCCGGATCGATGTCTCATGGCTGGAGAGGGGACGGCTTTTCGGGGAAGATGCGGACCGAGACGGCGTCCTCGATACCGGAGAGGATTTGGATGGGGACAATCTTCTAACGGGCGCCGTTCAAATTGTCACCTATTTGACGCAGGAGAGTTCATGAGAGGAAGACTGAAACGGATCAGAGGAATGACACTGGTTGAGATGTTGGTGACTTCGACCCTAGGGCTCCTTTTGATTGGATCGGTCATGGGACTTCTGTCGTTGGGTCGGAGTGTCTGGCAGGATACCGAGGCAAACATCGCCACTCTTCAAGATGCCAGGAAGGCGTTGAACCAAATCGCTTATGATGTCAGCCGGTCCAGTTGGAGAGATCCTGCGGACGGGGGACCGCCCGATCCCATCGAGATTCTGAACGAAGGAACGGAGATCCGGTTTCAAATTCCGCAGAACATCGTCGGAAACAATATCACGTGGGGAGACCGGATCGTCTATCGTGTGAACGAAAACGGGCAGCTCACCCGGTTGAATATCACGACGGGTGAAACCCGGATCATCGCCAATGACATCAACAGCATCGTTTTTGGAACGCTTCCTTCGAATGCGAATGTGATTACCGTCTCCATTACGGCCCGAAAAACGTCTCTTTCGACGCGGCAGGCGCAGAACGTGCTACAGACCAATATTACGGTGAGAAACTGATGAAATCGAAAATGAGTCACTTTCAAAAACGAAAACCACGCAAAAGGGAGCGGGGATCGGTTCTGATTCTTTCCTTCATGACCTTTGCGATCCTTTTCACCGCCGGTCAGGCCCTCTTTACCCGTATCCTGACCGAAAGAAAGCTTGCCGAGATTGACCTTGCCAGAAACCAGGCCTTTTATCTGGCCGAAGGCGGAAAAAATACGGCGCTTGCGGAGCTGCGCGAAAGGACCATCGGAAATATCAGTGACAATTTACAGGCGGTCGTCAATATCAACACCCTCCGCGCCTATCTCACTCCAAGGGGGTCGTTGGAATTGATGCGCGACTTCGCCTATCAGGGGAATGCGGATACCCGCTTCACTGTTGAGACCCTCGGCGAGGAGCGGGCTACGCTTGTCATCCAGCGGCCGGATGCAGGAACTGGAAGCTACACCGCATTGATTGAGATTTTCTCAAATGGAGTTCCGGCTGAAGATCCGCCAGAGGTCATGACGTTTCCCTACCGTTTTCAAATCTCCTCGGCGGGGAATGCCAATCTGAGCGATACGGACCAGTACGTCCAGGCGTCAGGGACCTTCAACATTGTTGTCCGGCGGGATAACTTTGCCCGGTACGCCCTCTTTACGGACACTCACCTTGCCCCGAGCGGCTCCATCGTCTGGTTTACCAACCGGACCAACTTTTACGGACCGGTCCATTCCAACGACCGGTTCAGTTTTGCGAATAACCCCAGCGGCTCCTTTACAGACAAGGTCAGTCAACTAGAACAGACGGCCCGCTTCTATAACCGCGGCGGCTCCTACGCTTACCTGGATGCCGACAGAAACGCCGATTTGGACGTCCCGACCTTTAACGCCGGTTTCTCCCGCGGATCGGCCGAGATTCCCCTTCCGAGCACCGTGGACCAGCAAACCCAGCAGCGTGCCGCCCTGGGCCTTTCGGATCTGGCAGTCATCCCTGCTCTTACAAGCGGTGTCTACCTTCCCCAGCAGGACGGCGTCCTGAAGGGAGGGATTTACGTCCAGGGAGATGCAAGAAATATTTCGCTTTCGGTGGTGGGCGGCCATCAAAGATACAGTATCCGACAGGGAACGAGGACCACCGAAATCACGGTGAACCGCGATACCGATACCACCCAGGTTGACAATGGGAACAGCGCCACGACTTATACCGGCACGCCGAGAGGCATTCTGTATGTGGACGGAGAAATCCAGAATTTACAAGGAACCGTAGCGGACAGAACCCAGGTCACGGTTGCGAGCACCAACGACCTCCAGATCCGCGATCATGTGCGCTACGAAAATTATTCCACAACCCCCCGGTTGAATGCGGCAGGGGCGAACAATATCCTCGGGATGCTCTCCTGGCGGGGGAATGTCCGGATCCGGAGAGAGGCGCCGGATGATATTCATGTCCACGCAACGGTGATGGCGCCGGAAGGGGTCTTCACCGTGGACGATTATAACAGGGGGAGCCCCCGGGGAACCGCCAATATCTTGGGCGGTGTGATTACGCAGCGGTACGGGGCCTTCGGTACTTTTAATTCGGACGGCCAGGTGAGCGGCTACGGAAGGAATTTCATTCATGACAGGCGGATGCTCGAAGGACAGTCTCCTCCTTACTTCCCGACGATTACATCATTCACGTCGACCAATAACGGCGTCAATAACCTCCCGGCATGGGATCAAATCAAAGGGAGCAATCTGGACCAAATCCTTGAAAATGATTCAAGATTAGAACCCATTGGACCAGTAGCGACGACAAGATGAAATCAAAAGGACTTTGGTTTTTAATTACTCTTGGACTGATTGTAATGCTTGCGGGCATGTCGGCTCTTTTGGAGAGGAGCACCATGCTCCCTTCTTCTCGTCCGGAAAGTGAGTTGCAGGCGGAGCGGATTCGCCTGCTCGGTCGAGTGGAAAATGCTTCCCGCATCGTGCTGCCGCCATCCCACTTCAAAACACCGAAGCTGACCGAGGCGGCCACAGAGGGGAGTCAGTCTGAGGTTTTGGAACAATAACCATCGGGGGGTCTAGGGATGAAGTCTCGTTTAACCGTTTTTCTTTCTTGTCTTTTCCTTCTAGGTCTTCTCATCGCTCCTGAAAAGGGATGGGCAGGATCCAGTAAGAAGCTAAAAGCGCTGAAACGATCTAAGACCGTCACGCTGACAACGTGCGCGCTCAAGGGATCCAATGCTTTCAAGGATGACAAAAAGACCCAAGTCGTCAAAGACCGACAAGGGGATACAGACAAGGAGAAAAAATCCAAAAGGTCCCGGACCGAGCGCTACTGATTTCCCTTGCCCCAAACGGAAGGCCGCGATAGGATGGAGTCAATGGGCAAGGAGATTTCTCTCGCCATTAAAGGGTTTAGTATGTACCCTGTCCTCCGGAGCGGAGACCGTGTGACGGTCGATCCGGAAACCGGAGAAACACTCTCCTGCGGTGAGTTAATCGCTTTTTACCAGAAGGATGATGCCGCCTGTCACCGGCTGATCGCCCTTGAGGAAAGGGACGGGGCGGTCTGGATCCGGACGAAAGGGGATGCCATCCTTCAAGAAGATCCTCCCACTCCCCTCTCTCAGGTCATCGGAAAAATTGTCCGGATTGAACGGAAAGGCCGGTCCTGGATACCGGAAAAAACACCTCCGAAACTCACCCTCCGGCAAAAGAGTTTCCTTTTTTTGAAAAGAAAACTCTGGGACCGCTTCAAAGCAAAAGGCCGTCCTTTTCTCATTCTTCTTCAGTCTTTTGCACCCTTCCGGAAAATCTACCGGTTTCTTCTCCGTCCGGATGCCACCATCGAAACTGCTGAAAAGGGTCGAAAAGTCCGGCTCCTTGCCAGGGTTGACGAAGCGGTTGTGGGCTTTCTCGAAATGAATCCCAAAGAGGATGCGTCCCGCGAGTGGGAGATGACCCGTTTATTCGTGAGGGCCCGTTACCGGGGATGCGGCGTGGCCACAAAACTCCTCACCCATGCCCTTCGCCTCCTCCGGGAAGAAGAAAGCGTCGGATTGACTGTTTCCATCCCTTTTACAAACCGCGCTGGAAGCGCTCTTTTAAGGACTTTCGGCTTCCGCGCTTCTCCCCACAAGGCGACCGTTTACGAAAAAAGACTCCCTGACTTGGAATTCCGTGTTGCAAGACAGATGCTCTTTGAACAGACGCTGCTTGAAATCCGGGAGGCCTTTTGGGAAAAGAAGCTTCCCTTTCTTGTGCTGAAGGGAATGGCTCTTGCTTACCAGGTTTACCCTGACCCGGCTCTTCGGCCGATGGGGGATATCGACCTTTATTTAAGGAAGGAAGATATTGAGCCGGCCGCTTCGGTTCTTGCCCAGCTCGGCTACCAAGAGCTTTACCCTGAATTCCGCAAGGAAAGAATGGCGTTCGGGGGAGAACGGATTTTTCTCCGTCCGGGTAACCCGCCGGTGGAGCTTCACTGGTCCCTGGAACAGTTCGAGCGATTGAAGGGAATTCTTCGGATCGAGGAGGAGGCGTTATGGGAGTCGTCTTCGCTTTACACGATTTGCGGCAAGTCCTTCCGGGCCCTTTCTCCGGAACATCACCTGATTGCCCTCTGCATCCACTTGGGATTTGTCCACCGGTTTGAGGGAGACCGGTGGTTTGCGGACATTGACCGGATGATTTTCACATTCGGAAACACCCTTTCCTGGGAGTCCCTCTTCCGGACCGCCAGATCGTGGGGTGTGTTGCGGGTCGTCTGTGAGATCCTCCGGGAAACGGAAGCGCGTTTCCACACTCCCCTCCCGTCCCTCCCGCTCAAACGGCCCTCTTTCATGTTTCGGGCTTGGCCCCCACTGGACCATCCCCTGGATCATCTCCGCGTCCTCTGGAAAATCCTCTTCCCGAGTCGCGAATGGCTCCTTTTCCGATATCGCCTCAACCGAAAAAGGGGCGTCTGGCTCTTTCGCCTTCTTCACCCTTTCTTTATGTTAACCGGAAGAATCGGCGGGCGGCATCCGGTCCTAGCCAGCGAACTTTTTTCTCCTTCCGAAACCATGTCTCCTGCCGTTTCGCATACCGGCGCGTCGCTTTCTTTACTTCAAGAAGGGCCTCTTCAAGGGTCCGTTTCCCCTTCACATAATTGGAAAGTTCCCCAAGTCCGATGATTCTCCTTGCAGTTGGACTGATTCTTCTTCCCTGAATCCGCCGGACTTCTGCGATCGCCCCCTGCCGGATCATCGATTCAACCCGACGATTGATTTTCTCAATCAGGCGTTCCCGCGGCAACCGAAGCCCGATTTTCTTGACGCGAAATGCCTGTGAAAGACCCCCTCCCCCGCTAAAGGCGGAGGGTTTGATGCCGGTCAGTTCAAAAATCTCCAAAGCCCGGATGATCCGGTAGGCATCATTCGGATGAATCGCTTTCGCCCTTTGCGGATCAATCATCCGTAATCTCTCGTAAAGATGGCCGCTTCCCTTCTGCGAAAGGAGTGACCGGTATTTGTTGCGCAGGGAAAGGTTCCCCTTGACCGGCGCATGATACCCCTCCAGAAGCGCTTTCAGATAGAATCCGCTCCCCCCGACCAGAATCGGTATTTTTTTCCTTTGCAAAATTGTCTGAATGACCGATTTTGCCTCCTTCGAAAACTGGGCAGCGGTAAAGGAGCGGCTGGCCGGAAGGAACCCCATCAGGTGGTGAGGGATGCCCTCTCGGGCCTTGCAGGTCGGCTGGTGGGTCAAACGGGGAAGGCCTTGATACACCTGCATCGCGTCAAAAGAGATAATCTCTCCCCCAATCCGCCTGGCAAGCCGGATGGCAAATGCGCTCTTCCCGCTTGAAGTCGGGCCGAGGATAACCCAAAGGGCCGGTTTTCCCGAAGATCTCATCTTTCATACGACCCGTCGAAGCAGTCGTCCCTGGAAGTACGTCACCAGCGTCAAAATAGCCGCTCCGGTGACATAGGGGGCCTGGATGCCGAAAAACTCCCCGGAAATTCCTCCGAGGATCGGCCCGAGACAGATCCCGAGTCCGACCAGCGCTTCATGAGAACTCGTCCCCCCGCCTTGGAGCCCTCTTTCCTTTAGACTGACCAAAAGACTCGCCGCATAAGCCACTCCTGAAAAGCAGCCGAAGAGGAAAAAAGAGAAAACCCACAAAAGAGGGAGACGAATCCACGCAATCGACAAGAGCGAAAGGATTGCCACCCCCTCCCAGAAGAAAAGAAACCGGCTTGACTCCTCCCATCCCTCGAGACGGCTGAGGAGATAGAAAAAAAGAACCTGCCCTACCCCGATCATCAAAAGGAGACTGCCGATATGAGTGGGGGTCAGGCCGAGCGTACTCCCATATTTTGGAAAAAAACTTCTGAAGATGGCGGAGATAAACCATCCAGTGAAATTGGAGAGCCAGCAGACAATCAAAAAAGAGCTCGGCGGCACTCTCGAGGGAGAGGTCGTTGCCTCTTTCCTGTCTTGAGGCAATGAAACGGCGGAAACACTCAAAAAGAAAAAAACCGGGATGAAAAAAAGGACCCCGAACCAGAAGGGAAAAAAGGGATTCCATTCAAAAAGGACCCCCGCCAGAAAAGGAGCCAGAATCTGCCCGGGACTCCAGGAGAGATTAAAGTTTCCCACGTGTCGTTTTAAATCGAACGGGGTGCTCCCGAGCGAAATCCAGTTTTCCAGAGAAGGCCAAAAAAGGGAAAGCCCCACACTTCCGAGCGGATAGACCCAAAAAAAGGAAAAAAGATTCGGAAGGAAGGGATAACTGAAGGCGACCAGGATAAAAAGGGCCGTACCGATCAGGGTCAATCTTTTCGGTGAAAACCGCCGGCTCCAGTACCGGCTTAAGGCGGCTCCGGCAAAAAAGACAAACGCCCCGATCCCGGCCAGAGCCCCGAGCTCAAAGTAGCTCGCATGGAAGCGGTGAGTGACATAGAAAATCACCCCCACCAGAACCACCGTCATGCCGGTGTTTTGAAAAAAAGCGGCAAAGTAGAGGGGAATCATTCGGAGGAGCCGAGGAGGGTTTTTCCGAAGAAATCGCGGATCCGGACCGAAAGCAGATCACCCGGCTCCGCCTCCGGAGCGCGGAAGACCGCTTCCCGTCCGGTCCGGGTCCTTCCTTTATATTCAGAGCGGTTCTTCTTGCTGGTCCCTTCCACGAGAACCTCAACCGTGGAGCCGATCAAGCGCCGGCATTTTTCGCGACTGATTCCCTCCTGAAGCCGGAGAAGAGCGAGATTTCGGGCTTCCTTCCGTTCTTTTGGAACATCATCCGGATATCCGGCTGCATCGGTGCCGGGTCGGGGTGAGAATTTAAAAACATAGGCGTCGTCAAAGGCGGTCTCTTCCATAAGCCGGAAGGTCTTTTCAAAATCCTCCTCCGTCTCCCCCGGATAACCGACAATAATGTCGGTCGTGACAGCTCCCGCCGGAAAACGGTCCCGGAATGCCCTGATCCGGGAGAGATAGTTCGCTACCGTGTAGCCCCGGCGCATGTGTGAAAGAATCCGGTCTGAACCGGACTGGACCGGAAGATGAAGGTGCTCGCAGAGTTTCGGGAAGCGCTTCATGGTGTCATACAGTCTTTCATTGGCATAGACCGGGTGGCTGGTCGTGAAGCGGATCCGCTCGATTCTCCCGGAAACCTCATGCACCTTTTCAAGGAGGGTAGCGAGATCGGTGGGAGGGTCAAGATCGCGCCCATAGGCATCCACAATCTGGCCGATCAAGATAATCTCTTTGCAACCCTGTGCCTCCAATGACTTCACCTCTTCAAGAATCATCTCCATGGGGCGGCTCTGAGCACTCCCCCGTACTGTCGGGACAATGCAAAAGGTGCAGTTGTGGTGACATCCTTCCATCACGGTGACCCACGCCTTGATCTTCCCTTCCCTTGCCACAGGGCGGTACATCAGTTGCGGCCGTTCCTCTTTGTCCACGGCGGCCAGGCGGCTCCCTTCCCCCTGCACCCGTTCGATCAGTTCCGGGATGTCATAGATATTCCGGGGTCCGGAGATGAAGTCGATGTGCGGGAGTTTGTCAAAGATCGCCTCCCTGTAATTTTGGGCCATGCATCCCACAATTCCAATAATAAGGTCGGGCCGCTCCCGCTTCATCCGTTTGAGGTCCCCAACCTTTCCAAATACACGATCCTCTGCATGCTGCCGGACCGAACAGGTGTTAAAAAAAACGATGTCCGCAGAAGTCATTTTTTCGGTCGGGGCGTACCCGCGTTCCCGGAGCATCCCTTCGATAATTTCGGAATCGAAATCATTCATTTGACAACCAAAAGTGCGAAGATAAAATTTCTTATTCATCAAAAATTACTCCTTACTTCGCAGCTTTTGGTTGATCCCGAGCGAGCTCGAGGCCGAAGGCCGCAGAGCGAGTCGAGGGAGCAACCATACGTTTGGAGATAAAAGCGTCTACGCATCCGGCTTTTTCTCCCCCAACAGTTCCCGGATCTTGTTGACCAGCTCCTCCGCTTCAAAGGGTTTGGAGAAATAGAAATCCCCCTGGTCCATCCTATCTTTTTCCCCCTCCCGGTCCACCAGTCCGCTTAAGACGATGAGGGGGATATGTTTCGTCTCCTGATTGGACTTGAGCCGCTGGCAAAGGTGCCATCCGTCCACTTTCGGAAGTCTCAAGTCGACGATGGCCAGGGACGGTTTCTCCTCCGGAATCCGGCGGAGACTCTCTTCCCCGTCCGAGGCGCTCACCACCTCAAAGCCCCTCGATTTCAAAAGGACGGTGATGAGCTTGACAAAGTTCGTATCGTCATCTGCGATAAAGATTTTCTTTCCCATTGGGGATTATTATACCATATTTTTGAGGAAACGCACCGCTTCCTTGGGAGTCCTTGCAAACCGGATCAGCCGCCGCATCCGGACCGCCGGAGCGGTAAAACGAAAACGGGGGTCAGGGCCCGATTCCCTCCGGACCGTTTCAATAACCCGTTTCCAGTCAGTGCCGAGAAAGACCATCGGCTTAGGGGGAAGGAACTGTTTGTGGGTGTATTCAAGAACGAGACTGATCTCCAAAAGGGTCCCGGTCCCCCCTTTTAAGACCAGGTAGCCGTCCGCGATCTTAATGAGCCGCTCAAGACGTCCGAGGAGCGTTTTCTTCTTTTCAACCCGCTGAATGTAGGGATTGGCGGAAAGTCCCGGCTTTTTGAAGAGGATGCCAATCGTCCGCCCTCCCGCCTCGCGCGCTCCTTTGGCAGAGGCCTCCATCGTCCCGGAAAAACCGCCGTTACACAAAACAAAACCGGCACGCGCCAATCGTTGTCCTACTTCCTGCGCGAGCCGGTAATCCCGTGTTCCGGGTTTCGGTCTGTAACTTCCGAAAACCGTGATGATTTTCAAACCATGACCATCGTCAATTTTGCCAATTGGGTCAAAAGATCAAGACTTTGGGCCCTGAGACGGTTGTCTTCGCTATAGCTATTGATATTTAAAACTCCCAGCACCTGATCCTGCCGGGAGAGAGGCATGATAATGGAAGAGTCTATATTCGGCCGTTTCAGACATTGCTGGAGATCCGGCTCCACTGTTGTGTCGGGCCCCAGAAGCAGAGACCGGTTCTTTTTGGCCACCCAACCGGCAATCCCTTCCCCGAGCTTGATCTCCGTCTTTCGAACCACTTCTTTATCCAAACCGTGAGCGGCACGGATCCGAAGCGTCTTGGATTGGGGATCAAGAATCATGACGGATCCGGAATCGGCCTTGGTGGTCCGAAGGGCAAGATCCAGAAGCGTGGCAAAGAAGTTGTCCAGTTGCGAAAACGCCTCTTCGACCTTCTCTTTTAAGGGGGACGGCTGAACAAGATAGTTGCACACTTCCGACAAAAGGTCCAGCATCGATTTCATCCCTACAAAGGAAAAGAGTTTCAGTTGCTGATAAGCCCCTTCCAATTCAAGAAGATCCCATCCCTCTTTCCTGGCAAAGCGCTCTAATTCCGCCCGGGGGGCCCTGGACCCTAACACAAGCGGCCCCACCACCAGGTAAGCGAGCGGCTCTGTTCCCTCTCCCAGAATCGGAATCAAGCTATGGGTAATGCCTAGAGATCCTGTTTCTTCTTGAAGCGTATTGGCGGCGGCGCTTTTCCGAAGGAGACGCTGGACCAGCTGGAAAGGGGTCTCAATCAATTTCGAACCCTTCGGCGCATGCTGGGGCCGGGTCATGATTTTTCCCTTCAGGTCAACCGTGTAGATATCCACTCCCAAAACCTCGGAAAACCGGTTCAGGATAAAGGCCCATTGTTCGAGATCAATATAATTGCTCAATTTGTCGCTCTCCGCTTCAAACTCGCGCTCGGCCATTCCAACCCCCATCCATTCGTCAAACGTTAGATGTGCGTTACCGGTTCGCCCTTTTCTCCGAAGAGATGATATTTCTTCATTTTGTTGTATAGCGTGGTTCGGTTCACGCCGAGCCGTTCCGCCGCGCGCTTCCGGTTCCAATGACACCCGCGAAGCGTCTGCAGGATGAGGTCCTTCTCCGGCTCCCCCAGCATCTCTTTCAAAGGTCTGGAAGCATTATTCTGGAGGGGCGCGGGTGTCCGATGGAAGAGAACCGGCAGGTCCTGTTCCATCAGAACATTTCCCTGCGCCACAATGGTGGCCCGTTCAATGACGTTCTCCAGTTCCCGAACATTTCCCGGCCAGTGATACGCTTCAAGGATGTTCAGAAATCTCTCCGAAACGCCGGTAAAGTGTTTCTTGCTTTTCTTGGAAAATTTGTCAAGAAAATGGTCCACGAGAAGAGAGATGTCCCCCTTCCGCTCCCGCAAGGGCGGAAGGTCAATCGCAATGACATTCAAGCGGTAGTAAAGATCCTCGCGGAAGCTCCCCTCCAGAATCAGTTCATGGAGGTCCTGATTGGTTGCCGCAATCACCCGCACATCCACCTGCAAGGTCTTCGTATCCCCGACCCGCTCAAAGGATCCCTCCTGGAGCACCCGCAAAAGTTTCACCTGAAGCGCCGGTGAGAAGGCGTCAATTTCATCCAAGAGGATCGTTCCTCCTTGCGCCAGTTCAAACCGTCCCACCCGGTCCCGGATCGCCCCGGTGAAAGCCCCTTTCACATGCCCGAACAGTTCGCTTTCCAGCAGGGTTTCGGGGAGTGCGGCACAACTTACCTCCACAAAGGGCTTCTCCCTCCGAACCGGGTCATTGGCATGAATGGCAAGGGAGATCAGCCGCTTGCCGGTGCCGCTTTCCCCCCGGATGAGAACCGTTGCCTTGGTCTGGGAGATGTTCTCAATCAGCCGGTAGACCTTCTGCATCTTTTCGTCTTTTCCGATGAGGCCGTGGAACCGGTCCCGCACCGTCTGGGCAAGCTCGTGGCGGAGGGCGATATTTTCATCCATGAGACTTTTCTGTTCGAAAAGTTTTTTGATGACGATTTGAATTTCGCCGTCTGTGACCGGCTTGGTGATGTAATCGGCCGCGCCGAGCCGCATCGCCTCCACCGCCTGATCGATGGTCCCGTACCCCGTAATCAAAAGAACGGGAATGTCCGGATATTTTGCCTTGATTTCCTTCAGAAGATCGATCCCGGACAGTTTCGGCATTTTGATGTCGGCAATCACCAGGTCGATGGGAATCCGCGCCATTTTCTGAAGCGCCTCTTCCCCGTCCGAGGCCATCTCGGCCTCGTACCCCTCCATCCGGAGGGACTCGTACAGCGATTTCCGGATCAACGGCTCATCATCGGCAATCAGAATCCGACCGTTACCGCGCATAGGCCAGTTGGGACTCCCTTGCAACAACCTTCAACGGGAAATGGAGAAGGAACGTCGTTCCCCGCTTTTCCTCGCTTTCGAATTCAATCCGCCCTTCGTAGGCCTGCATCAGTTCGTAACAAATCGACAGCCCCAAACCGCACCCCTTGTCAATCTCTTTTGTGGTGAAGAAAGGTTCGAAGATAAACCGCTTCTGTTCTTTCGGAATGCCGCTTCCCGTATCCGAAATCCGGACGGTAATTCCATCTTCGTTCATCATCGTGGCAATCCTCAGAATACCGCCGTTCGGCATCGCTTCCAGGGCGTTTTTGATGATATTTGTAAAAATCTGATCGACCCCTTTGTCGACCAGAAGAGGGAGGTTGGGATGGTAGGCTTTGATGACATCGACCCGGAATGGCAAAAAGGTGTCGATGAGATTTGAAAGGACATTGTTCAATGCCTCATGGAGGTCAACTCGCTTTTCCCGAATGCTCTGACGCCGGGAAAAGGCAAGGAGGTTCTTCACGATATTCACCATCCGGTCCAGCCCCTGCTTGACCTCCAGGAGATACTCCCGAACCGTGTCCCCCTCTCTCAAATGACTCAGAGAAAGATGAAGATAACGGAGGGTTCCGTCCAGGGGATTGTTCAATTCATGGGCAATGCCGGCCGCCAGTTTCCCGATGGAGGCCATCTTCTGGGACACTTTGAGTTCCGATTCGAGTTTCCGTTTCTTCTCCTCAAGGTGTGTTGCGCCTTTCCGGCTCTCCTCCAGCGCATCCCGGTGTCCTTTGAGTTCCGCGGCGAGACTATTTTTTTCCATGGTCAATGCCAGACAGTGACCGAGGAGGGCCGTCCATTCCAGGTCTCTCCGGGTAAAGGGCTTTCCTGATTTTTTGTCGGTCAGACTCAAAAGCCCTTTGAGTTCCCCTTTAAGAAGAATCGGAATCACCATCAAGGAAGGGGTGAAAATCCCCTCGTTCATCCGCCGCCGGATTTCCGGTAAAGGGGGGAGGGAGCCGCCGGATCCCCTTTTGAGGACCAGTTCTTCTTTTTCCTCATCCCACAAAAAAAGGGACGCCGCCTCGGCGTCCGTCAAAAGCATCGCTTCCTGGAAAGCCGCGTCCCAAAGGGCCTCCATCGACTCTGCTCTGTTCATCTTTTCAAGGGCGGCGTGAAACTGAAGAATCGGGGTGGCTGAAGGGGGTTTTCGGAATCTACGAAGGAACATTTTGGCGCTTCCCTCCAAGTTTTTGGATTCGCTCTTTTAAACGGGGAACGATCGGGTGGTCCGGGTGGGATTGAATGAACGATTCAAACACCGCAATCGCTTTCTCCGGCTGATTGAGTTTTCGGCCGAGTCCCTCGATCACCAGCGCATAATCGCTCATTGCCCTCGGATAGGTCACTACAATTTCCTCCGTCACCCCCAACGCCTCCTCCCATTTTTGTTGTTCATGGTAGGCCAAATAGAGGTAATTCAACGCATTGAACGCTGTCGGATTTTCCTTCGGACCCTGGCTCAAGCGTCGGTAATAAGCAATCGCCTTTTCATAACTTTCAGCGCCCCTTTGGGTATCCTTCTTCAAATCCTGCCGGGCAATATAGAGCGGTATCTGAAACGCCATCCGGTTCCCGATGTGGGCTTCCATTAAGGCCTCATACGCCTGTACCGCTTCTCTCCAATTCCCCTCTTTTTCATAAGAATAGCCGGCTAAAAATTGCGCACGGGCTCCGAACTCGGCATCCTCAGCGTACTTTTGTTTCGATTCTGCGAGGAGGTCCCGGGCCTCGTCATACTCCTTCTCATGAATCAAAAGCCCTGCAATAGCCAAGAGGGATTCCTTTGCCAGGGGAGGATGCTGCCGGATAATCGCCTCGTACTCCTCCCGGTTTTCCCGGAAAAGGGCGGGGGGAGTTGTTTCGGGATTAGAAAGGATTTTCCGGGTGGCGTTCCGGGCTTTCCAGAACCGCTTCTCCGCCGCATAGGGATTTTTAGTTTTGATGAGACTCAAAACCCCGAAGAGAACAATCAGGATTGCCCCGAAAAAGATAAGGGTCTTTTTCATTTCTTATGCCTTAGGAAAAAGAGTGTGGCGCTGACCGCAATATAGGTGTCGAGCACAATGGTCGCCAGAATTCCGATCGCCAAAAGAATGAGGATCGACTCCGGATAGAGGGTCTTCCGGACCAAAAAATTCACGTTCCCCTTGAGATACCAGATGGGACTGTAGCAGATGAGGGGAAGTAAAAGAAGGGCGTACACCCGGAGAAGATGTTGCCCGCTGAGAACGAGTCCCTTTCCGATCGCCGGGAAAAACTTCCGGTTGTCAAGAACGATAAGGGGAATAAGAAAGAGGATAAAAGTCTGTGCCAGAACTCCAAGGAGGAAATGAATATAAGGAAGGGCCCCTGTAAGGAATTCGAGCGCCTGCCGTAACCACCCTCTCCCGGCGAAGGCAAAACCGGCCCGGAGGGCCGCAATCGGCAGGGTGCCGACCAGACGGATGAGAAGGGTTAGAAAGAGGGCGGCCAGGATCAGTGCAAACCAGCGGCCCCTTATCTTTTTCCACGCCGCTTGCAAGGAGAGGGTCTTCCCCTCATTCGCCCCCTCCGCCAGAACCACCGTCACCCCGGTCAAAATCCCTCCAATCAGAATATAAAGGAAGATCTGTCCCAGATTGAAAATTCTCGGAAGGATCAGAAGATAGACCGGATAGTGGAGGGCCAATTCCCCCAGGAAACGCCGGATCGGAGGGAGGATAAGGGTACCGAGAAAGGTATAAGGGGCGAAATAGAGAAATTCAAGCCAAAGCGCTTCTAGGAAGGCAACAATGGTGAGGGGAAAAAGGAGGTGGGGATATTTTTTGATGAGTCCTGCTGTATCATACCAGATATCAATTAATGTGTTTAATTTTTTAGACATGGGTTTAGTTTATAGATGTGGGCATCAGATGTCAAGAAAAAAATACAGGGGTAGATTTCTCTACCCCTGTCAAACCATTCCTGCGTTCCCCCATTAACGCAACTCACCTACCTCACTTCTATAACTCTTTTATTTTGAATAGGTTATTTCCTACTCCCACTCTATCCTTTTTCCAGAGCCGAGATGAGTTGCGCCATGGGTTCTGGAACACAAGCCACAAGGAGGAGGTAGATTTTATCTACCTTATGATATTGTCTTACGTCTTCTCCTAAGGATCCCTCGGAATCGTGAACGGGAAAGGGCCGCTCCCAAAAGGCCGCTCCCAAAAAGGAGCATAGAGCCCGGCTCCGGCGAGTGGGCCAGCGTCGGGGGAACATCCCCGCCGCCTCCCCCTCCGCCGCCGCCTCCGGTATCACCGGTATCGCCTGAACCTCCACCGCCACCGACCCCGCCGTCATCCTTGGTCAGGTCTTCGACGATAGTGGAGCTGGCGCCCAAGAGGGTCAAGGCAGCCGTTGTTGCCCCTTCGCATCCGGAGAGAAACAGTATGAGAAGAGGGATTAGAAGAAGCGTTACATTTTTCATCTCTGCAGATTTGTCCTTTCCCCGCCTTTCGATGCACGAAAGGCGGGTCTCACAAACCGTCTGCTTAAGGTTTGTGGTACGGCTTCATTGCAGATTTCCTTCTGGCGTATCCCAAAGCCCCCAAAAGCCCTGAACCAAAAAGGGCCATGGTGGCCGGCTCCGGAATCGTAGTGTCGAACCCTCTATCCGGCACCCGGTCGTCTGCAGGCTCACCGCCGTTATCCAGACGCGTGAAGGTGTCGAAGGACGAGAAAGGTCCTCCGAGCATATCTTCCGGAATAAAGAACTCCACCACATCCGGACCCAAAATGAACTCTGTGCCGGTGTCGGCAATCGCTGTCCCGGTTCCGTCAAAGACGGTGAATCCGGTGGCGCGGAAATCGAAGATGCGATCCACCGCATCATTGAAATCTCCGTCCCGGTTGACATCAATTGCCGTCCTGTAGGAGACAGGCGCCGGTGGCGACGTCTCATCCAGTGAGGTGAAAGTCGGCGATCCGTAAAGGTCGATGAGGATATAGAGCCCGTCATCCGACCCGCCGGAATTCTCCTGAATCATCGCGACCCGGAAGATGTCATAATCATCCGGGATCCCGCCTTCGTTCGGATCGAACGAATTGATGATCAGGCCTGCGCTCCATTCCCCGGGACCGATCGTTCCGTCGATGCTCGGGACAGCAAGGGCATTCCCTCCGCTCAAGAGCAGAAGGACTGCCGCTGCTAAAACTACTAACTTCGGTTTACTCATGCTACTTACCTCCTCCTTGTTTTTCATGACAGATTTGCAAGGTGTTCATTGCTTCCTGTCTTCTTACGATACTTCCACAGGCCCAAAAGGCCCATTCCCAAAAGTCCCAGAGAGCTCGGTTCCGGAATCACCTCGTGTGAATGCGGTCCGTAGATCCACGACTCCCTTTGAGGAATCGTCTCCCGGTATAACTCATGGCGCGTTTCCGTGTTCCCGAAATAGAGGCCCGAGTAGAGATCATAACCATAAATGTCGTAATCGGCGTAGTTGAAGTTCCACTGGACACGACCGTCATCGTAAAGAATGACTTCAAAATTATTCAAAAGCTCGTAGCCCCCATCGTCATAGGTCTCGGTATCATAGTAAAAAATGACCATGTCCCCATAGACTTTATATCCGTAAAAGCCGTAATCATAAGAAGAGAGGTCATCGTAGGCCGAAAGAAGATAGGTGGATGTCGGATCTTCATCGATCAAATCATCAATTCCGCCGTAACCGTATTCGGTGGGAGAATGTGCCGCCCCGGTTAACAGTTGAATATAGCCGTTTGAATCCATGTCAAAGTAGCTGTAGGTCGCTCCTCCCAGCGTGACGGAAAACCCGAGAGGTGTCGAGCCGGTGTTGTTGTCATCGGCCGAATCCGAATAATCAAGGTCTCCTTCTGAGAAGGAGATGAATTCAAACGGAATCTGGTGAAAGATGGACGCCTCCGCCTGAACGGCCCATCCAAACATGAGTGCCGTAACGGCAATCAGAATGACGTATGGATTATGAATAAGGCGGAAGTTCCTGTCGTTTTGCATCATCGCACTCCTCCGTGATTTTACGAGTTGGATAGATCTTCCCGGGGCTCCGGGCGATATCCCATGTCCGGGTCACCTCGCAACCGTTTTCGAAGGTGACCGTCATTGAGGATCCGAAAAATTGAATCGCCTTAATCGGGACCTGCGTTGCATGCCGGGTATCCTGGCGTTGGATGAATTCCCTTGTCTCCGCATTGTCAAAATTCGGGTTCCGCAAATTGTCACCGGTTGCAAGATACGTTGTGGCGCCGAAGATATTTTCCTGCCCCTCCCAAACGGCTTTGTCTTTCTTGGTCATTTCGCCCGTGAGAAGGGTGTATCCTTCATTCTTGTAAAAACTCTCCGGCGAATTTTTATCGTGATAAACGTAAAAAAGGCCGCTTCCCGCCGCAAGGGCAATGCCGAGAAAGAGTGTATTAATGATGAGCGCCTTAAAAGCGGTTGAACTCAGACTCCCCAGGCCACGGTACCGGGACATTTAGCGTGCCCCCCTTCCGGTCAACACCACAAGGACCGTATTCGCCAGAATCCGCAAGTCCACCCAGAGGCACATCTTTCGGATGTAGAGAAGGTCGTATTTAATCTTCTTCCGGACATCCTGAAGGGTTTCGTCATATTTGTGCCAGACCTGCGCGAGTCCCGTGATCCCCGGCTTCACCTTTAAACGCTTTTCGTAATCCGGGATGGCTCTTTGGAGCTCTTGGACAAATTCGGGGCGCTCGGGTCTGGGTCCGATCAGACTCATCTCTCCCTGGAGAACATTCCAAAGCTGCGGAATCTCATCCAGGTGAAGTCTCCGAATCCACTTCCCGAAAGGAATCAGGCGCGGGTCGTTCTCCCGGGCCCAAACCGGCCCGGTTTCGGCCTCCGCACCGTTATGCATCGTCCGGAGTTTATAAATCGTAAAAAGCGCGCCATCCTTTCCGACCCGTTCCTGTGTGAAGAAAACGCTCCCGGCTGAGATACACTTAATCCAGAGGCCGATGAGCGCCAGAATCGGAAGGGAGACCAAAAGACCCAGGGATGCAAAGAAGAGATCGAAAGCCCGTTTGAACTCCTGAAAACGGCGCCGGGCAAACCGCACGATGGCGCCCAAAATGCCGCCTCCGCCAAGAAGAATAGCACTGCTCGGTTCAGGAACCGGCATCTTGTGTTGTGCTCCGAATGCACCGGTGTCTGAAAAGGAGTTGACGCACCAAACCGTTGCAAGACCCACGAGCACAAGAAGTGCTACTCCGAGAGTCACGGTAAGTTGAATTCTTCCTCTAGCGCTTTGGGTTTTCCTGAATGGCTTCATTTTATTTGTTTAATCTTGGTCCAAACAAGGCATAGAAAGTCTGCCGCATCTATTGAATATACGCAATCTCCATGCCAACCTCCCGTAAAGGAATTAATATTTTTCTATTTGTCATGTCTGTAACTCTTTATAATGAAATAAGTTATGCATTAATTTTCCCTCTATTCAGAGACTGTCCGGGTTTGTCCAGGGTTATCCAGGACAGTCCAGATTTAATCTGTTTAAGCAATTCGACATGTTGACCCTAAATACAACACGGAAGATTAGGTCGAGCGGACCTTCTTTTCTTCTGTCAGATGCGGAAGGAGTTCTTGGATAAATTCCTTTACCCGTTCGAGCGTCTCTTCTTCCGTTCCATGGAGGGGCGTCACGACGCGGATGAGCGCACCTCCTCCCCGGTGACCCATCGCTTGGCGGATGACCCATCGAAACTGCTGGGTGAAGTAATCCTCCGTGAAGGATTCATCCAGCATATACCAATAGAGAACCAGATTTTTTTGATTTCCGGATTGAACCATCAGGGTGTTGACCGGAATTTCCTTTTCCGGGAACGAAAGAAATGAGCGGCCGCTTTGGTTGACGGTAGCGCCGCTTCCGATCAGGCAGACGACCGGCGGATGGCAGACGCGGCGGTTTGTCTCGGAATAGATGACAAAAAGACTCATCGACTCTCCCTTTCCATTCCGGTATTCGCGGGAAATCAGATTTCGCGTCTCAAGCACCTCATACTCCCGATCCGTCACTTGGATATTCCTTGCCTGCCACCCGCCCAGTTCCATCGGAATCTTCCGGATATCCCTTGTATCGTGGGTGGCGCGTTGAATCTGATAAAAGTGGAGAGAGATCGCTCCGACGATGATGAATAAAATGGTGCTCACAACCCAGTTTTTTTTCATTGAAGAACTCTCCCGACGAGTGACAATCCCCCGAGGGCAAGCCCGAATACCACAAAACCGGAGAAGTCATGGAAGAATTTCAATGCCACATCCACCCCGTAAATGTCGGCGATCCCGGCCAGCATCACAATCCGGATGACATTTGCAAAAATCGCGATCGGGATGGAAGAAAGGAAAAAGAGGACCCGTCTTGAAAGTCGGGCCTGCTTCAGATAGGCAAACAAAACCCCGAGTGTCAGAAGCGAAAGGAGCGAACGGAGTCCGCTGCACGGATCATCCACCAGAACGGTGGCGTTCCGCATAAAGATGGTGCTTCCCTGCTGGACTGCCGGCATCCCGATCAGATGAAGAATCACGGTGGCGCACATCGCCGCAAACAGTTTCAACCGGAGGACCGCCGTTCCGATGACAACGAGCGGAAAGGGAATCATGAAAAAGAGCATGAAAATCGGAAACCCGACCGCCCGGAGCAGCCGTTTTCCCCCCAGATAGAGAACCAGCCCCGAAACGGAAATCAGGATCGAGAAACCGGAGGTGAAATAGACCTTGACCATAGCGCTCGCCAGATGAATGAGAAGCCCGACGACAAGGAGAACAAGCCCCCAGCTTGAAGATTCCTTCGGAAGTTGCGCAATTTCCTTCCGCTTGCGCCAAACAAGGTAGGCGCTCACAAGCGGAATCAGAAAACCGTGCCCGTAATAGGAATCGGCCGCCATCCAACGGTCCGCCATCCAAACGAGCGTCGGAAAATAGGCAAAGAGGAAAAGAATTCCGATCGCAGCGAGTTTCACGACAAAAGACCCCCTTTCTGCCAGGTGACATGCTGTCTTCCCGAAAGATACCGGACCAGTCCGGCCAGCGCGGAGAAATTCAGCAGGCAAAAGACATACGGTGCGGCAAAAAAGCGAATCCGCTTCACCGGCGCAAACGCCCCAACTGCCGCCATCGCATAAAAGGCCGACTGCATGAAGAAGAAAATTCGGTAGAAAAGGTCCTCCCATAGAAACCCGTTTGCCGCCAAAAGAGTCGCCAGGAAAAAGGGCGCCAGGATTCGGAGAAGTTTATGCGAGATGAATTGAAGCGCGACGCGGCTCCGAAAAGGGTTAAAAAGAGATGCAAACTGGACGAAACTTTGGTAATTCCCCGCCAACGTCCGCACCTTCCGTTCGTATTCCTGCCTGGGGGTGAGAGAAGTCACGTCATACACCCGCGCCTCGCCGTCGAAGACGGTCCGGAATCCCTGGGAGACCGCCTGCATCGGAAGATAGAGATCGTCCAAAATCGTCTCCTCCGGAATCGGACGCCAGACGGACCTCCGGATCGCGTACAAAGCACCCGTCGCCCCGATGACGGAGTCGATTTCGCTCTCGGTCTTTCGGATGAATTTCTCGTAGTTCCAGTAAAGGCCGATCCCTTTCCCGACGGAATTGCCGTTTTCTTTGAGGACCAGTTCGCCGCTTGCGCAGCCGACTTTCGGGTCGTTGAAATTCCGGACAAGTCTCCGGATCGCCTGCCGGTCGATCCGCTGGCGGGCGTCCGTCAACACCAGAATCTCCCCTTTTGCCTTTTGAAAAAGGGCGTTCAGCATCTTGGCCTTCCCTTTTCTTTCGGTTTGGATGACCAGATGAACATGTTCCCCCGCGTAGGACCGGAGGATCGAGGGTGTTTCGTCCGTCGAGCCGTCGGAGCCGGCCAGAATTTCAATCTTTTCATCCGGATAATCGAGGGAGAGGAGATTTTCCATCTTTCGCTGGATAACCTTTTCCTCGTTATAAGCGGAAAGGAGGACCGAGACGGTCGGGAAAACGGCCCCCTTCCGGACCGGCTTCCGGAAAAACCGGGACCCAACGCCCAAAAGAGCCGGATATCCGATGTAGATGTAAATCAGAATAAAAACCGAAAACCAGAAAAGAGTGGTCATGTCATGCTTTCCTTGAGAAGCCTATTCCGAACCCATTCATACGCCGTATGGCCTAAGAGCCGGTAAGCCGCATCTTTGAAAAAATATTCCGCGAAAAGATGTTTTTTCGGTCTTCCCTCCACAATGGAGATAAAATCGTCCTCGCGGGTGGAACGCTTCAGGGCCCACCTGCGGAGACGAAAGGGATCTGTGTCTTGCCGGTTCAAACCGACATCGGAACTGCATGCCAGCCGATAACCGGCATCCCGGATCGCCTTCAAAACCCGTTCGTCGTAGCGGCCCCTTGGAATCGAAAAAAAGTGGATCTCTTTTCCGAGAAGAATCTCAAGTTCAATCTTTGAGGTTTCCACCTGCACCGCAAGGTCCGCATCGGCAAGGGTCGTCAGGAAGAGATGGTCAAATCCGTGGGAACCGATTTCCATGCCGGAACGTCCCATTTCCTTGAGGGCATCTGTTGTGAGATAACCTTCGGTGTCCAGTGTTCCGGGATTGACGAAGAAGGCGGCGCGGAATCCGTATTGCCTCAAAAGAGGGACTGCCACGGAAAAATCGCTTATCCACCCGTCGTCAAAAGTCAAAACCACCGCCCGCTCCGGCAGATCCCTTTTCCCCGGAAGCCACTGCCACACCTCTTCAAGTGAAACGCTCTGCATCCGGTTTCTTGCAAGAATGTCAAGCTGTCTTTGGAAAACCTCCTTCGAAAGGGTGTAAATCCCGTCGGGAGAAAATCCGCCGTCGGTCAGCGCATGATAATTCAAAATGGGAAGGAAGACATTTCCCTTTTTCATCGGTTCCCTCCGAGGGATTGAATCGCTTCGGCGATTTTCTCCCGCAAAGAAAGAAGAGTTTCCGGATCTTGGGGGTATTTCTCCATCGAGGGGGTGAGGTGCTCCGCCTGAAGCAGGACATCCTCCGCCTGCCGGAGGACCGCTGGGAGGACGCTCCCGTCCGACCTCGCTCCCTTCAGCCGCTCGGAGAGAATCGCCAGCATGTCATAATCCTCAATCCCGTCCCGGATAATCTCAAGCCGAATCGAGCCGACCGGCCCTTCCGGTCCGGGGTAAAAAAGGGACCCGTTTCCGTTCTGCTCCCACTGGGTATTCACCGGGTCAAGATACGGATTCTTCGTCCAGAAATTGACACACCAGTAGAGAAGGCCGGAGACATTGTATTTCCAGCACATCCAGGGGAGAATCCGGTATGCCATCGTCGGATAATCAATCACAAAGGTCGGATACGGAAAAGAGGGGCCGGAGCAGTAAATCCAAAGTTCCTTCCCTGCTTTTCGAATCTTCTCCGCCTCTTTCGGGTCAAAAATCACATTCCGGATGCAAACAATATCGATATCCCGAAACCATTCCTGCTCCTCCTCGAAACGGAAGGGCTGATGGAATGCCACAAGATTCTTTAATCCGGGGTCCGCTTCGTGGACGGCCCGGGAGACGGTGGCCACCTTTTCCGTCCCCGCCTTCGGCTCGTCATAGGTATAAAGATACGCGTCCTCCAAAAGGCCGTAATCCCGGAGAAACCGTCCGTATTCGCGGTAGCGTGGAATAACCTGGGTCAGGTCATCCGGCCAGTTGTTTCCGTGACTGCCGCTGTAAGGACCGATGGCGAACGCATTGAGTCCCTGCATCCGGAGGCGAAGGACCTTCCGGATATCCTCCCGGCGCGCGGGATCAATATTGAGAACGGGTGAAATCCGGTATCGGAGCATCGCCTCAAAATACCGCTCCTCGAGTTTCCCGACAGTTCCTTTCCACTTCTCCCACCACTCCGGAAAAAAACTCTCGTATGCCTGAACGAGCCGGCTCCGGTAAAAATCGAAAGCGGTCTTAAGATGCGGCTGTTTCGGCAGCTCAAAGGCCCACACCCGCACCCGCAGGGCGATCTTTTGGAAGGGAGCATTTTCGGAAGAGAGCGTCAGCGAACCTTCGTATTCACCGGGAAGCGTTCCGGGAGGGGCGGTGACAGTGACCCAAACCGGTTGAAGGGTTCCCTTCTTGACCTCAAAGGGCTCCATCGGTAAAAGCGGATCCGGCACCAGCCCTTCCAGTTCTTTGAGATGATCCGATTTCTTCACCGGGACATAGCCGACAGGGTGAAGACGGATCTGATTCTGTCCGATGACAGAGATGCCGTCTTGATGAATAAGGGGACCGGCGTCAAGTCGAACGCCTTTCAGATCTTCCCCGCCTGCCGCAAGGACAATTTGATACGATTCGGATTCGTTGACCGCCAAGGCGATTTGAATCGGATTCGCCCTTTGGAGTTTTGAAACGGGTGTGTCTCGGAAAACCCGCTCCAACGGGGAGGCAAAAAAGAGGGTGTAACCTGTCTTTGGGTGAACTTCCGGTTCCTCTGCCATCGCCTTCCGGTACGCCTCAAGGAGTTTTGGATTTCTGACTCCGAAGAGGTAAGGGGTGTTGTACAAAAGAGGAGGGACACGATCGTACGTGAATTTTTCAAAGAGCATTCCGTCCTTCATCGGATCGCCGCTTCTATCCTGCGCGGCAACCTGTTCGGAGAGGCGCCGGCGGGCCTCATCGAGATACCGAACCTCTCCGGTCAATTCATAGGCGTACGCCAATGAATCAAAAAAAGGGAGATAGTCTTCGTGTGCCATGAGGTGTTCCGTCCCCTTGATGATCGCTTGTTCCACCTCGGGACTTCCGGTCAGACGGTGATAGGCAATCAACGCAGGCAGTGTATGAAATATCATGAAACGCATCCCCGCCTCGTGATCCCACGTCCCGAGCTGCGGATTGTAATTCTCCCCCCAACCGCCGTCCTCCCTCTGGCCGTTCACAAAGAGAGCCGCCCAATGGTCCGCCTCCTTTTTAAAACGTTCCTTTCGCGTCGCTTCATAGAGAAGAACATCCCCCCAAAGGACATTGGCGATGGCCCGCTGCGGAGCGATGTCCGGATGACGGGTATAGGTAATCGGCCGTCCCAAAAAGTAGCTCCCGACCTCTTTTGCCACCTCGAGCGCCCGTTCGTTGCCGGTCAGATAATAATAGAGAAGGAATCCGAAAGGATGGGTGTGGGAGGCCTCGTCCGCACGCCCTCCCCAGTGATTGGCATTATGACGGTGCATCGCCCCCACGCGGCTGTGATCCCCGATGATTTTTTCCCGAAGCCGCGGGTCGTTCGCCACCGTATCATAGTGAATCGTATCCACATCCATGATGTGCCGGGCGGAGGCCTCGCCGAATGCAAAATACCGGTAATCTCCGGTCCGGATGAATTGAAAAAGAGCTCCGGTATGGGTCCCGACCCCTTCACAGTTAAACCAGCCCCAGCGCCCCTCCGGATGCCATCCCCAGTCCGGATAAGATTTGTCATAGCCCTCTTTCCGGTACCAGAAAAGGGTGTCTCCGTAATCGAGCATCCCATACCAGCCGAACCGCTCCGGCTGCCGCGCCGCCCAGTCAAAAAGGCGTTTCAACAATTCCTCTTCCTCTAATAAAGGGGAGTAGGGACCGATAGAGCCAAGGGCGTAGGTGGCATAGACCCACTCCGGACTGGAGTGAAGGAGGGGAGGGTGCTGCCAAAGCGAAAGTTTCGGATGGAGAGTCTGCGGATCCACCCATCCGGGATGGTAGGAAAAGGTCAATTCATGGGTTTTGGCCAGCCCGAACGCAGAACCGCGCGCCACCGCATCAGGACCCTCGGCGGCCGGCCCTGTTTCAAGATTCAAGACCCCTGCGGAACGGGGCCAAAGGGAAACGGTGAGTTTCCCTGCCGGATCCAGATGAATTTCCTTCGGGTACTGCTGCCAGAAATCGCGGACGTTCACCGTCACCCCAAACGACTCTGAAGCGGCATGCAACCACCCGAGTGCCTTCTCCCCCTGATGAAGGGTCTTTTCACCCTGATTCAACTGAAAGCCGTCGGCCTTGAGTTGCGAAAGAACCAATGGTTTCTGGAATGTTCCGGTCAATGCCTTCTCCGGGAGTCCCACTTGATAGCGTCCGATTCCCTTTTCGGAAATAAACTGTTCGATCCCGATTTCCTCAATCGTTTCATTCTCCGGCAGTTTGACATTCTCGTATTCGTGGTGATAGCGGTTTGCCGGATAACCGGTGTAAATCAATGTATGGAAAAGGCGAATGTCGCTTTTCCCGGAAAAGGCCTGGATCCGCACCTCGTACTGGCAAAAGGGTCTTCCGGATTCGTTGGTGAACCAGCCGCTTGCCTTGAGCGTCACCCGGAGGGGGCCGATCTCCTCCACCGCCAATGTGTAATGACGGCTGAGGGAAGAGCGGAACATTTCATCCCGATGGCGGATAAAAAGGTCCCCTCCCTGGGCAACCTTTTCCTCCGGCGAAAATTGTCCGTCGCCGTTCCGGTCGAGAAAGACTTCCTCCAGGAGCGTAAACTTCGCCTTATTCACGGAAAATTTCAGGGGACCGGTCACGACGGTCATTTGACCGGAATCCTGCGTCACCTTTAGGGGCGTCTCGTTGGGCTTTGACGGCGGGGATTTGTGAATCTCGAAAAAAAGTCCCTGATCGGCCGCCCTGGCGGTCCCTTCGGTATTCACGTGGAGCCATTTGACGGAGCCGTCCTCCCAAAAAGCAAGGGGACGGATTTGAATCGGAAGTTCCGTCCCCCCCGCAGTCCGTAATTTAAAGGACGTGGTGGCTTTCAGAAGACCGTAAGGAAAAGGGATCCCTCCCGAAACCGGCGTCCCCTCAAAGAGAAAAGACTGATCCTGCGCCACGCGGAGGGGAATGCGGAGAAATGTTTCTCCGTTCTCGGTCACCTCCCATTTTTCCGCATAGCGGTGAAAGAGCTGTCCGCTCACCGCATTCGGAGAGGTGGGACGGATGGAGCCGTCAAAGGAAAATGCCTCCGTCGTTTTTCCTTCCTTCTTCGGTGCTTCTTGCGGTTGCGGGATCAGCCGGACGTCGTCCAGGAAAAAGACGGCCGTCTTTTTCGGATCCCAACGGAAAAAATTCAACTGGGCGATATCCCTCAAATCGACAAAGGGGGCGATCTTTTTCATCGGAAGACGGTGGGAGAGGGCGCTATTGGCCGGAATGACAATATCTTCCTTATACCGGCGGGATGAGCCGTCCTTGACCTGGAGCCCGATCCGCTCCTTTGTCTGGCCGGGATTGAAAACGGTAAAAAGAAGCTCCTCATACGGCCGCCAGTCCCGCGCCTGTTCATGCGTCCGGAAATACTGTTCCAGGGCAAAGACCGGATTTCCATCGTCCGAATAGTTAAGACTCGCCGAGTGTCTCCCCCGGACCGCATATTGTTCGGTGAGAAAAACCAAGACCCCTTTCGCCTCCCAATTCTTCAGCGCCTCTTCAGACTCAAAGTCTCCCAGAACAAATTCACCGGCGGTCCTCCCGAATTCCGGCAACTCTTTTCCCTTTTTGAAAAAAGGGCTGCGGAGTCCCAACCCGATCAAAAGCACAACAAGAATGACAAGCCCAAACCACTTCTTCACGGCTGGCTCCCCTCAACTCTTACCGTCTTTTCCGCTCCTTCTTCCAGTACCACCTGAAACGGCTCTGTCCGGTCCCGGAGTTTGACCCACGCGGTTCCTCCTCCCTCGAACCGGAGGTCCGGCTCCGCCTCAAAGGGATTCACAATCACGATTCGCGAGAAGTCCCCCTGAACCTCCTCCACCGAACCTTCTTTAAACCGGAAGTTTCCCTCCCCGCCCGCCGGAATCAGTTCCACACGCTCCGGAGAATAGGTCACAAGCTGATAGGGGATCGAGGCGAGAATTTTCTGGTTCGCGTAGGGAACAATCACAAAATCCCGGAAGTCATTCGGATTTCCGGAATGTCCCGCCTCCGCCGCCTTCAGGATATTGTAGGCCTCCCGTGAGGAGGCATAGTGGAGCCGGTACCGCTTTCCGTCGTTATAATGGGTCTCGAGGGTTTGATACATCCGCTCTGCCCACTTCCCGAGAAGCGCTTCATGATCCCGGGCGATGGTTCCGTGGGTGAAGACCTTCACAAAAACCCATTCGGGCCTCCCCTGAACATGAATGGCTGTGCGGACCCAGCGGCGGATCCGGTCGGGAGTCGGAAGTTCCTCCAGGGTCACATCCCCATGGTCGTAATAGAATCGGCCGTTCTCAAAAGAAAGGACACTGGGCCCCATGAAAATCAAAAGATCTCCCCACGGCTCTCCGCCCACTTCCACTTTTCGTCCCCTATCATAGGACTTCGGATTTGAGTCATCCTTGGCATAATAGAGGGAATTCGCTATTCTCGGGTTCATGGTTCCCCAGGAGGAATGGGTAAAATCGGCGTAACAACCGCTTTCCCGAAGGACCTCCAGTTCTTTGTTCACTCCGCAGTAACGTCCGTCCCGGGAGTTGTCGAGCGCCCACATGCCATGAATAAAAGCATAGGCGGTCTTTGGCTCTTCCTCTGCCGTGAGAAACGCGCCGGTCTTCTGGGAAAGTTGTATCCGCCGCTCCAAATCCACTCTCACCGTCTCTTCGGTATCATCGTCATGATGGAGGTGGAGCTCTACCTCTCCATAGCCGTCGTACGAAAGATGCGCAAGCCGTTTGAGATACTCGATGCCCTTCTGGTCCCCCTCATCCGACCAGTACCAGAAAAAGGTGTGCTGGGGCATCTTCCCGTCCGCATCCCGGTGACGGCTTGCCAGCCGGCGGTATATCTTCTCCCACCGCTCGGCCGCCGCGATATGATGCGGTTCATAATGGTCCGCAAAAACAAAGATGATGTCCACGGGGCCCTTTGCCTCGCCCGCCGGCTCTTTTTGAAAGAGCTGGTGAAGGAGAAGCGCGGGAAGCCAGGGGCGCGTTTCATAGACTTTCCATCCGATCGCACCCCCTGCAAGGACCGCCGCAAGCAGAATAAAAATCAAAATTTTCTTAATCATGTCGCATCAATTCCTCATAAAGATTTTCCGTCTCCCGGATCATCCGCTCTTTCGAATAACGCAAGCGAACCGTCTCCCGCGCTTTCTGCCCGATCCAGACTCCCGCTTTAGAGTCCTCAAAAAGAATCCGTAGTTTCCGAAGCAATTCCCCTGTATCGCCTGCGGGAACCAGAAAACCGTCTACCCCGTCCCGGATCACCTTCGGGTGGTCTCCCACCGCCGAAGCAATCACCGGAAGTCCTGATGCCATCGCCTCAAGGAGCGCGAGGGACAATGCTTCCCGAGAGGAAAATTGGATAAAGCAGTCGGCCGCGCCGTAAAACGGCTCGAGCTCCCCCTGTTCGCTAAACAGTTGTACTCTCCCATCCAAACCGAATCTCTCCTTTAAGGCCAAAAGGTTTTTCTCTTCCCGGCCGCTTCCGATAATGACAAGATGCAACTCGCCCTCAAGAAGACGGCTCCGAAGGGCAGAAATCAGAAGGTCAAATTTCTTCTCCGGTGAAAGTCTCCCGATGCTCAAGGCGATTTTCCCCTCCGCCGGGAGTCCGAGTCTTTTTCGGAGGGCTTTTGGATCTTGGGCAGGCGAAAAGCGCTCAAGGTCGACGCCGTTTGGAATCACAAAGCACTTCTGCGGACTCACCCCGGTCATCCGGCAAAAATCTTCTTTGACCGACTCTGCCACAAAAAGAACCCGGTTGGAGACTTTCGCAAGGACCCGGTCGATCAACCGGTGAAGAGCCCCCCGCCATTCCTGAATCCCATGTTCGGTTGCAATCGAAACCGGGACCCGGGCGATGAAGGCCGCGATCCTTCCCCAGACGTTCCCTCCCCAAAGATGCGTATGCACAATCTGAATTTTTTCTTCCCGGATCAGCCGGATGAGTTTCGGAATAATCGAAAAATCGAACTTTCCCTTTTTGTGAAGGGAAATAACGCGAATCCCTTCCCGTTCGAGGACCCCGGCATAGCGTCCCGGTTCGTTTAAACAGGCGACGAGCGGCTTGAAGCGCCTCCGGTCCAGCCCCTTGGCGAGTGTCAACACCACCTGTTCCGCTCCTCCAAGGCCGAGAGACCAGATGACGTAAAGAACCGGGATCGGTCCTATTTTCCGTTCCCTCTTTTTTTTCCTTTGGACAAACCGGTGAAGCCAGTCAAAGGCGCCGGCCAGTTTTTTCCTGAAATCAAAAAGGGTGTCGAAACCGCTCACCTCCGTCCGGCTCACCCAAAAAGGATCCGTGCTTTGTTGGACCGGACCCGGCCGCGTTGTAAATGCAATATCATATCCTGCCCCCTTCACCCAAGCGACCGACTCCCCATCCAGATCCCCGAAGGGATAACAGAAGGAGCGAACGTTTTGCCCGAGCTTTGTCTCGAGGAGTCGTTTGGAATCTTCAAGTTCCCGGCGTCCGGTTTCCGGGGAAACCTCGTTCAGATAAACATGACGGGCGGTATGACTCCCGAGGGAGATTCCGCCTGTGGTCATTTCCTGAATTTCATTCCAGCGGAGCATCGGATGTCCGTCGTGTGTTTTTCCGACCAGCTCCGTCGCCACAAAAACCGTCGCCTTGAAGCCGAACTCACGGAGGACCGGATAGGCATCCGTAAAATTGTCGCGATAGCCGTCGTCAAAGGTAATGAGAATAGATCTTCGGGGGATCGGTCTTTTTTGCCGGAGAATCTCCGAAAGATCCTCCGCCGTCAGTGTGTGGTAGCCCTTCCTTGCCAGATACAGCATCTGTTTCCGGAAAGAATCTGTATGGACTGAGAGACGGTCCTTGGGTGAAGTCCGGTTGACTCGATGATAGGTCAAGACGCGGAGTTCTCCTTCCCGATCTTCCCGAAGGAAAAGATAAAGTCCGGTGCTGATCAGTTCCCTCAAAAATCGTCTCATCGGATTTTTTCCTCAAAGAGCCGAAGAAGAGTTGAGCCGTTCTTGACGGCGTCAAAATGCTCCGAGACGGTCCGGAAGGCCGCCTCCCCCATTTTTCTCCGGAGGGACTCATTCCGGATCAGTCGGCTTATCGCCTCGCTGAGTTTCTTCGGATCCCTTTCCGGAACCAAAAGACCGTTCACCTGATCTTGAATCAACTCCGGAATGGAAGGAAGGGGGGTGCACAGGACCGGCACTTCTGCCGCCATTGCTTCCAAAAGGACATTCGGAATTCCCCAGTGCCGGTCCAGCCGGGCCGGCAGGGCAAAAAGGTCTGCCCGCTTGTAATAAGGGACCAGCTCTTCTTGCTTCATATATCCGAGTAGCCGGACCGAATCGGTCAGGTCAAGCCGGGCCACTTTTCTCCGGAGGGCCGCTTCCTGAGGACCGCCGCCGATCACCAGACATTCAAAAGAGAACCCTTCCCTTTTCAGATACAAACAGGCCTCGATCAAATCCTCAAATCCCTTGCATGCCAGAAGCGAGCCGACCGAAAGAAGGAGGATTTTTCCGTTCACGGCGTTCCCGTTCCGTCTGAAACGCTCCAGATCCACTCCATGGTAACAGACATGTATTTTGGAGGGAGAGATCTCCGGCTTCAAAGCGGCCAGATAACGCTTGTTATCCCGGGTACAGGTCGTCACAAAGGAGGCCGCCTCTAATTTCTCCGGAAGAAAGGTCTTTTTCAGATAGATATCATGAGCATGCCCCGTGAAACTGTAGGGGATCCCGGAAAACCGGGAGGCGACCCAGGCACTCGTGGCCGGGTGTGTCGCCCATTCCGCGTGAAGATGGCGGATATTCCTTTTTCGAAGACTCCCGGCCAGGGCGACCGACTTCGGAAAAATGGCGATACTTTTGATGAGAAACTCGGGATCCCGCCACTGTTTCGCAATCAAAAGACCGAGTGTTGAAACAAACCGGAGGGGCTTCGTGAAAAACATCCCAACTGTCGCCGCCATAGTCCCCCATGAGAGAAACGGAAGATAAAAAGTCTCCTCCACGAGGAAGGTCGCATCGCCGTGAACAACAGGGTCTTTCCCCCTTTTAAGGGAAAGGATGGAAAGACCAAGCCCCTGCTTTTTCAATTCCCTCATCTCCCGTAGAATAAACGTTTCGTCATAGCAGGGGAATTTTGAAAAGATAAACTGCACTTTCGGTGAAAGGAGCGTGCCGTACAATTGCTCCACCGAGCGGATCATTCGGTCGAGACTCAAGACGGTCTTAATTCGGACCCGGCCCGCCTCTCCGATTCTTTGTCTCAGTTTCTTATCGTTTCCAAGACGGTGAATGGTCTCTGCCAGTGCCTCCGGATCGCCGGGCGGAACAAGAAGCCCGCTTTCCTCATCTATCACCGTCTCCAGATTGCCATCCACGCCGGTCGCCACAACCGGAATCCCGAGCGCCATCGATTCCAAAAGGGTATTGGACATCCCTTCCGAAAAAGAAGTGTTGACGGAAACATCGGAAAGCCGGAGAAGTGACTTTGAATCGGCCACCCGCCCGAAAAACCGGACATGCTTTGACAACCCGAGTTCCGAAGCCCTTTCTTCCAACGCTTTCCGGAGCGGTCCTTCCCCGATGACCCAAAACCGTGCTTCCGGCATTTGTGCCTTCACCCTGCTTGCCGCATCCAGAAAGACGCGGTGGCCTTTGATCCAGCTTAAGTTGGCTACGAGGGTCACAAGAAAGTTTTTCTCCGAAAGACCGTACGCGTCCCTTTGAAGGTATTTCTCGCACTCCGCCAATGACCGTTCACCTTCCGCGCCATTCGGAATGGTCGTTACTTTCTCCGGAGCGGCTTTCTCTTTTTCCAAAACCACCCTCTTCACGGCGTCGCTCACGCAGACAACCCGGTCAACCCATCGATTCGTGAGTCGATACGCGAGAAAGTGTCTCCGTTTTCCTTCCCGGAGTCTCCCCGTGTCCCTCCGGCTGGTCAGGACGATCCGGGTTCCGGCCAGGCGCGCTGCAAGGGCACCCAGAATGTTTTCGCTGAAAAGGTACGCATGAAGGACATCGATCCGCTCCCGTTTCAAAATCCGGACAAGCCGGAATAGACCCCGAATTCCTGTCAGGTCGTAAATTCGCTTCACGTCCAGAACCGTAACCGGGACATCCAGGGAACGGATTTCCTCGGTCAAGTGCCCTTCCCGGGAGAGACAGACCAACCGCGGCGAAAAGCGCCCGCGGTCTATCCGCTTCAGGAGTGCCGCAAGGTGCCGCTGGGCACCTGCCACCTCAAGTTTATCAATCAGATAAAGGACGTTCGTTTTCTCCATATTTCATCTCGTCGAACCGCCGGAGCGTTTGAGTCAGTGATTGAGAAACCTCAAATCCGTTCGATTCGTTTCCGCGCCTTTTTTTTTCCCGGGTTCCGTCGGAGACAGATTTCACAGTCGCAGGCGTTTTATCGGAGCGCTCAAAGGCGATTGCCCGGACAATCACCGCGCTCAAAACCCAAAAATAGCCCGAAACTTCCTGCGAATCCAACCGGGAACCGAACATATTCGACATCAAAAGGCCGAACATCCCGGCCAGAAAGCCGAGGGCCACCGCCTTGTGGAAGGGGTCACGCGCATGACGGTAAAGCCAGTAGATCTTAAACATCACCGCCACAAAGACCCAAAGCATCACCAAAAGCGCCGGGATCCCCATCTCCGCAGCCACCAGGAGATAATTGTTGTGCGCATCCATACGGGCCCCCTGAAGTTTCGGGGCGTAATAAGGAATCAGCCCGGTGAAGGTGCCGTATCCTGTTCCGAGAGGATTCTCGCTGATCATTTTGACCGCTCCCTTCCAGATCTCAAGGCGTCCCCGGGCGCTTCCGTCAAGGATCTCGGCCTTTCCCTTATAGACATCGTAGGCGGCATTGGTGAGGTCCCCTTCATCCAGTGCATCCACGTTCTGGAAGGTGGAGAGGAGGCGGTAATTAATCCCCGAGGGGAGGATGGCCGGGTTTAAAAAAGCGAGGACGGCGAGAAAAATCGCGAGGATGCAAAAGATTTTGTTCCTGAAAAAAACGAGGGCAAAGGCCCCCGCAAAAAAGGCGAGGTATCCTCCCCGGGAGAAAGTCACCTGAATCCCCCGAAAACAGATGAGGAACGGGATGAGGAGAAGCCAATACTTCGGCTTTTGGTAATTCATCAGGAAAAATCCGCCTGTGAGGAACATGTAGTAGCAGAAAAAGGCGGAAAGCATGTTCGGCTGGTCCGCAATACCCCCGACCCGGGCCTTTTCGATGGAACCGACCTGCCCGATGTCGATATAGTCCTTGATCGCCATGAGTCCGGCAAGGGTCACGGTCACCATGATGATGATGACCGAAGTCTTCAGAATCTTCCGGTCCCGAATCAAACAGAGCGCTAGGGCATAAAAAAGGATGGGGGTGAGCCACCGCTTGAGCGGATTGATAAAGTTCCAGAGATACCAGGAGCCGTACTCCCAGCTTCCCCGGACAAAGCTGAGCATCCCGAGAACCGCAAAAAGGATAATGGGAATGTGAAGGGAACTGGCCGGCGGGTAATTTCTTCCCTGCGTCGACGGGGAAAGGCAGGCCAGAAACGCAATAATGCAAAGGATATTTGTCACATTCAGGGCCGTCATCGCTCCGCCGAAATCCCCGATGAGAAGCCGGTTAAACGGAATGTAAACAAGAAGAACATAAAGCGGAATCTCCGGCCGGATAAAAGCACTTAAAAAGAGGGCCAGGCCTGCAAGACCGGCCCCTGCCACAAGGACCGGCGTCGGGAACGTCACTTCCTTGTCAATGATAAAGGCGAAAAAGAGGGCGAGAATGACAAACCCGAGGAGGAATTTCCAGGATGTCTTTTCGGAGGGTGCCGCAAGGGTTGTCATCGAAGTTCCTCCGTCAATGCCAGGAGTCTTTCCACAAAATGCCCCAGCGAAAATTCCGCCTCAACGCGCCGGTGGGCCGCCTCCACCATCTTCTCAATCTCAGGACCCCCTTTTAAAACACGGAGGATGGCCTTCCGGAGCGCTTCCGGATCCTCCGGCGGAACCACAATGCCGGTCACATCCGGGATGATATAGTCAAGGACGCCGGGAACGTGGCTCACAATCACCGGTTTTCTCAGACTCATCGCATTCAGGTAAGTTTGCTGACCGGCGCTCTGAAGCATCCCGCCGGGAAAGGGAAGCACCACCATTCGGGAACCGGCCATCAGTCTCCGGAATTCAACCGGATCGGTCGCCTTCGCCGTCACATGGGACGGAAGCGGTTTTCCGTTCCAGGAAGCCGCTTGACGAGCCACGATCACCGTCTGGACCGAAAGAGGTTCGACCGCCTCAAGAAGGGTGCGATAGTCCCTGGAGGAATCCCCTCCGGAGAAAATGTAGTCACCGTTTTTGGGCGTGATATCATACCCTCCCAGCGTGACATGATGCGGCACGAAGACGAATTTCTTGCGCGGAAGGCCGAAGTAAGCCGGGTGGCTTTCCTTTTCCTCGGAGGACCAGACAACAAACCGATCCACCGAACGGTTGACGCTGTGAAGGAGCATCCGTTTAAAAAAGCGCTTCGGGGAATTCGATTCATGCTTCCAAAGACACTCCACCATGATATGGGGAATTTTCTTTCCGGGAAGAACGGACTGGAGCAGGGCAAAGAGACAATCCTCCCGTTCGGCACCGGTCAGGATCAAATCAAAATGGCGACGCATCCGGAAAAGACGGAAAACAAGGGAAAGATCCCGAATGCCCAGACGGCCGAGGAAAAGGCGTTTTCTCTGACGAGGCGCTGCCAGCACCGTCCGGCTCTTCCAGAGGGGGCTTTGCGGAATCGGATAGGTGGTTAAAACGGAGGGTTGAAGAAATCTGGACTCGTTCAATAGGACCTTATAAATCCGATGGATCTTCCGGACGTTTTGGCGGATGTCAAAATGCTGCAATACATACTCTCTTCCCCGTTCCCCCATTTCCTCGGCAAACAGCCGGTCCCGAATCAGTTCAAGAATGGCGGCTTCAAGCCGTCCCGGCTGATCGGGAGAAACAAGAAGTCCCGTGATCCGGTCCTGCACCAATTCCGGAACCGCACCGGTCGCATGGGCCACTACCGGCTTCCCCGCCGCCATCGCCTCTGCAATTCCGAGCCCAAACGATTCCGGTATTAAGGAAGGGCTGACCACAATATCCATCGCCTCAAGATAAGGCGCCGTCTCTTTTTGAAACCCTGCAAAGTGCACCTTCTTCTTGATGCCCAAACCCTCGATCTTGCGGTGAAGTTGGTCAAGGAAAGAGCCGTCCCCTTCCGCTCCGCCGACCAGAAACGCATGAACCGGCAGGCCTTTTTGAGCAATCCTTTGAAACGTCTCCAGGAAAATTTCCTGTCCCTTTTCAGGAATCATCCGTCCGAGCATCCCCAAACAGATGTCGTTTTCTCCGAGGCCGAACTCCCTCCGGATAGTCTGTCGCTTCTCGGAACCATTTTCCTGTTCGAAGGCGACGCCGTTCGCCACCGTGACAAACCGCCCCTTCGGGCAGATGTCCCGATAAAAATGAGTCCCCCGATGCGTAATTCCGATATAAAGATGAACAAACCGGGCCGCCATCTTTTCAAGCCGGGTCCAGGGGCGCCATCCATGGAGGTGGCAGAGCACCCGGCATCCGGCAACTCGCGCGGCCAAAAGAAGCACAAGGTGTGAATGGATTTCATTGTTTAAATGGACCAGCCGGACCCGCTTCCAGAAAAGCCAGAGCGCCGTTCCGGGAACCAAAAGAAGAAGTTGGATCACCATGACAAGAGCACCGAATCCATACCGAAGAGAATTCATTTTTTTCGTCGGCTTTAGGAAATTTTCAAACCAGGGGAAGCGTAAGACCGGTGCGCGAAAGAGACGATACCCCAACTCCTCCACCCTCTTTAAGAAAGGTCCGCTACGGTAAGTCAGGATCTGAAGGTGTCCCGGCTGCTGTCTCCCGTTGGACAAAAGGGTATAGAGATACTTGGCAGTCCCTCCGAATCCGCTTCCCGATTCGGCCACAAGAACAACCGGTTGCCGCGAGTCTCCGCCGGAACGGTTGATGGCCTGCTGCCACCAATGCGTCAACTCCTCCAAAATCGTATCGAAATGCCACAGAGTCTTCGCAAATTCCCGTCCGGTGCGGCCGAGCGCCTTTGCGCGCTCCGGCTCCGAAAAAAGAAGAGAAATTTTCTCAGCAAGTGCCTTATCGTCTCCGACTGGAATGATGAATCCGGTCTTTCCGTCCTGGACCACTTCATCCGCACCCCCGACTCCCGTCGTCACCACCGGCCGTCCTGCAAGCGAGGCCTCCACCAGAACCCTCGGGGCATCTTCAAAGCGGGAACTGAGGACAAGAAGATCGCATTGAGCCAAATAGTCCGGAATCTGCTCGTATGGCACGGTTCCGACCCACTCGATCGATGAATCAATTCTCAGGATTTTGGCTAGTGCTTTGGCTGCCGCCGCTTCAAACCCCTCCCCGATCAGCCGGAACCGGGCCTCGGGATGACGGGCAAGAACCCGCGTGGCGGTCCGTAGAAAAGTGGAGAGGTCTTTTTGAGGGACCATCCGGCCGATCCAAAGAACCGTCTTTCCGGCCGCCTCCTTTTCGGAGACTTTCAAAAAGGACTCGCGCTGGATCGGAATCGGAATGGCGCGCACCTTCTCCGGCGGAAATCCGAACCGTCGAATCAGTTTTTCCCGCACCCTTTCCCCATGCACCCTGACCGCATCCGTCCTTTTGATGAGCCATTTGGCGACGATGTTCAAAAGGCGGAATCGCAACCGCTCCTTCACCCAGTACGGATTATCAACAAAATCGCCGAGCATCTGAAGAGCAAGCGGAATCCCGAGACGCCGTTTCAGGGCATACGCCACCCAGGCGCATCCAAAGATATCGCCGGTTACAATCAGATTCAGCTGCTCCTTTCTCGCAATCCTGATTCCCTCCCGATAAAGATCCCAGACCGCCGAAAGGGAATTGGCTGAATTGGTCGGATAAACGGTGACCTTCTCCGAGAGATTCCGGATGGGCCACTTTTCTCCGGTCGTCTTGACCAGAATCGAAAGGCGGCCGATCCGATGGCCATAGGCGATGTGCCGCTTTTGCAGCCACGCGTTCGTCGGAAGCATCGGCTCCAAAAATTTTGTGTCGCCCGAAACAATCATGAGGAGACGGATTTCCCGGTTCATTGGGACCTCCAGGCCGGAATCACAATGGACACCATCGCCCCGAAAATACTGACCGTGAACGCGGCATATGGTTTCAGAAAATATTGAATCCGCGACCCGAGGGAATGTCTCTGATCAAAGGAGATCCCGATGGACCATTCTCCCTTCAATGCGCCGGCAATGTGGTAAAGGGCCTTGTGCATCTTTTTCTGCTTCAAATAGGTTGTGCCGAGGAGGTACTGAAAGAAGGCCTTCCGGTCTTTAAAATAACGGATATTCGGGAGAAGTGTTCGGTGAAGCCGGAGGACCTTTTTGTAAAATTTCCAATACCCCTCATAGACCTTGGTCATGTCTTTGGTGGTGTTTGCCGGATGCCACCGATGTTCCGCCAAGATATCTTCCATGCAGTGGATCCCGAAGCGCTTCGCGATCCGGACCCAAAGTTCCCAATCTTCCGCCGCCGGCATCGACTCGTCAAAGTTGCCGACGACCTCGATGCACCGTTTCCGAATGACCACAGTGGAGGTATCGATGAAATTCGGGCCGGTCACCAGTTCCCCGAAGCTCCGTCCGATGCTTCGCGGAACCCGCTCCCGCTCCTTTTCCTTTCCGATTTCATAACGCCAAAGATGGCTAGAGACCAATCCCATGTAGGAATTTTGATCCAAATAGGAAACCTGTCTTTCGAGTTTTTCCGGAAGCCACCGGTCGTCCGAATCAAGAAATGCAAGATACTTTCCCCTGGCGAGGAGAATACCCCGGTTCCGGGCCGCGGAAATGCCCTGATTCTCCTGCCAGACGATGTGGATCCGGTCCCGATAAGAAGCGAGGATCTCCCGCGTGTTATCGGTGGATCCGTCATCCACCACGATCACTTCATAATCACGGTAGGTCTGGGAAAAGACACTCTCCAGCGCTTCCCGGATTAAGTGCGCGCGGTTATAGGTCGGAATAATCACACTGACCGTCGGTGGGTTCATTTCATTGTTCCTGTGAGCGCCCTCGGTCTCGGATCCTTCAAAAGGGACATCGGCTGAAGTCCCACCTGGCGGCGGAGCCGGTTGATGAGCCGGGGGATAAGATACGTGTTCCGGACCCTTGCCGTATGTTCCCTCACCCAATAAAGCCGCCGGGCTGTTGATTCCGGAGCCAGGTCCCATTTCTCCCGGAGTCGCTCAAGCGACCGGGCTGCCTTCTCGACGTCCCATCGGTACAACATATAGCTTCTGTCCGCTCCCCGTAACTTCCAGATCCGCTCATAGTCATAGGCAACGACCGCCTTTGGTTCGAGCATCACACGATCTTCCGCCCGTTGAATCCTGAATACGTAATCAAGGTGCTCGGCAATGTTCAAGTCATCCAGCGGTCCGACTTTCTCTAAAAGACTCTTCCGGAAAAGAACGCAGTGCCATTCGAAAAAGTCGCTCGGTTTCCTCTGCCGGTCCGGATATTCGGAAAGGGACTTCCCGGAATAAGGCATGGTGGTGTCAATGAACCACTTGCCGTTCATTTTCTTCCTAACAAGTTTTCCTTCCGCCACATGAATCTTCTGAATAGGGCTCGAAAGTCTCTCGGTAAGATAGATCGGATGGACGCATCCGACCTTTTCTTCCTCGGCACAAGCCACGAGCGCCTCAAGCCACCCCTCCGCGGCCTCCACATCGTTATCGATGAAAACGACATATTCCGTATCCACCAATGGGATCGCCTGATTCACCGCTTCATGCGGATAGAGCCACCGGTCGGACCAGATCACCCGGCAGTTGGGCCGGGTCTCCTGAATCCGGCGGAGTTGCATCCGAACCCTTTCGGGAGCATGCCCCTCCATCACAAGCATCTTGAAAATGGGCGGGGTCACCCGATAAATCCGCTCGATCACCTCCGGGAACAAGTTGAAACTCTCCCGCGGGACCACCACCACCGTCACCTTCGGTTTTTCTGGCTGTTGCATCTTGTCTCCTTTCTGATCCCCTTAAATAAAATGGCAGGAGACCGGTTTTCGGAAAAGCCGGCTGAACCAATGCGATCCGCGCTCTTCCACAAGTCCCCGATAAAAAAGTTCCTGCGTCTTCGCCTCAAGGGCCTTTGTTTTATCTTTCAAAAAAGGCCCCGCGACCCATTGACGAAAGAAGGCGTTGAGTGTCTCTTTCCAGCACCAGACCGGCAAAAGCGTCATCGCATGGTGCCATTTCCAGTCCATCATGTGGCCGTGGGTCCTTCCGATATTCAGGAACCATCGCAAAATGTAATCTTCCGCCACTTTCTCTCCCCAAACTTTATGAAGGACCTTTGCTTCCGGTTCGTAAAAGATCCGACTCCCGGCTTTCATGACACGGTCAAACCACTCAAAGTCCTCTCCGCCGATCAACGTTTTGCCCCGACGGCCCAGATCTTCGCGAAACGGACCCAGACGGTTAAAAAGTGAACGGCGGCAGGCAAGGTTTGCCGTTACAAACCGGATGCCATTGGCTTGAACCTGAAAGCGCTTTGGGCCATGATCGATCGCGATCAAAGGCACCATCAACCGGTCTGAAAGCCAAGAGGGTTGCTCCGAAAGCCAAAGTAATTCAATCTTTCCTCCCACAAGGTCTGCTCTTTCTTCAAGGAAACAACCCCAGAGTGACTGGAGCCAATTTGGATCCGGGATAACATCATCATCGGAAAAGGCGATGATTTCTCCCTTGGCTTTCCGAACCCCTGCATTCCTCGCGTATGCGACTCCCTGTCTTCCCTCAAAAACATAATGAAGCGGCTTTCCAAAATCTTTTCGGATCTCCTCCACAACCTCCCTTGTCCGGTCGGTCGAATGGTTATCCACCACAATCACTTCAAAATCCGGACCTACCCCATCAAGCGATTGAATCTTGAGCCCCTCCAGGGTATCCCGGAGACTTTCCGAACGGTTATAGGTCGGAACCACGACGCTGATTTTTGGATCGTTGCTCATGAGGTCACGCCCGCCTTCTCAAGAAGCGTTTTGGCCTTTCTTGCCACACGCTGCGGAAGGGTGAGTTTCGGTTCCGGATGGATCCGGAATCCGAAACTGTACCGGTTTGTCTCTGAATAAACCGCATGCCAGAATAGTCTTTTGGGGTCGATCTTAAAGACTCTGAAATTCCATTCCTTATCCCATAAGGTCATGATTTTCCCTGTGTCCGGATCCCGGTATCTGAAAAAGGATTTGCCCGGTTCCTCTACATAGTTGATATAAAGCCGCCAGCCGTAGCCGTTGGCATTGGTGTGCCAACTCATGAAACCGCCCGGCGGATAGAGAAAATGGCCGCTTTTGTAAACCCAGAGCCCCTCCGGCATTCCGAACAGTCCCCGGACCCGGAGGGTGACAATCCGATCCAGTTTCTGCCTCAGTTCCGAAATCTCCTCCTCCTTGACCATATCCTTCACCCCCGGAAGGTCAAAAATAACGCAGTTTGTAATGTATCGGTCGGTCAAGATGCCGTTTACCTTTTTTCCTTTCCGGAGAATCGCCTGAAGCGCCTCTTCAGAAACCTCCTCCGCTGCGCGGGGATTCGGCCTGAAGGTTGTCTTCAATAGTTTCTCTTCCCATGTCTTATGCGCATCCAAGCAGGCCTTGGCCGCGGAAAGGAGCTCTTTATCCTCCTTCAGGAAATCGAGTTCCTGAAAGACGATGTCTGAATCTATGGAAAGTTTCATCTTTTCACCAGAGAGACCGCTTTCTCGAAAAGTGCCTTGAACCTGTTGGTGCGATCTTGGCGCCAGTAGGCATTGGCATGTTCCCGGGTAGTCTCCTCCGGCAAGCAGGCAACCAGGTGAGTCTCATAGGCCTCATTCAGTTCTTCTGCAATCCGGGAAAGGCCGAGCCGTCGTGCAATCTCCGTAAACCGCCCGCGATAGAGCTCAATCCGTTTCCGGAAACCGTCTCCTTTGCGATATACCATCCCCAGATCCAGGTAATCTTCGAGTTCATTCGCCACCCGCATTACAAGAACACGCCGTTTCATCGGGTCGTACGTCTCCATTTCTTTCAAATGACAGTCGAGCGCAGGTTGCGAATACCAGGGAAATGTTTCGTAGGCCCAGATCAGTGCCTCCACTTCTTCGCCGACCGCTTTCCGGATCTCGCTCCGGAGTTTCTCAACCGGCTGATTCCGGTGGTATCCGGAAAAAAGACCCCGCATATAAACCGCATGGAGCATCGCAGCCATCACTACTTCCACCGGCTGACGCTCCGAAAGGACAATGCTTGCCGTCCGGACCACATGGCAAATAAATGGCACGCCCTGTCCCCTGTAAAAACTGTTAAACCATTCCTCCGCCACATCATAAGCAGTCCGGAGACGTTGGATGTCGCCTTTACTCAATCCCTGCGCCATCGCCTGATTCATCAGTTGGGGATAGGTCATGGCAAAACTCCGAATGCTCATGAAGTCCCTCCCGCCAGAAGATTCGGATACCGATGTCCCATTTCGGTCAACCGGGTTCGCCAAAATTCGCGTCCAAACCCCTTGATATACCGGATCCTTCCCCACCGCTTGAAACCGTTCGCCTCCTGCCACCGGATCGCTCCCTTGTTTTCGATGAAAACGGCGAGCGTCACACCGTGGTAGCCGCTCCGCTGCATGACACTGAAGACGTGGCGGCGGAGAGCCGTTCCGATTCCTCGATTCCGGTAGTCCGGTGCTGTCAGGGCCGCATTGAAGTAAACTACCCCTTCCGGCAGCCGGACCAACGGCTTCTGAATAAAGGAAAGATTGGCAAAAGAGCGGTGGATGCCGTTCAGCGCCACGACCCGATCATCCGCGAATGCCGCGAAAAATCGTCCTCCCTCCTTCATAAGTCTCTGAAGGGCTTTTTGCACTGATTCCCTTTCCGTATAGCGAAGGCCGTCCGCAACTTTCAACGTTTCAACCTCCCCAAGACTGATCTCCCGCAACAACACCTGAAGCCCTCCGACATCCACAGTCCGCGGAATCCCGTTCCGCCCCTCCCCCGGCAGCCGTTTAAACTCCCTCAAGAAAAGATCAAGCGAGTGATTGATCGAAATAATCCGGAAACGGTGCAAAAGCCGCCAGAAGGTTTCGGCCGGACCGTAATCCCGATAGCATTTCCATAAACGTGAAACGGCGTTCATACGCGTACCTCTTCGGCTTTGTTCCCGTTTAAAATCCATGCCGCATAGCGCGTCATCAAAAAAAGGTTCCTGACAATTTGGGGATGGCTTTTTTCCAACATCTTGACATCCTCGGGCATTTTCAACCCCAGTCCATCCTCCGCAACCTCCCGGAGGGAGCCGATCTCAGAAAGCATCGTCTGTCTCTGGCCGGGCGTCAGTACACACCAGAGAAGTTCGATATTCGGATGTTTTCCGAGAAGCCGCATCCGGAGCCGCGACCATTTCCCCTCCAGATAAAAAGCGAGTTGCCGTTTCAGATTCGGCAAAATCGGGTGCATCTCTGTCGGATGCGGAATCTTTGCCAGTTCCGGAAATTCCCGCGCCAACAGCTCCCGGAAAAATGACCTCTTCTCAAGGGCGATGCGCGGCACGGAAAGCCATGCCTTCATCACCTCAAGATCGTAATTGGGTGCCATGACATCAAAGTGGTTTGCAACCAACCCAATATAGGCCCCGCCGTCCCGTCGCTGGTGGTATTCAAGGTCCCAGAGCATCATCGCCTGATAAGAGGGGTGGTCCTGCTGAAGATACGACTTGATGTCCTTGCGCTGGGCCTCTTCCATTCTCTCTTCTTCCAACCATGGGAGCCCCTCGAATACAACCTTCCTTGAATATTCCCGGATGATTGCCCTCGCAAAAGTGTCGGGATTTTCATATTCTTTTTCTTCCGGCCATGCGACATTTCCCGCAAGGGTCTCCCCCAAAAGACCATGAAGGAGCGGAGTCCCTGCAGGGCTTTCTATCTGAAAAGTATTCGCAACCTGCACGACACCCAGATCCGCGTGGCCTTCCAAAAGATCCAAGTGAATCGGGAGGCGCTCCAAGAGGTTATTTTCCCGATAAGGAAGAAGCGTATGATCGAGCCCGAGGAGTTTTGCAATCTGCTTGGCCACCCAGACTTCGTGATGGTGGGGATTCCCGTACGTATAGGCCTTGAGGGGAAGGCCCCTCCGGCAGACCATCGCTGCGATGAGGCGGGAATCAAATCCCCCGGATAAGGAAAGAACAGGGGGCAAAGCGGCATTTTGGATTCTTTCAAAGAGACTCCTTTCCATCGCCTCCCGGATTTGCATAACCATTTCCTTGACGTCCCCGTTCGCATTCACCGGCGGGGCTTTAAGGCGCCGTTCCCGCGTCACGGAAAGCCCCTCACGAGGCGTCCAACGGTAGACAGCGCCTGTCGGTGCGCGCCTGATTTTTGCATGGAGCGTCCGGTCGGAAGGGAACGCATTCATAATAAGGAATCCATAGACACTGGTCTCGTCCAGGGGCTTAATGAGTTCCGGAAAAAGATGAACCAGATCAGTAATCCGTGACCCCAAAAGGGTGCCCCCTTGAACTTCCGCCTGATAAAATGGTTTGAGACTTAACGGGTCGCTCTGCCACTCCATGCCTTCATCCGTCAGCCGGAAAAGGTTATAACACTGCGCTTCCCGGGAAGCCATCTTGTGCCACGCTTCCCAATCCCATCTCCCCGAGGGGACATTGAAGGAACGCTTGGAAGCGGCTGTTCCTGGAAAAACATCCAGCACCGTTTCGTCCTCCGAAATACCTTTCTCTTGGTTATTCATGGACTGTGGAAGTGCGCATGCGAAGAAAAAAGGATCGCTTCGACGGATGGTCAGACCGACACTCTCAGCATACCGGGAAAGACGGGCGGTAAGGCTTCCGTTGGAAATCCCCGGTTCCGGCAGATAGGCCAGAAAACGGCTGGTCAGTGTCTGCGCGGTTATCCGGGATACTTTTTCGATGGTTTTTGTGCTGTTCATTTGAATCGTCCATTCGGGATCAGATTGGGTTCACGCCGTCCCAACGGCGTCCACTCATACTTCCATATATCTTTCCCCCGCCATTTCAGATACCGGATCCTACCCCAACGCTGAAACCCCTGGGATTCCTGCCAACGGGCGGCGCCTTTATTGTCAGGGTGCGTGGCAAGAATCACGCGTCGATACCCTTCCTCGCGAAGGAGATGCATCATATAGGAACGGAGAGCGCTCCCGATTCCCCGGCGCCGGTATTGCGGGGCGGTCATGGCATTGTCCAAATAGACGGTCCCCCCCGGAAGAGGCAACGACTGTTTCTTCAAAGACCAGAGGTTCGCAATTTTTGTATTCACACCGTTTAAAGCAATCAAAAGATCCCCATCCAATGCGGCAAAGAAACGCATCTTCTCGGTAAAAACTTTCTGCATGAGCTGGATAGGAGAGGAGCCGTCAAAGAATCGGAATTCTTCCGGATATCTGAAACGCTCAATTTCATCCGGAAATATCTCCCGAAAGTTCAGATGCAATCCTTCATCGGCCAGATGCTTTTCCGGGCCCTCCCCCATCTCTTTCAGGTAGATGTCGAGTGCGTGATGCACGGAAACCAGACGGAGCCGGTGAAGCAACCGGTAAAACGTTTCTGTCGGCCCCTCCTCTTTGAAACAGCGCCATCCCCGTTCAAACTGCGTCAAGGCGTTCATCGAACGAGTATTTCCTCTTTTTGGGGTTGGGGAGCGTAACGGGCCAACCGTTCCAACTGTTGTCGGAAGAGGACAAAACTCATCAGCGCTGCGATCGGTTCCATCAAATCCCGTCCGCCGCGCTCCTCCAAAAAGTCCTGCACCAGCCGGTTAACCGTTTCCATCCGGAAATGCGTCTCCAAATAAGGGCTGTTCACCAAGGTCCTCTCGATAAAGGAGCGGTTCGCCTTCCGGAACCACTCCGCACAGTGGACATAAGTCGCGTAATTGTGTCCTCCGAGAAGCCCCCCTGTCAGTTTGGGAAGGACATGCCGATGAAACAAAACCCATCGCCAATGGAGGCCTGCCCGGAGCCGGGAATGAACCAGGGGAAGTCCGTCCCCCGACCTCGGAACACGGGCCAGTTTCGGAAACATCTTGCAGAGCATCCCAAGATACGCCTTTTTTCCAAAACGCTGGCCAAGCGGCAACGTGAGGGCAAAATCGACAAAGTCCCGGTCCACAAAGGGGGTTGCCACATGACAGTCAATTCCCATGAGATCCATCATGGCGAGGGGATTCCAAAGTCGCTGCCGTTGTATCAATTCCGTATAGACCACCCGATCGGCGAGATTTTCTACCGGTGCTTCTTGGACTGATTTGGCAAACGTCTCTTTTGCCAAGCCCCGGATCCGGCGAAAAACTTCCGGACGAAGCGTCTTCTCAAAAAGAGCATCATCAAAGCCGACCGCATAATAGCGATAGCCGACGTCGATCAAATGCTCCAGGGTACTGATGTGCGTCAACTTATTTAACGGACGGTCGCCGCTCAGAATATCCCCCAAAAACCCGATCAATGCCACATCGGTCTCCCTTGCAAGGGCTTCCAGCACGCATGTCCGGTGGGCACCGTGTGTCGTGACCATACCGTCCAACACCCAAGCGTAATGCGGGCCAAAATCCTGAAGAAATGTCTCCGGAATCTCAACCGTTGTATGGCGGCTTCCGATAACCCTTGCAATCTCTGCCCCAAATCGCACATCGTGCGCGTGGCTATGACCAGTCGTCCAGGTGAAAAAAGGATCTTTGGGACGAAGTTCCCGGATCATACCGGCAAGCGTCCGCGAATCCAACCCGCCGCTTAAAAGAAGCCCGATCCGTTTCCGGTTCCGGATCCGCCGGTCTACCGCAAGAAGAACCCGGTCCGCAAATTCCGAAGCGGCTTTCTCGGTCTCCTCGAGCCGGGGATCGGCCCGGAAAGTGTATCTCCAATACCGCTCGATCGACACTTTCCCTTCCTGCCAAGTAAGGATGGACGCCGGAGGAAGGAGTGTCACATCCCGCAAAAGCGTCCGCTCATCCTGAAGATGCCCGAAGGTGAGAAGTTCCGAAAGGGCCTGTTCATCGATTGCACGGCTCACCTCAGGTATCACGGCGAGACTCTTCACCTCGGAAGCCCATGCGAACATCTTTCCCTTCTTCCGGAGGGCAAGACGCTTGAGCCCCAACCGGTCATTGATAAGGGTGAGGCGTCGCTCGGGGCGGTTCCAAATCGCAATGACATACTCGCCGTTCAAATCCCGAAGGGCCCTCATACCCCCACTCTTCCATTTGGCGAGAAGTTGTTTGGCCAATCCGTTCCCCTCCGTGGCCCACGGTTCATAAAGCGTGCCGAAGACAGCCAAGATCGCCGTTCCATCCGCCGACTCGGCGATGCTCGATTGACGACCCGCTTCCAAATCAATCGTTCCGATCGAAAAAGTCTCTCCTGGACGGAGATGGATCCGGTAGCAGGGACGGTGCCGCATCGGCTGCGCCATCGCCTCAAGCAACCGCCGATCTATGGGTTCCGTGCTTGCATATCCAATCACACCGGGCATTTCAATCCTCCAGCTGACGCTTCAAAAATTTTTGATGGATTAACAGTCCTGAAAAAAGGACAATGACGCCGAACATCTCCAGGCTCTCCTCCGCAATGATTTCGACCTGCCAGAGCCATTCGAGCGGACCGTGATTTAAAAAGTTGGTCGTTGTTTCAAGGAACCAACCGCCAAGAAGCATCATCAAAACACCCAGGAAAATCCGGCGTCCTGCGGGGACAGATTCCCTCACGCAATACCAAATTGCAACACTGAAAACGATAACGGTAAAAAGGACCAGCGGCCCCAACACAACAGGCCATACCGTTGCCCGAAAGGTCTCTTTTACAACGGGAGAAAGAAAATGTTTGGATAACGCATGTCCGAAGGACTCATGGATCATCGCCACTTCATCGATGGACAACACGAGCATTCCGGCCGACATCCAACGCCACAGTCGACGCTCGAGCGGTTCGGCAGATGCCTGGAAACATTGATAGGCGGCAAGGGCCGCCAAAGCCCAGAGAAGACTCGAAAACCATGTCACCAGATTCCCCTCCAACCCCAGATGAAAAAGTCGCTCCACCTGCCAACTCGGGCCTCCCGCTAACAGATTGACGACATGGATGCCGATCAATACCAAAGTGACAATCGACAACTTCTGAACGAGTCGTTCGGTAGCCATCATGGTCTCCTTTGAAACAGGTCAAAGCAGCCCTCAAGCATGCAGGCAAACACAGGGAGCGACCGCTCCCATGTCCCGAGCCGCCTCAGGGTAAACGGATTGCTCGAAGCATCATTTTTTCCTTCAATGGCGGTGCAGGCACCTAAAAACCCGGCGTCCCTGACAATCCGCTCCACCGACTCGTTGAAATCGCCGATCTCTCCGTTCGGGTAAGAAAAAATCTGTACCGGTTTCCCAAGACGCGCCTCGAGTCTTTTCTTGGACTCTGTAATCTCGTGCCGGGCCTCCTTTTCCGAAATCTGCGTCAGGATCGGATGGCTCAACGTATGTGCACCAACTTCGACACCGTCCTCCGAAAGTTTCAAGATATCTTCCCAAATCAGCATCCCGGTCGGGAATCCGTCTTCTTTTTCGCCCAAAAGTTCCTTTTTTATTTTTTCCATCAGAATGAGCCGCTCACCGTTTTTCACCCGCTTCAGTTTGCCCTTGAGTGTTTCCCGCGCTTCTCTTTTTTCACGGTCATTTCCAAGCGGCAAGGAGTATGTCTCGCCGTTTAAGGAAAAATCAAGCCGTTTGCGGGAAGTAAGGTCAAACCAGACTTTTAAAGACTCGGTCCAAAGGGGTTTCTGTTCCAGGCAGTCAATCACCACAAAAAGCGTCGCCGAAAGTCCCGCCTCCTTCAAAACCGGATAAGCCCTGGTTACGAAGTCACTGTACCCGTCGTCAAAGGTAATCGCCATCGCCCGCTCGGGTAACGGAAGACTTTGTTTCTTTCGAAGAAGGAGTTCACTGAGGGATATGACCGCATAATGTTTCTGAATCCAGGCAATCTGTTTCTTGAAGACGGACGCCGGCAGACCCGAATGATCTTCTTTTTCCGTGATATGGTGATACACAAGAATCCGGAACTCCCCTTCCTTCTGTCTTTGGAAGCGGCGGATCCATAGAATCCCGCTATAGAAGAGGCAGTAGGACAAACAGACCTTGATGAACCGTCGAAAAAGGAGATGTCGGGGGCGGTGAATACTCTCCGGGCTCCACCTCTTGAGGAGACTCCGCGCGGCCCGCCCCATTCGATACGCAACCAATCGGAGAAACGGCATCGGGTCATCCCAGGCGAAAATCCCGAAGACATTCGCCCCCCACAGGGACCGAAGCCATCCGCCCCAGGAGAGTTTCCCTTCCCTGTGGTAGGCACGGAAGGCATCGATGTCCTCCACCAAATACAAAAGTTTCCTCCGATAGGTTTTGACCTCCTGCGGCTCTACCGGTTGATCCAAGGCATCCCGGTATGCGAGATACGGTGCGTCGATTCCGCTTCCCGCCACGAGGGGCAAGGCGATGGTGGCACGGGGATTGACCTCGATGAGTTTCCAACTTTCGTCCCGCCGGTCCCATTTAAACTCGACATGCGCAAGTCCCCTGCACCCGATTTTCGCCAGAAGGGAGAACCCAAGCGCCGAGACGGCCGGTTCGTCAATCCCTTCGCGGAGCGATCCGTTTCCGAAATAGGGCGGATATTGCCGGAGTTTCCGGCAGGTGTAAAGATAGAGCGGTTTTCCGTTCCGATCGAGATGCGTATACAGCCCAAAGAGGTCCCGATCCTCCCCGGGGATCAGCTCCGTCACAAAAAATTTCAGGGCGGTCCGCTCCAGTTTGGAATACTCTTTTTCTAACTCCGTTGTTGAGGAAACGGAGAGCAGTTTGTCGGTTGAGAAATGGTGTTTCCATTCATGACTGTAAACCGGCTTGATGCCGCAGGGAAAACCGATTTCCCCCGCCACCCTCTCCAGATCCTCTTTTCGCTCCAGCATGAGATGGCGCGGAACTGAAAGACCGAGTGATTTGGCATGCGCGGTCATCCGGGGTTTATTCAAAATGAGCCGAACGACCTCAAGAGGGGAAATTCGGAAACGGTAATAGGTCTCAAGGGCCTCCCGGTGCTCCGCAACCCAAAGGACACTTGCGTCGTTGCAGGGAAATAAAACAGCGGGCGTTTCTCTTTTTTTCCCTTCCGAAACAAGGGTTTCAAGCCATGCTTCCGGATTTTTTCCCAGAGCCGGCAAAAGGACAGGGTGGCAGTATCGTGAAAAAACCCCCATGCTCCGGGGATTCCCATCCAATCCGATGACCGGAATTCCCCGACGACCGAGACTCCGAGCGATGCAAAGACTCTGCGGGGCGCCTAAGGTCAAGATCGCCGCGGTCGGATGATTCAGGTGGCGCGGCATAAGGTCCTTGCTCCTTTCAGGATGTGCGAGGTGCCCTTCTCCCACCAGCGACGCAGACGTCTCCGAATCGAAAAATTGGGTGAGGTGCGGCTATAGTGGTATCGAACCCACATCCGTTTCGAATCACAACACACTTCGTCGTCATCCAAAAAAGCGAGATAACGTCCTCTGGCTTCGGTTATCCCTTGGTTGCGGGCCGTTGCGGCCGTTCCCGGTCTGTTGCGCCGCAGATAACAGATCCGTGGATCGGGTGAAAATGAATCAACGACCTTTTTCGTTTCCGGCCCCGAGGCATTGTCCACCACAATCAGTTCCCAGTCGGAAAACGTCTGATCTTTAACGCTCTGGATCGCTTCCTTCAAAAAACGGGGTCTGTCGTAAGTGGGTAGAATCACGCTCACCGTCGGCTGCATCAGACAATTCTCCTCACTTCGATCCGTACATCCCGATCAAGCACCAACACCGATAAAAAGTAAACGATGCCGGACAAACCGCAGACAACGATGAAGGCGGTTACGGCCGCGGGGGCGGTGAGATACCCAAGCAAAGATCTCCCTGCCGAAAGAGCGCCAAAGACGGCCAGCATCACCCCTGAACCGACAAAGGCCGGTTTCATCAGTAACAGCATCTGCTTGATGGAAATTTGGATAATCTGCCGAAGCCGCACCGCCCCGAGGACAAAAGCGGCAAGGGAGGAGACTAAAACCGATACCCCCACCCCCTCCAGTCCGAAAAAGTGCGCTGCCGGAATCATTAAGAGGAAGAAAAGAATTGCCTGAAGGATATTCAACACAAAATCAAGGCGTGATCTTCCCTTCGCCAGAAAGACGGGGCTCATGATTCCGCCGAGGGCCCGGAAGAGCCCCGCCAAAGCGAGGATCCGGAGAACCGGTCCGGCAGGGGCCCATTTGCTGCCATAGACCGTCTCCAGGAAATTCGGCCCTGCGATCAGCAGAAAGAGGCTAAATGGAATTGCAACGATCGAAGTCATTTTGAACGACTTCAGAAAACCGCGCCGCAGAACCTCCGTATCCTCCTGGATTTTGGAAAAAACGGGAAAAAAGACCCCCTGCATCCGGGTAATAAGGTGCTGTGAGAGAAAGGCAGCGAGATTAAAGGCGATTGCGTAATAACCGAGTGCGCTCAATCCGATCATTTTTCCGACGACGAAATTATCAAGATTATTCCGCAGAAATCCCAGAAGACTCCCGAGAAAGATGAATTTCCCGAATTGAAACATCTCCGCCGCCAAATGCGGACGGAAGCGGAAGCGGGGCCTCCAGCCGGCAAAGATCCAGATCATCGACATGTAAAGGATTGTTTTCAAAAGATACGCATAAACCAGACTCCAGACGCCGAACCCCCGAAAGGCGAACGTTACGGCCGAGACGGAATAAAGGATACCGGCTGCAATTTCGGGAGTCGCCTTTTGCCAGAAATCCAAGCGTTTTTGGATGAGCGCGCCCGGCACCTGGGCAAGACAACTGAAGATAAAAATGAAGGCGAGCATCCGGATGACCGGTGTCACCTCCGGGTTTCCGAGAAGGGATGCGCCGTAAGGGGCGAAGAAATGGAGAGTGAGGGTGAGCGTCATTCCGAAAAAGGGGACCAGAAGGAAGGCGGTGTCGGCCGCTTCCTCCGCATCCTTTCCCTGCCAGCGGAGAAGCGCCGTGTCAAAACCGAGACTCTTGAAAAGCCCGAACCCGTCGATCATGACAAAAGCGAGGGCAAAGAGTCCGAATTCGGAAGGCATGAGGAGGCGGGCGAGGAAAATGGTCGTGACCAGACCGATAACCCTCTGGCTGAAACTGGAGAGAAAAACCCATTTCATGCCGGAGAGGGTCTTCTCTCTTAATTCTGTTAATTCTGTAATCGGTTCGTCAAGCGTCGGAAACGCTGCCATGACTCTCCCCTTGTCTTTAGGTTTTCCCTATGAGGCCGCAGGAACAATGGTCGGTTCCGCATAGGGTTCTCTTTCGACGTATCGGTAGATGTATTCGGGGAGATGGTATTCGACGTTGGTGACGATATATCCGAGAATCTTGGCGTGTGCGTGGGTGAGGAGATGCTCCGCATGCTGGACGCTCGTCCGCTGCGTCCGTCCCGCCTGAACGATCATGAACACGCCGTCGCACTGCGCACCCAGCACGCCGGGATCGGTCACGCTCATGACAGGAGGGGTATCGAACACGATCATGTCAAAGCGTCCCCGAAGTTCCTGAATGAATCGGTTCATCTTGGTCGAGCCGAGAAGTTCGGACGGATTCGTGGGAACCATGCCGCTTGGAAGGACCGTCAGATTCTTCACGCCGATATCCACCAACCCCTCGTGAAAAGGGGTCCCGTTCGATAGGATGTCTGAAAGCCCCTTTCGCGGTCCCAAACCCAAAAGCCGGGAGACGCGCCCCTTCCTCATATCCGCATCCACCAGAAGAACCGATTTGGCATTCAGATCTTCCGCCAGTACAAATGCCAAATTGGCGGAAGTCACGGTTTTTCCTTCGCCGTGAATCGTGCTTGAAACCACGAATGACTTGAGATGCCGCTTGGCCGATATCGTGAGGATATTGGTCCGAAGCATCTTATACTGTTCCGCAATCGGCGAATTCGGTTCATGAAAGGTGACGATTCGGGGGTCGATTTTCGAGTCGGCCCGCTGGGTCAGAATGTAACCCGGTGTCGCCTCCGCCTTCCGTTCGATGTGCGAAAGTCTCTCTTCCGCAATTTTTTTGAGAATTTCCGTCATTTTGCCCACTGGATCGTTCCTCCTTGTTCAATCATCTCCGACGCCTTTCCTCTCTGGAACGGTGCCTCCTGAATCACTTCATCCAGGATCTTCCGGGTCACGGTCAGTGCGTTGTAGAGAAAGCCAGAAAGAAGTGCGCTGTCACAGATTAAATTGACGAGCCGGGGGACTCCTCTTGAAAAGGCATAGACCCGGTCAAGCGCCTCCTCTTCAAAAAGTTCCGGTTTCCCGCCCACGATGGAGAGGCGGTGCCGGACATACTCCTTCGTTTCCTGCACGTTCAAGGGTTCCAAATGATAATGGAGGACAACCCGCTGCCGGAGCTGTTCCAGTTTCGGGAGCTGGAGCTTCGTTTTCAGCTGCGGCTGTCCTACCAGCACAATCTGAATCAGTTTCTCCTTTTCCGTCTCCAAATTAGAGAGCATCCGGACCTCTTCGAGGACCGTGGGGGTCAGATTCTGCGCCTCGTCGATGAGGATGACGACATTGGTTCCGCTGAAGGCCTGGTGAATCAGGTAATCATACAGTTGGGAAAGGAGCCGTCCCTTGGTTCCCGGCTTGTAAGTCACTTCCAGGTCCTCAAGGATGGCGATCAAAAGCTCCCGACTGGTCAGATGGGTGTTGAAAATCCGCGCGATCCTGGTGTTTAAGTCCAGTTTTCGGATCAGGGCCTGACAGACGGTGGTCTTGCCCGCCCCAATCTCTCCCGTGATTACCACAAACCCTTTCCGCTGCTGAATGGTATAGAGAAGACTCGAGAGGGCCTCCGTATGCTTGGCGCTCGGATAGAAAAACTTCGAATCCGGCGTCATCCGGAAGGGATTTTCCTTGAAGCCGTAAAATTTCTCGTACATGGTCAGGCCTTAACGCTTCTTTCTTTTCCCCTTAATGCCGAGAAGGCGCCGAGGAAGAAGGTAAAGCAGTTTGAGACAATATGCGGAACGCCGAGGAACCGCTTCCGGCGGCGCATCTCGTCCAGTTCATCTTCAGTGGTGATTTTCGAAATTGCCCCCAAGACCGGTCCGGGGAGAAACGCCTTCGCCTCTTCAACGCTCAGGAAAGAATGATCAAAGAACTCAACCGAGAAGACAAACCCGATGCCGACAATGACACCCACAAAAAGGCCGAGGAAAGCGGTGAGGAGTTTATTCGGCTTAATCGGTCTTAACGGAAGCCGCGCCGGGTCCAAGACGGTGTAACGGGTTCCCTCCTGCGAGGCCTCGAGCCGCCGGGTGATCTTTGCCGTCTCAAGTCGCTGGAGAAGCATGTTGTAAATCTGCTCGTTCACCGCCATGTCCCGCGCAAAGACGCTGCTCATCTGGTCCAAAAGGAGAAGGTTGTAGATTTTTTCATCCGGAAGCCCCTGGATCGGTTTCCCCGGCGTGGCGACGACCCCTCCCGGGGCCGACTGAATCCGGCTGATCTCCTCCTCGATCTGCGAAACGAGGGGGCTCGAAACCTGCTCTTTGGTCTTCACCTCAAACTCGCCCGACTCCAGTTCCTCCCGGATCTTTGCAATCTCCATCCGGAGTTCCTTGACACGGGGATGGAGTTCCGTGGAGTCAATCAGGAGATTACGCAGTTCATCCTCCCGCGCCGCCAGCTCCGATTCCTTGATCTTCCGTTTGTAAACCGTCAGTTGATCATTGATGAATTCAATGGCCGACTCGGTCTCCCGATTCTGCATGGCGATATTTTCCTCAACGAAGATATCCGTCACCGTTTTGACCACGAGTTGGGTCTGAACCGGGTCGCTGTGCTGATAGGAAATGAGGATCAGGTTGGGGCCCCGGAGACCCACGACGATTTTGGCGCGGAGGGTTTCGATGAGCTTCTCGTAGTCATACTGGGATTTGATTCCCTTGGCGAGGTTGAGACGTTTCGTCAACTGGACCAGCCGGTCCCAGCTGAGGATCTGTTCCCGAAGCGTCCGAAGCCGGTCGGCCAAACTCGTTGAAACAGCCAGTCCCTCAATCAACGGGTTGATGACCCGCCCCTCTTCCACCAGGATCACCGTGGAAGACTCATAGGTTCTGGGAAGCATAAATCCCGAGATGGTTCCGATGAGGAGTCCGGCCAGCATCGGCAACAGAATCATCTGTTTCCGTTTGAAGAAAATCTTCACATAGTGAAGGGGGGATCGTGTCGGTGCGTCCATCGGTCTTTCCATGGTGTTATCCTTTTATCCTTTCTCAATTATCGATTGTAGTTGGGGGGATTCCCGATGCGATAGAACGAATCCTGGGCACTCACCGCCGACTGAACCGGCTGGGCCACAGGGGCGATCTTGCGCATAAACTTGGTGATGAGCGTCGCCGGCACATACAGCACATCGCCCGGTCTCATCATCACGTTCTCTCTCAAATCGCCTTCATAAAGTATTTTTTCCAAATCGATCTTTTTCGCCTTTGGTTTTCCGTGCTTATCGGGCGTAATGAGTCTTGCCTTTTTGGCAGAGGCGCTCAGTTGGGGAAGTCCCGCCTGAATCGCCGCCTCCCGGATCGGAATCTCATCCGCCATCATGTAATATTTGCCGGGCCGGCCGACCTCGCCGATGACATAAAAGACTTTGCTCCGGTATTCGGCGATGGTCACTTCAACCGACGGGTCAACCAAGTACGCAGAGAGGACTTGGGTGATTTTATCTTTGACCTCGGTTTTGGTCAGGCCGTTTACGTAAACGTCCCCGACGTACTTGTACTGGATTTTTCCCTCGGAGTTAATCATGTAGGCGCCGCTGAATTCAGGATGGCGCCGCACCTCGATGGCGATGGCATCCTCGGGACCGAGGGTGTATCTTACCGGTTCAATAGAAGAAATACCGATCGTCCCGACCGTCGGAAAGGACGTCGGCTCCTGAATGCCCTCGACGTAGTGAACTGGAGGGGTCGGGATATCGACAAGTGTCGGCTTGTCTACCAGTGCGGCTTCAGCGTCTGCAGCCTCAGCGTCTTCTTCTTCTGCCTGAGCAGCGATCGGTAGGGCAAGGGCAAGCCCGGCCAGACCGATAACGATCCATTTTTTTGCCTTCTTCATTTCTTAAAACCTCCCTTTCCTGAAATAAATGGATTTGGCCGCGCTATTCGTAAATCGTCTCGTAAAAGCGCTTGATCTCAAGCAGGTCGTTGTCTTCATAGAAGCGCCAGCCGCGCCAGTCCCGCTTGGATCTTTTGATTTTTCCCAATTTTTCCCATCGCATGAGCGTCTTCGGCGTAATCCCGACCTTTCTCGCCATTTCTGTGATGGTCATTCTTCCGTTCACCTGCTACCTCCTTCTTTTGCCTTTATCAGTGATGTAAACGAAGGTCCATCCTCAAAAAGACCCCTTCCTTGAATAAGAGAGATAGTTTCTGTTTTTACGCAAGTTCTGTGCCAAATTGTACAACAACCGGAAAACGCCGTTATTTTTTTCAAAGTGTTTCTTTACTGAAAAAGTTGTTCACAACCTATTAAAAACAAATAAGTTGTTAATAAACCTTTTTTAAAAAGTAAAAGTTCGGACAACAAAGGACTGTACAAGATTGTCTAGGACAATCCCTGACTATGAATCGATGTCTAATACGTTGTATTCCGGGGACAAGGTGTTGAATTTATTGGACAGTTACCGGGATTTTGGGGGTTTCCGCTGATAGATGGCAAAGAGGGAGTTTTGATAGACCCCACGGAAGCGTCTTGGGTGGGATTGAACGTACTTGGAAACCTTTGCTGTATCGGAAGGATGATAAAACTCGACACTTTTTAGGTCATAGTTAAAAATGGAGTCAGGGTCCCTGAATGTTAGGAGGTATTCGGGGCCCTTTCCTTGAAGGATCCACGCCAGATTCTCCGCTGTCAGAGCGTAGGCCCGCCCCTGAGAAAGGACCTGCCACCGGTGAGGCATTGCCGCAAAGTAGGTCGCCTCTTTTCCAAGGTGCGCCTTCGCCCACTCTCCTGCCGCCACATAGGCCTTTTGGACAGGGGTCCCATAAGGGTTCGCCTGGAGATCGCGTGCATGGAGAAACATTGTCCCGATTGAAGCCATCACAAGGAATGTGGCGAGAATACGCCGAAGATTCCTGGAGAAATATTCCCGGCCGAATCGAATCATATAGAGAATAAGGAAGGGAAAAACAGGAACCAGATACCGGAGAGCGTATCCTTGAGTAAACAAAAGAAGGACCCCAGCCCAGATCAACAGCACCCCTTCCATGAAGGTGGGATTTCGGTAAAAAGCGGATGCCCACCGCCATAACACCCATCCGGCAAGCGGAAGGGATCCGATCAGGCAAGCCCGGCTTTCGACGATCAGGTAAAAAGGGGCGAAAAGGAGCGAACCGATATTCGGAATAATGCCCCAGGTGAGGTTCTGTCTGAACCGGATGAACAGATCGGCAATGCCCAAGGGAGCGCCGAGCGTCAGGTCAGGTTTCCGGTATCGAAAAAAGTGAAAAGGGTCCTGTCCCAGCCAGCCGATGCTTTCCACGGTATAGGCACGGTAAAACCAGGGTCCGATGACAATCATCATGAAGAGGGTCAGAAGAATAAGGCGCTTAAAGACCTTTTTGTTCCGGTAGGAAGGATGGAGCAAAAGCGCCCACCCTCCGAACAAAACTGCTAAACCCATCGGCCTTGTATAAAAGGCAGCCGCCGCAAAAAACGGGGCTACCCAGGTTAGGTGTTTCGACCCCTTCCCCCACAAGACTTGATCCCACGTCCAGACGGTCAAAAGCAAAAAGGCGATAAACAGCGTCTCCGAGAGGATCTCATGACTCAGACTATAGATGATAGGCGAGCCCGCAAAGAGCAAAAGGGCCAAAAGCGCCTCCTCCCTTGAGTTCAGATACGTTCGGAAAAAGAAATAAGCCGCAAGGCAGGCACCGAGCGAAAGGAAAATGACATAGAGTTTGAGGGAAAGGAAATGGAATCCGAAGAGACTAACCACAGGGGTCAAAAGAAGCGGAAACAGAGGTCCCTGTGCAATATTAGGGACGAATTGGTCCGCGTAATCAACGCCGAACCCTTTTCCCGAAAGGAAGGATTTTGCCGCAAGAAGGTAGGTGGCCGCATCGTCCGGATTGTGGGACCGGATATCCATGACGGCCCTCGGAAAGAAAAAGTAAAGGGAGAAAACGAGGAGCAGGAAGGCGATCCGGGCTTTCTCGTCTCTCCCGGGGATGCTATCCGACGACCTTGAAGACTTTGTCGTTTTCGTGAACTTTCTGATCTATCTTGACGCCGACCGACTGTCCCGCCGCGGCCTCCTGGACATCTTTGTAATCGACCTGCATGGAACGAACTTCCTGGCTGAAGTCCTCGGAGTGCCCTTTGATGTGAATGGTATCGCCGACCTTCAGGGTATCGCTCAACTCAATGATTCCGACGCCCGCCTTCCCGTAGTAGTGGCTGATCTTTCCGATCTCTTTCTCCTCCATCCTTCACCTCCTTTGGGGACAGACCCGTTTCGTTTTATTGTACCACAAGAAAAACATTAAGGGTAGAGCGTCGGCTCTAGGGCATGGGAAGGGATTTGTCTAAAAAAGGGCTGGGCCTTGGCGGCGCCGTCTCTGGCATGCGCATCCGGAACGCTTTGGACATACGCGTCCGCAACCGGATAGTCGATGCCCAGAAAGGCCTCCAAAAGCCGGGCGCCTTTTGTTTTCTCGATATTTCTGCGGGAAACCTCCGCCAGGATTTCCCGTGTGACCAGAGGGTGCCAAAGCGCTCCTTGATGCCGCGCAAGGGATGGTTCATAGTTCTCAAAAAGAGCATCGGCAATCTTGTCTATTTGACTCCGGACAGGCGGTCGTAACCGCCCATAAGATACCGCGACCGTTCCCTCCGGAAGACGTCCTGTCGTTGCCCCCTCCAATACCTGATGAAGGGTCGGGTTCGGAAGGAGCCGATACCTTGTTTGCTTTTCTGTCTCCCGGATGCGCGCCCCATGAATCCCGATTTTCTCCGCAGACTTAAGCAGTCCCGTGAGGGCATTCTCCAGATATCCGTCTGAAGGGCCCACCAGTTCAATTTCCCGCAAGGATTTGAAATGGACGCCTGCCGGAAGGGCTTGGGGGTTATCGAGAAGATGGGTCAGGTCCATTTCCTCCAGATGCTCCAAAAGCGCCATCACGATCAGAATAAACGTACGGACGAATTCCACCTCCGGGTCTGTGAGCGTTACCACAACGCCCAGATGTTGCTCGGTCCTTCCAAACCGCTCCGCGCCGTCTCGGGAGTTGCTTTGGACAATCTCCGCAAATTCCCGCGGTGGAAGGAGCAGGGTATCCAAACCGTATTCGGCGCTTTGGGTCTGGCGGACAAACGAAATTTGGGAACTGTTCTCGATCAACCGCCGGACCAGATAAGGGATCGCCCTTTCGAGGTGCCCAAAAGGAGTATAGAGACGGACGCGGTAACCGGCGCGCACCAAAGCATGCTGGATCGGTTCCCCCATTCCGTAAAGAAACTGAAACTCAAAGGCCTCCTTCGGCACCCCCAGAAAACGGGCGTAGGCCAAAACAGCCGAGATGGATCGGATATTATGGGTCCCAAAGGCGGGAAGAATGGCATCGACGTTTTCGAGAAGAAGATGGGAAAGCGTCTCGTAATGTTCATCGGTTTCCCACTTTTCATCCCACCGGTGAAGTCTATCCTGATCCGGATAGGCCCCCTTCACAAGACGAATCGGGGTGCGCCATCCTCCCCTTTCCTTCCGCCGCCTCGCAAATTCGATGAGCGAGGTCGCATCCTTCGGAGAATCCTTGAGATACGCCTGCACCACAATCCCGAGTCCCTCGTAGCGGAGAAATTCTTCTTCATCGAGAAGTTCCGTAAAAATGTCAAGGGTCAGATCCTTGACCTGATATTCCTCCATATCAATACGAATGAAAATGCCTTTTGTCCTCGCAAATCGCATCAGCCGTCGGAGGCGGCGTTTCAACTCCTCCTTATGCTCCCGGTCAAACGTGGGAATCAATGAACTCAATTTGATGGACACATGGGACATGTAAGGAATATCCTTAAAATCATCCCACCGCCAGTTTTTTGTCGCCTGATCCAGCGCATCAAAGAGGAGGAGGTTCGCAGCAAAGTTTTCTTTGGCATCCGCCTCATCCCTGACCGCCTCTCCCACAGGGTCGAGCGTGAAAGTGACACCCTGACGTCGAAGCCGTTTCAGCCGGGGAAGGATTTTTTCAGAGGTTTCACCGGCAATGAAACGGCGTCCAACAAACTGGACTGGTATATCTGTAAGGCCGAGTCTTGCTCTGGAAGGGATATGTCCCAAAAACCATAAGGCAGAAGCGAATCCCTTGGGAAGTTCATTTTTCGGAAAATGTCGTTCGAGCGCTTCCTCAAGCCGCTCCGGGGTCCGAAGGGCCGGATATTCTGCCAGGAAACCGAGCGTGCCATCCCTTAAACCCTCTTTCATGCCAACCTGCACGAAGGCATCACGCCAGGCATCTTGCGGGTGATTGATTTTTTGCAAAAAAGCATCCCTCCGCAGATGTCCAAAAAGTTCCCGGCCGACCGATTCGAGGCGGGGCTGAAGCGCCTCCTTTCCCGCCTCTCGAAAGACATTCGAAAAATCGACCGCAGCACTTACCGGACCGAATCTTGCGGATGAACCAAACTCCGCTTCGGGAAGGAAATTTTCCTGACGAACCTTTCCGTTTAAAAATAAAGAGACCGGTGCCCATTGGCCCATTTCGTTTTCCGAAGGATCCACCTTTATTTCTCGAGATTCCTCCTCGGAAACCAGAAAAAGGATGGGGGAAACAACCCCCTTTTTATCAGCGGTTAAATATTTTCCGATCCGCCCTATGACATGAGCCGGTGTCAATTCAAGATGAAGCTCCTCCTGGAGTCCCCGAAGGATCGCTTCCAAAGGTTTCTCTTGAGCGCCGGGGCCGTTTTGCTCTCTTATCTCCGTCGGAAAAACCCAAAACCCTGGATAACGGCGCGCTTCGGCCTTCCGCTTGACAAGAAACAGCTGCCATCCTCCGTTGTAAAAACGGAGAAGGATTGCTGATCCGGCTTTGATGGATGCCTCCTCTTCTCCGGGAATGGGTGAAACGATGGGACGCGTGGCGAGGTGTCTTTGAAGGGTTTCTAAAAAAGTGCGCTCCTCTGCAGGAAACGAGTCAATGGCGGAGAGGGAATTTTCTTGAAGGGCCGTTTGGATCGCTCTTCGGGAACCGTCCTGGGAAGCGGAGGAAGTGGGGCGAAGTGCCCAGACCGGCTCAACCTGTAGCGCATTGAGGAGAAAACAAGCAAGAAAGAAAAAGCCAGGCGCCCGTTGGGGCGGCCCGGCTTTTCCCGAGAAAATCCGCATCCTTTGAATTACAAGAGTCGATGGATCAGATCGATCGCCTCTTGATACTCCCTGTTGATTTGAACGAAAGGCCTGCTTTGAATCCCGGCAAGCGCCGCCTTTGCCTCGGCGCCGAGCGGCTGGAAGGAAGGGGCATTTCCGAGCAAAAGGGCCGCCAGACTAAGGCCGGAAATTTCACCCTCCGATGAGGTCTTCACCCGGATGTCGCTTTCAGAAAGTCCCATTTCAATTTCGTTATGCTCATAGCCGATCCGGCGGATCGGAAGCGCATCCCGTCCCGTGGAAATCTCCGCCGCCCTCCGGTGAAAACGTTCGAGCGGCATCACCTCGACAAAATCGTAGCGGCCCGCCATCTCTATCACCTCCGCGGTGTAGGGCTTATTTTCTGTCAGAACGAGCCAGAGGGTGAAGGAAGGATTGACTTCTTCAAGCAACGCCAGGACAATCTCAAACGCCTTTCGCGCGGTCTCGTTTTCAAGGAGAGCGGCATCAAGCGCAAGGTATCCCATCGGACGTTTCCCGAGGATATCGATTGAAATCGGTGAGTCTGAGAGAAGTGAACCGGCCGGATCCACTAAAGCGATGGTCTCAAGCGCCTCCATCACTTCAGGCGTCATGCGATCCGCGACCACACCTCCCTCTTCAGTCTGGCTGAAGAGAAGCGACGTCCAGTCGCGGGAGCCGCCATCTCTCGCTTTCTCCTCCCCCCGTCGAAGGGCCTGGTCAAACTGCAACATGGTATCACGCTCGCCGGTGGGGCTTGCGACAGGAATACCTCCGCGGCCTGCAGTATCCCTCGCCTCATTCCAGTCGACGCCGGCCCATTTCTGGCTTTTCTGGACAAAGGCATCTCCGCCTTGGATCGCCTCATCCTGAAAATCGGCCCAGGCGAGCATCCCATCGTCCCTAAATCGAGAGATGAACCTCTGGACCCCATAATGGTTTAGTTGGGAACCGCCGTAGGTGATAAAATTAAACTGGATCCCGGCCTCACCCTGCCGTTTCAGGAAAATCTTCAGATCCTCATTCGATAACATCTTCCCATCATGCTTGGCCCGCCAATAAAAGGAAGGCGAGGTGTTGTTCGCCAAAAGGGGCTGAGGGATTCCCAAACGCTCTGCTTCTTCAATCAGGGCGTCTGCCCATTCTTTCACCTGCTCTACATTCGGATGGTGCTGTTCCATCCAGGAGATGTCGGCATAGGGGAGATATGCTTTGGACCGTGCAATCGCCATCTCGGTGCCGCTTTGAATCATCCAGAAGACCCGCTCCAGTTCCTCTGTCCGTGGAAGGTCCCAATCCCAGAGGATATTAATCCCTTTCTCCAACATTTCAGGTTTCGCGGATTCAAGGAGTTCCCATTCGGCTGCGGAATAGACATGGATGCCGATTTCTTTCGCCTTGGCTTTGGCCGCTTTGTTGGAAGCGGTTTTTGCAAAATTCCGCCACTCGTGAACCGTGATCCCCAACGGTTCGCCTTTCCGCTCGGCCTGCTGAATCGCCCTTGCCACCGCCTCGCCCAGTGTCATCAAAACCGCCGCCTGTTTCCACTCTTTATGAACTTTGGCGACCTCCTCCTCAGGTATCCCTCTGGCCCGCGCCTCCTGAATCGCCTCATGATAGGGCTGGATCCGTTTTGTAGCTCCGAGAATGAAATGGTGGTCCCGTTCATCCAGATTGCTTGTGATAAACTCCGCTGCCTCTGCATCCGTCCGCGCGACAATCAACGTGTCCAAACCCATCACATCCAGCTGCAGCCGCAGGTCGTTCATCCGCTTGATATGTTCATCCGTTGAGACAAGAACCTTTCCGGACATATGGCCGCACTTCTTGCACCCATGCGCCTGATCTTCAATGTGAACAGCAGCGATAAGGGGTGGGTCCATTCCTTCCGGTGATGTCATCATCGATTCCACCATCTCCTTCGGCGCAAGGTGTCCGGTATCAATATCGACAAACAGGGGAAGCAGAAAATCGACCTTGGGTTCACTTGCAAGCTGTTCCACCGTCATCCGGCTTCGTTTGACCTCCTGATGCCGTGCATGCTGTTGAAGATGGCGCGAGAAACTCGAGACGGTTCTCCCGACATAGGCATACGCGTAGCGGGCCTGGTCGGAGGTTCCGGCCCGGGCCGATTCGGCCCATCCGCCGATATAAACGCCTTCGATCCCCATACGAGCCATTGCCTCGATGGAGGCCTCATCAAACGGCCCGAAGGTGTTGATCGCGGTTTTATTCTCCTGGTGTCTCCGGAGCCGGTCATAGAATTTCCAGGCTACATGGTTCTGGACCGCATTGTCCGGACTGGGATCGATTTGGAGAGCTGCAACCGCCTCTGCCGAATGGAGCCGCAGGAGATGCCGGCCACGCGCTTTCTGATCCGCCCACCCTTTCTTGATCGCCTTCACCTTCTTTTTGAAATCACCCCGTTCCTGGAAAGCCGGGCCCAGATCCGGACGGGTCATCCGGACCTCCGCATCCTGATAAGTGTTAAAAAAGGTGTCCAGCGCCACGGTGATCGCCTCCGGATCTTCCATATCCAGAGCAATATTGAGAGGATCGGAAAACCAGGGAATCAGTTTCTCGGCGGTCGTGGCACGTTTCAAAATTTCGCCCGCTGTCCAAACGGTCCGTTCATCGAATTTGGTCTCGAGTTTTCCCGTTTCTTCATCAACAAGCCGGGTGAGGGCCGATGTTGTGAGAGTCTGGCCATTCAAAGGTCCGCCTCCTTCGATCCGGGCGCCATGGTGAAGGCGAAGCCAGAGAGCCGCACGGCGGATCTCTGCGGTCGCCAGATCCTCCATCAGATGAAGTTTAAGTTGCGGACTCTGAACCGCTGCGGCCGCTGAGCCCGAAAGATACGAGATGGCATACTGAAGGACGATGCTGATATCCTCGCGGAGGCCCGCTTCAGTCACAGGCCCTTTGTGGATGGCTCGGAGTTTTTTTGCAAGTCGCGGCGTATACCAATCTCTCCTTTGACGTTTGTTCTTGGGGTTATGCCCCCGCCCGATCGCTTTCTCGAAATTCTCATGCGCATTCGCTTCTTCAAATACTTTTTGGATAATAGAGACCATCGGCGGAGTCGCCACCCAGGCCCCGTAGTAAAGCCGGTACCGCTTATCCCTTGCAGGCCTCAGACCCGATTCTCGCTCCTTGTCACTCCGCGCCTTCTCCAGGGCGGTCTTGTTGTTGTAGGCGCGCGAGGCAAATTCCTGGAGGACTTGAATAACCATCTCCCGATGGGGTGCAAGATCTTCCGAAAGGTCCACCAGAGGCCTCTCAGAATTGAATTTCTCCGTCACATTTCCCTTGGCATCCAAAATACCGTCCGCCTGTAACTTTTTGATAAGGATTCCTGCTGCTGCTTCGCTCAGCCCCTTGAAATCGCCTGTCCGGACCGTCGCTCGAAGGAGGATATTCGCCGACATGCCTCCCCAAGGAACCGCTCCCCGCTTAAGCGCCAAATCTGAAACATACTGCTCGTATTCAGCCAGACCGGGATGATCCTCCATGCCGGAGTTATTGGTATCGGTCGGAACGGCATCAGGATTGGCGCGGTTCGTTCGATGAATGCTTGCCAGATAATCCCATCGGCCAACATTGGGTCCGATGTAACGCGAGGCCGAGACATAAGCCCCACCCCCTTCGGGATCGTAGATTGGCCGGCTGAAGGCGTACATCACCTCTTCAAGCTGAAAAGTCATTTTGTCAATCTCATCGAGGGTGAACACTTTCACCGTGCCGGGATCAAGATCGAGTTTCTTCCCGGCCTCATACAGAAACATATGCCAGAGGTCCGCCTCCTCCGCACTTTCCAATTTCGGAAGATAGAGAATAACCGGCAGACTGTGTTCAATCAGCGCTTGGGCATTATGTTTGAGGAAAAGCCAGGCATCCACGAACGCTCCCGGAACCGGTTTCCCGTCAATCAAGAGATGCCGGTCATCCAGGTGGAGTCCGCGGGGCCGGTAAAGGAGAATGGCGAGTTTATCTTCGGGATTCAAGGGCCTTTTGCTCTGGGCTTCAATCGCCCGCTTTCCATCATCCGTCCAGGTATTCAGAAGTTTCAAATTCCGCTGTGTCCTGAGGGAGGCATCCTGGGTCTGCTGGGCCGCATCCTCTCCGTCAGCCATCCACTGCTGTCCCGTGTTCATCGCATTGACCACCATGCCCACCTGGTCTGCGGGCCCGGTCAGCTGGACATACCGCCCTTTGAGTTGAGGCGGGAGCCCGCTCACTTTCCATTTCTGCTGGCGGATTTCTGAGACCGGTTTACCCGTTCCATCCATCCATTCAATCCTATGGTCCTCCGGTAGAAAATCGATCGGCTCGCCGCCATCCATCCGCTTCTGCTTGACCTCCCGAAGACGGAGGAGATCATTGCGTCTGTCCCGGAAGAGGCGGGTCAGGTCCACCAGCTCTGTCAATGCTTCAGGGGTGAGGATATCCTCGGCATACTCGGCGGCGATATCCGGATTGACAAACCGAACTCCCTCCACAGCCGGAAGACGAATACTTCCATCTTTTACCGAGAGCCCCACATAAGAAACGCCCAATTCTTCAAAAAGTTCCCGGTTGCCGCCGTCTTTAGTCCGGCTGCTCGGTGCGCGGAGGTGATGGGTTTGGGAGGTTTCTTGGAAAGCATAGGAAGGGGGGATAAAGGTATTGAACAAAAAAATCTGGAGCGTCATCAAAACCACTGTCTTCATGCCGATATTCTCTTTCATTTTCATTGTGATGATTTCTCCTTTTTTCCGTGAACTGATTTTCCCTGCAAATAACACAAAGGATTTATGTAACTTTATAAAAAAGTGAAAGTTGAGATGAAAAAAAATTTGTTCCGACTTGGAACAAAGTATACCATCTAGACCCCTTCCTGTCAAGAGTCAAAATCTACCTATTGCGTCTCCTAACATAGGGACGGGTGGATTCAGGTTCCTAGTGCAACAGTCTATGGAAGGCCTCGCTTGGGGTTTCCCAGTCTAAGGTCTTCCGGGGCCGGGTGTTGAGTCGCTTCTCTGCGTGTCTAATCTCTTT
>CAMTXH010000008.1:0-18316 GCA_947085655.1 uncultured Omnitrophica bacterium | reverse complement strand
GTCTCTTTCGGCGCAAGTCAATGTCCTTCGAAGTCAGCTGCAATTGTTTAATCAGTCACGTGCTGCGGCTGAACAAAAACACAACAAGTTGAAGGTGATTTGGCTTGATCGGAAAATTAGAAGGGCATACAGGCAACTTTCTGAACTTAGGATGCGGAGAATTTTTGAACTTAGAGATCAATTAGCCAGAACGATATCAATGCAATTGCTCGTTGAGCAGCGCGGCACTTCATTGGAAGCAGCGGTTATTGGATCAGACATGCAGAGAGAATCTGAGGCGATTCACCGAGAACTTGCTGAATTAGAATCCGAGGCAGGTTTGACTGAGAGTGACTTCTGGGACCGCTGGGCGGCGCGGGACGGGGCGGCGCGGATCGATGAAAGAGCGCTTCAGATTGGCGTGGAGGTGGCGATTCAGGAAGCCAAGGAAGGGGCTGGATGGGATGAACTTCTTGCTCTGTCACGTTCCGACCCATTTGGTGACTTGCTCGATGCTTTAAATAGACAATTCGGCCCCGGCATCGCCTTTGACGAGGCGACGCGCCAGAAATTATTGGGACTCCGAGATGATGAAGAGGCGTATCGTGTGGCGGTTCTGGAATCGGTCAGAACACAACTTGCGGCGCGGGATGGGGGCCTCAAAGTGGGGAAATTGGTTGTTGACCTTGGTGAGGGAAGACTGGGTCGGGTTGTTGATATCAGGAAATCTGCGTACGCTAACCTCATTCGAAATGTTACTGTCCAATTTCCCGGTAACCCCGTAGAGACAAAGGTCTATCCTGTCGTAGAGAGACTGACCGTCGTGGAAAAGGGAGGCGATTTCAGTGTCGGCGGATGGGCGGTGAGTTTGAAAGAAGAGAAACTCGGGTCCGTGACAAACGTTGAGCCAGACCGTAAAGGAAAGGCCCAAAAGGTGACCGTCACCTATCTTGACGGCTCCGTCGTCACCTATGCCAAACCTTACAAGGAACTCGCAGGGATTCCTGCCGCGGCGCGGGATGGGGCGGAAAGGCGCGCGATTGTTCGGAATGTCCAGGAAGCGATTGTCCAGGCCTCGAGGAAAGACCTGAGGCCCGAGATGATTAGTGAGAATCAGACGCTTAAAGAGCTTGGGATTAGCGGCTCGCTTACAAGCTCGTTAGAGATAGAGCGATTGAACACCTTACTCAGACAAAAATTTTCTGGGCTTGGACTTGGAGGAAAACTTGCGGGTCTGAATCCCGATTTTACTCATTACGTGCTCATAGAACAATCTCGGGTCGGAGAGATTATCTCTTGGATCAACGAGGGGGTCGATCAGGGCGAAATAAGCGTTAATCATCGGATCGCGATCAACGGCGCAGGCCGGATCGGGATGAATCTCCTCCGGGCCTGGCTCCAGAATCCCGAAGGAAGGGAGATCGTTGCGATTAACGATATCGCATTCAAACTGGAGAAGTTCGGTGTCGAGGCCCTGAAAGACTACGTCTCGGTTTTAAGGGATGAATTCGAAGCGTCGCCCCGCTCAAAGGTTCAGGATGTGGTGATTGAGTACGGGAAAGACGACCAGGGCGCATATCCGTATTGGATCTCGTTTGATGGCAGGCGGGTGACTGTGACAGACAACCCGGATCCTGCGAAACTCCCTTGGAGCGACCTGGATATCGATTTTGCTCTTGAGGCGACCGGCGTCTTTCTAACGCGTGAGGCAGCCGAAAAACACCACCAGGCGGGCGCAAGGCATGTTATTATCACCGCGCCTGTGAAGGGGAATCTCCAAACGATCGCCCCTGGCGTCAACCACGATACTGTGAATCCCGAAGGGGTGGTCTACAGCTGTGCCTCCTGCACGACGAACGCCATTGCACCTCCGCTCAAGGTCATCCAGGACACATTCGGCATCGAGGAATTCTACATGGACACTACTCATGCCTACACGGCGGATCAAAGTCTTCTGGATACCTTGAGACCCGGTAAGCAGCTGCGGGGACGCGCTGCTGCCGTCAGTATCGTGCCGTCGAGCACCGGTGCGGCCAGTGCCATCGGGGAGGTCATTCCTGAATTGGCCGGAAAAGGCCATGGCATTGCGCTTCGTGTGCCGGTTCCGAACGGCTCCATCGTCGGGGTTCAGATGCTCGTTTCAAAACCGACCACCAAAGAGGAGGTAAACCGTGTTCTGAAGGCGGCGGCCGAAGGCCCCCTGAAGGGACGGATGGCGTATAAGGAACGGGATTTGGTTTCAAAGAGCATCCTCGGCCGTTCCGAATCGAGCATCATCGACGGGACCCTCACGCATGTCGGGAAAAGCGGAAGACTGGTCACGGTCTGGGCCTGGTACGACAACGAATTCGGCTATGCGAACCGCGTCCTGGATCTCGCCAGTATCATCGGGGGGGCGGAAGCAACCCGCGAGGCCGCAAAGGATGGCGGCACAGCGGTCGCAGAGCAGTTGATCACGCAGCAGGCGAAGGCCGCGTTATTGGAGACGATGTACCGGGAAAACCCGGCGGCGCGCATGATCCTGAATCCGGATTCCCCGATTTACCGCGCCCTTTCCCGGCAGTCTGACACGATCTACGTGGTTCAGGGGGATCTTTTGCCGACCGCTTCCACGCAGGCCGCCTTTAAGATTATTCTTTCCCTCCTGGAAGGACAGGAAAGGATCAATCAGGTCTGGCTTGTGACAGAAACCCCTGCCGCCCTGAAGCCGCTTGCCGAGGGCCGTCCGTTCGTCAGTGTCTTGACGCCCGATGAGTATCGTGCGGAACTGGATCTGAAAGCGAAGGCAACGCCGCTTGTCACCGTCGGGTTCAAGGGCCAGGAAGAAAAACTTGCTGTCCAAAAACTGGATGTGGCCGTGGATGCATTGAAGGCCGGCCAGGAACCGAACGTTCTTGTCATCATGGGTAAAGCCCTGGCTTCGGATCCGGCCTTGGCAGTCATCGCAGTCCAGCTCCAGGAAAGTGTCCGGGGCATCGAAAGCGCAATGATTATTTCACCGACGCCGCTTTACGTCGAGGCGGTCACAAGATACTCGCAACTCTAATGGAACGAGTTATTCAAAAAGGAAGGGGACGGTTCGGAAACCGTCCCTTTTCGTTTCTGACACTCGCGTTTTTCCTCTTCACACAGGTTGTCCCGGCCGAGGCCGGCTTCTTTTCTGCCCAGTCCCGTCTGAAAGCCCCTTCTGCTGCTTCTGCTTCTGACGGAGCAGGCCGGTCTCTGATTGATTCCATCCGCCAAGCCCTCACCGATCGGAAAGCAACAACGAGTACACGGGACGGCGGCCAGAGGGTGATGCATTATGAACTCTCCTCCAATGTCGGCCTGACCGTTGATACGAAAGCGGGGATCGCCACCCTTTCCTATCGTCGCGCCCCTATGAATTATCTGAACACCGAGATGTACAAAGCAATGACGCAGGGGATCCAAGACCATGTCAAATGGAATCCCCGGATCCGGATGCTTCTCTTTGACGAAAATTCGGCCGGGACCGATATTCCGGAACACCTGGGAGGCGGCGTGGAAAAGGTCATTCCGGCGACGAGCGAGTTTTTCCGGACACTTGAGTCGCTTGCGATCCCGAAAGGGACGCTCGTGAAACCCGGATACCTTTTGGGCGGCGGCCTCGAAGTGGCGCTGATGACCGACGTCATTGTAGCGGTCAATTCTCCGAAGGTCCGTCTCGGCTCTCCCGAGGTGAAACTCGGAGCCCTTGCACCGTATGCTGCGATTCTTCTTCCAAGGCGTCTTGGCGTAGCCCATGTCGATGAGGTGATGAAGTGGCTCATGAGCGGCAATTTCTACAATTTGGAAGAGGCCAAGGCGATTGGACTGGTGGATGCAGTCGGCCGGGATGAGGAAGAAGCGAAAAATATCTTGGTTGGGAAATTGGCGCGGCTCTCCGAGCGGATGCCGTATATTTCCCGTGTGGCAGGCACCTTTTCAAATCCTGTCCCCCTGAAGCGGTTTCTCATTGCCGGCGAGAAGGAGATTGCGAGAAACCAAAAAGGAGGGATCGCGCTTTCAAGGACAAAAGAACGCTATGTCCTGCCGGATCCGATTCTTCACCTTTTCCTTATAGCGGTTGAGATTGGCCTCAAACAGAGAGATTTCGATACGGCACTTACCCGGGTGGATGAACTCTTTCTGGAGACGGCAATGGGGGATCGTCATCTTCACCGGTATCCCGAGTTAGAGAAAGCGGTCCGCGAGTGGGGCATTTCACCAAGCCGATATGCCGATTACGGATTCCGGTACTTCATGGCAAACAAAACCATGCCGACCGACTGGCGCACCGAGACTGTCGGGATTTCAAAGGATGGCGGCGACAAGACCCAGGACGAAGAGAGGGAACTGGTCTCGATGGGTTTCGATCTCCTCGCACCTGATTACGATCAATACGATCTTTTCCTCGAAGCGCTGGCTACCTCCCTCCAGATGAATCCTTTCCAGCTTCATGAGCGGTTGAAGGCGTTAGGCCTCGGAAAAGACGAGTTTGTGACGCGCTCGCCTCTGGCACGCGCACGCGCCGAAGAGATGGCCCATCGCCAGACCGCGCGGCTGAGTCGTGAAGACGATGGGACGGTCCGTCGAACACTCAACCCATTCATTGATTTATATGCCGTCCTTGGTTTGAATCCCGCGGAACATCCGACAAAACATATCATCAGCACGCGGTTTGTCGCTCTTGTCAAAAGGGCGGACAGGATGCGGGGGAACGCGAAGAGGGAGAAATTGGATGCATTAAGATTGGCACATAACGTTCTGGTTAATCGGGATCCCCGGCTCACACGGGAAGAATACGATGCCCAGTACCGGAAGGAAAAAGGGCTGGGAGAATTCAGGGCACGCGACGGGGGTCGAAAAGCCGAAGAGGTTATTGAAATATGGGACACACTTTTGACCCAACCGCTTCCGAGGGCTAAGAACCGGGACGATCTCCGCGAACTTCAGGAGATCCGGCAAGAACTGGTGAGTGCCGAGCGGGAGCTCAATCGCCGTCTGGGGCGGCTTTTTAGACAACATTTCTGGAATCTGGACCTTCCGATTTCATCCATCGCCTACGACGAAGGGATTGACCTCGGTGAATACGCGGCAAGAATTCAGGAGCGGCTCGAAGCAGTTGACTTAAAGATCGACGTGATCGGGGGCAAACTGAACAAAAGAGAGCGGCGTGTCATCGAGGGCAAAACAGAACCTTCTCCCAAACCGGATAAATCGCGCCTCCGGAAACTCCTGAAAGGGTCCCTGCCGACCGACCCAGCAGGCCTTGAAACGTTGCGGGCAGAGCTTGCAAAAGGGGTTGCAATCGTTGATACGGCGATCGGCGAAGGGATCCGGGAACTTTGGCATATCGGGGTCGGCCGGCAGGAGCATCAGTATGGGGAAGTGGTCGGCATCAATGCGGCGATTGAAGGAACATTGGAGAAACGGCATCCCGGTCTCAACTTAAAGGAGACGGGAGACGCCCTCGACGTAAGAATCGCCGAAATCGACACCCGCTCCCGCTTCGCCTCCGACGGCGGGGAAAAACTCGGCGTCGTTTCTATCCAGTCCGATTATCGTTTATTGCCTCTCGCCGAGTTTTCGCAGGAATTGGAACGGCTGTTTGGAGGAATCGATTTCACGCAAGGGATTACTCCCGAAATTGCCTCACAGGTGGATGCCTTTTTGGCATCGCTGGATGTCAACGACCCGGCCCTCCTCAGTCAACTGCAACTGAACGAAGAACATCATCAAAGATGGGGCTATACACGCTTGGGATTGCGTACGCCGGAGGGGACACCCGTCGGCACGAAGAATAAAAGCGTCATCCTCTGGGCGGCCGGCTACAAGCCGGGCGATTACAGTTACCCCCATCTCCATGAATCAGACAAAGAATACCTTTACGAGGCCTATGTCCCGGCGGTCGGACCGATCCGGACAGAGGAATTTGAGACCGAAGGGGCAGAGACAAAAAGGATGGGGCCATTTTTTGCGCTGAAGCCGGTCCGTTCTGTGATCCAAGAGCCGGGAGACGGGCAAGTCTACAGAGAACCCAAGGGGAGCGAAATTCACCGGAACGGCAATCCGGGCGATAAGGTAGCTTGGCTCATTTCCCTCTATGTGCGCGATACCCGTTCTGAGAAACGGGGCGCGGCCCTTCCCGAATTTCATCCGCTTTTGAATGAGGAGGTGGAGGCGGTCGGCCTCGATCCCGAAAAAACATGGTATCGCATTGTTGCCCAGGACGGCGGCGCAAAGGAACTTCCTGAAGCAAACGTTAGGGAAATTGTTAAGAGGTTGCTGCGTGGGGAAATCGACGTGGTCGGAGCAATCTCAGAGATTCAAGCAATGACCCCTCCTCCGGTGAGTGCTTTGTTCTCGGCTTTATTGGGAGCAGGCAGGCAGGGTGACCCTTATCATAGGGAGATGGCAGCGGCGTTGGGAAAGAAGAACGATCCTCATATTACCGACGCTTTGCTCATCGGGCTGGAAGATGATTTTTGGAGCATCCGATATTTGTCGGCAGAGGCATTGGGCAATAGTCCCGAGCCGCGCGCCTTTCAGGCCTTACTCGCTGCCCTAGACAAGGAAGAAGACCCTGAAGTTCTTGCTTCTATTGCGACGGCATTGGGAAACAGCAGCGATCCCCGTATCCTCCCTGCTTTATCGAGAGCTTTGGAGAGGATAACAGATTCCCGTGGATATTCCCGAACCGAGCAGGTACGGACTGTTCTTTGGAAAGTGATAAAGAGATTGCAAGCCGCCAAGGATGGCGATGAAAGGCAAATGGCGCCGGTCAACGAGCGGGCGAATTATCTCCTGACCCATTACCGCGAGCCCCTTGAGGCAAGAATAAGAGGCGACCTCAAGGCCCCGCCATCCCGTGACTTCCAGATGATGATGAAGATGGAGCAGTTGTTCAGCGATGAGCCGGAGTTTGACCTGATGCTTGCGTTCGGAAACGAAGCAGGCGTGCAGATTCATCGTCAAATCCTGGACATGCGCTCGAAGGCGATGCGGCTGCATAACCTTGTGGGCTATGAAGGGATTTTGGATTCACCGGAGGTTCGGGAGACCGCCTCTTCCATTTTGGCGGATCTTGGATTCCTTGCCTCATTGCAGGAGACGTCTTCGCAAGGCAGTAAGAAATTATTAACTTCCCGTTTCGCATTGGACCAGATCAAATCCTTCGTTCATGGCGAGGCAGGGAACCGGATCGTTCCGATGCGAGAGGCCCGGCGGCCTCTGAGCGATGTGAGCCCCGGCCTTGAAGCAATCGGGAAACCGGGCGCGGTGATTCTTTCGGAAGCGCTCCTCCGGGATGCGACACTTGTGGAGCGGCTCCGTACATGGCCGAAGAACGTTCCCCTTGTTCTTGTTTCGCCTTCCTGGAAGGTGAAAGAGATATTGGATCAGATAGCGATATTCTCAAAAGGCCAACAGACCCTTCCTCTCAGTACCTTTGCCGCCGTGATCACCGCTGAAGCAACCTACACATCGAAAGACATTTTTTCCCACGACCCTTCCTTCAACATCAGCAATGCAAGAGATATCATTGAGGCGGCTGAATTTGTTACGGAGCAGAAAGTCGTCGCCTTTGCGGTGGAGGATGAACTCCGCGATGCCTACGAAGAGGCACTCCCGAACGGCTTCAAAATTGTATATCAATTTTCAAAGGAGGGGACCGGTAAAGCAACTCTCGGCGCCGGCGCCTTCAACGAACTGTTACGACATCTTGCCCTTCCGGACGGTCAGCAGAAACTCGATGCTTTAAGAGGAACAATTCTGATGCAGCCTGTTCAGGCGAGAGCGCTGGGAGATCCGGGTGAGTATTACTTCGAATTTGATGAGGGGGTCAGAAGGTTGTAAGTCAAAAGAAACGTTCCCGGAACCACCGGACGGTTTCGGAAAGGGTTTCATCCAGCGGCCGGGGAGCGTAACCGAGTTCCCGGGCCGCTTTTTCATGGGAAAAGAAAGAAAAATATCGTAACCTCCTGATTTCCGCCCGCGTGACAGGGAAGTTCCTTCCCGAAATTTTTCCGATCCCCTCGATAACCGCCGCACCCAAATAAGCAAAAGGTCTCGGAATGCAAATCCGGGGTGCTTTGACCCCGGAGGCCTTTTCAAGAAGCCGCAAAAATTCAATCAGCATTTTATTTTCATTGGCCAGAATATACCGCTCGCCGATCCGCCCCTTTATGGCCGCCAGAATGTGCCCCCGCGCCACATCCTTCACATCCACAAGGTTCAACCCCATCGAAAGATACGCCTTTATCTTTCCTTTTAAATAGGAAAGAATCACTTTTCCCCCCACGGAAGGGCCGTCATCGGGGGATCCGATCACAAAAGAGGGGTTCACGACGACAAGAGGAAGCCCCTCCCGGTAGAATTTCATCGCTTCCATCTCTCCGTCATGTTTGGAACAGGAGTAGGCGCTGTGCGGGGCTTCGGGATCCCAGGAGGAATTTTCATCCCTCGGCGTTTTGTCGAGTGAACCTCCGATGGAGGCGACACTGCTTGTCAGAATTACCCGCTTAATTCTTAAATCCTGTGCCACACCAAGGGCATTCCGGACACCCTGAACATTGATTTTTCGAAGAAGGGATGCGTCTTTCGGCCCGAAGGCGACGAGTCCCGCCACGTGGAAAAGATAATTCACCCCCTCCATCGCTTTTTGGAGGGAGGGAATATCGAGGATATCGCCGACCGATTTTTCGACGGAGAGGGAAGCAAGATGGGAAATCCGGCTTGTCTTCCGGACCAACACGCGGACCCGGGCACCCGCCCGGATAAGCTGCTCGGTAAGATGAGAACCAATGAACCCGGATCCGCCTGTCACCAGGCAGCTTTTCCCTGAGAGGGAATTTTCCATGGTGCATGATAAAATTCGATCCCCAAGAGCCGGAAGTGATACAAAGAAGATGGAGCGGGTGGCGGGGATCGGCGCCTCGCGCGGGACCCCGAACCCACGCTCGGTCGGCCACCCGCCGGCCTGACGTCCCTCGCTATGCGCTCGGGACTTTTCCTCCACTGGAGGCGGCCGGCTCCCTTCGATCCCCAAGAGCCGGAAGTGATACAAAGAAGATGGAGCGGGTGGCGGGGATCGAACCCGCGATATTCAGCTTGGGAAGCTGACGTTCTACCACTGAACTACACCCGCCTAAAAACGGTGTTAGGTGTAAAGTGAAAGGTGTAAGGTTAAGATACTGATTTAATGAGGCCCATCAGCATGCGGCAGATTCGGGCACAATCGTCTCTGAGCAGTTCAAGGGCTTTCCATCCGTTCTCGCTTTCCGGGCTAACAACTCAATCATGGGAATGCATTCTCTCGCTGAATCCAACGAGTACTCATAGAACCGGATCCGATCTTTAGACGACTTTCGGCTTCCCTCCGCAATGTTGTTACAGATTGAAAGGGAGGCGCGAATAAACTGGTTTCCCAGCGTGTCCTGAAGAAGCCGAGACTCCTTGCCCATAACGCCATATACCTTTTCCGCAAAGTCCAGTGCTCGTTGATAAACCTCCAATTTCTCGAAGTCAAACTGGTATGTTCTATCCCCGGACTTTGCCATTTTTTTACCTAACACCTAACACCTAACACCTTACACCATACACCGTAGTAAATGGTGCCGAAGCAGGGAGTTGTTCCTCGCTGGGGGCCCAACCCCAGCTGCGGGCCGGCCTGCTCGTGGTTCGATTTCTCTCACCATCCTTCGAACCATCCTGAGAGAAGTCGAAGGACTGACGTCGCTCCCATAAGGTCGCGACTTTTCATCCGCTGGATGCGCTCGCAGGCTTCAACTCCCACATGCGGCACAAAACGAAAAAGCTGGTGCCGAAGCAGGGAGTTGAACCCTGAAGGGCGTAAGCCCACAGCGCTCTGAACGCTGCGCGTATGCCAATTCCGCCACTTCGGCAAGAAATCCAGTATACCGGATTTCATCCCTTTCCGCAACGCCCTCTTCCCAAGGGGGTTACAAGGTTGCTTTTTTGGATGTAATATGTTATAATTATTAAAGATACAAAGATGGAGAACCCGACCGTCACCCGGAACCGCGAAGCGTTCCGGGACTACCATATCCTTGAGACGATGGAGACCGGCATCGCCCTCACCGGGACCGAGGTCAAGAGTCTCCGGGACCATCAGGCGAGTCTCAAGGAGAGCTTTGCCCGGGTTGAAAACGGTGAGATCTTTCTATATAATCTCCATATCAGCCCCTACGAACATGGCTCCATCTTTAATCCGGACCCGAAGCGGACCCGGAAGCTCCTGTTGCATCGGGCTCAGATTCAGGACCTGATTTTGAAAACGCAAGCCAAGGGGCTTTTGCTCGTTCCCCTGAAACTCTATTTTAACAAGCGCGGCATCGCCAAACTGGAACTGGCGCTCGCAAAAGGAAAGCGGAAATTCGACAAGCGCGAGGCGATCAAGACGCGCGAGCAGATGCGCGAGGTCCAGCGCGCCATTAAAACGGTGAAAGGTGGAAGGCGAAAGGTGTAAGGCGAAAGGTGTAAGGTGGGGAACCAAACGAATCCAATACCTTCCACCAAACACCTTACACCATACACCGTAGTTATGGGGGTGAAAAGTCTCGACTTAAGGAGAACGGTAAAGGGTGGCACGTCGGGGTTTGTCGGCAGGCCCCGTCATCAAGCCGACAACTTACAAACGCCAATACAGAACTGGCGCTCGCTGCGTAATTAAACGCGGCACGCCTTCCGGGCTTCGCCTGCGGGTCTGGAAAGGCGTCGGACAGCAGGATAGTCCCGCCCGACCGCTTTTGTAAGGCGGGGTGAACGCTCAGCAAAAGCTGGTCTTGAAGCATCCTTCCTGTTGGAGTCTTCAAGACGAGAACAAAAAACAGGATAAACATGTAGAGGCCCTTCGCTGTTCCTTTAAGGACCCGGGCTGCAATGCCCGGCACCTCCACCATTTGGCGTATAGCAGATAGCTTATGGCGTATGGCACAGAATAATCCGATCGGCATCTTCGATTCAGGAGTCGGCGGCCTCAGCGTCGTCAAAGAGATCCGCCGGCTTCTTCCCCGCGAAAGCATCGTCTATTTCGGCGACACCGCCCGGCTCCCTTATGGAACCAAATCGAAGGAAACGGTGACCCGGTTTTCCCGGGAGATTGTCCGGTTTTTGTTGAAGTTCCGGGTGAAACTGATCGTCGTTGCCTGCCACACCGCTTCCAGTTTCAGTCTGCAAACCCTCCGTCGCGAGTTAGACTTGCCTGTGATCGGCGTCGTGGAACCGGGTGCGAAGGAAGCGCTTCGCTTGACGCGCTCGGGCCGGATCGGCATCCTCGGGACCCGGGCCACGATCGGAAGCGGCTCTTACGCGAAAGAAATTAAAAAACGGAACCCCCGCGCAAAAGTTTTTTCCCAATCCTGTCCTTTGTTTGTTCCGCTTGTAGAGGAGGGCCACCTCGGGGATATGCTCGCCTATCAGGTGGCAAGGCGGTATCTTTTGCCGCTCAAGCGCCAGCGGGTGGACACCGTGATCCTCGGATGCACGCATTATCCGCTCCTTGGTAAAGTGATCGGAGAAGTTCTCGGAAAAAAGACCGCCCTTGTGGATTCTTCCCACCAGACAGCCGAGCAGGTGAAGCGGCTTCTCGAAAAAGAACATTTGGCGAATCTGAACGGCTTTCGGCGGAGCTCCCAATTTTTTGTGAGCGATGAGCCGCGCCATTTTTCGAAGATCGGAAGTCTCTTCCTGAAAAGCCGGATCCGTCCTTTAAAGGGAACATGCGTTCCGTCGGAAAATACCTAAAGGGAAAAATGTACCAGGTCACGCTGAAAGACATGTTCAGTTCCGCCCATAGTCTCTGGGATGCGAAAGGGAAGTTCGAGGACCTGCACGGCCATGATTTCAAGGTCGAAGTGGATCTCGGGAGGAAGGAACTGGATGATATCGGCGTTGTGATCGATTTCCTCGACGTGAAAAAGAAATTAAAAGAGGTCCTCTCGCGAATTGACCACGCCTTCCTGAACGACCTTCCGGAATTCAAGGGGAAAAATACGTCGGTGGAGAACGTGGCCCGCTTTATCTGTGACGAATTGACCAAACAGGTCAAAGATCAGGGGGTGGTGGTTCAGCGGGTGACGGTCTGGGAAACGGAGGATGCGGGTGCCACCTACATCCCATGACCGGAAGGCGGTGGCCCTTCTTTCGGGCGGGCTTGATTCTGCCACAACACTTTATCTGGCGCGCGCCAAGGGGTTTTTCTGCTACACCCTTTCCTTTGATTACGGCCAGCGCCACCTGCGGGAGTTGGAATCGGCCCGGAAACTTGCCGAAGCGGCAAAATCCCCCCTTGAGATAGTCCGGTTTTCACTCCCCTGGAAAGGAAGCGCTCTTCTCGATCCCTCCCTTTCGCTTCCGAAGGGCCGCTCCCCCGAAGCGATGCAAAAAGAGATCCCCGCAACCTATGTTCCCGCACGGAATACGATTTTTTTGAGTTTTGCCGCCTCCTGGGCGGAGACGCTGGAGGCCTCCTTCATTTATATCGGTGCCAATGCCCTTGATTTTTCCGGATACCCGGATTGCCGGCCCGACTATTTCACGGCATTTAACCGGATGATCGAAAAGGGAACAAAGGAAAAAGAATCCCCGATCCAGATTATCGCCCCCCTTGTGGACAAAACAAAAGCGGAAATTATTCAGATCGGCCGAAAACTGGGCGTTCCGTATGAACTCACCTGGTCCTGTTACGAGGGAACGGACGTCCCTTGCGGCAGTTGCGATAGCTGCATCCTCCGGGCAAAGGGATTCCGGGAGGCGGGAATCGAAGACCCCCTTTTAAAGCAGGTGCGCGTCTAGTGGAAAAAGCAAGAGTCAGCGAAATCTTTTCCTCGCTTCAGGGCGAGGGGATTTACTGGGGGGAAAAGCAGATTTTTGTCCGGTTCTTCGGCTGCAACATGAAATGTGTCTATTGCGATGAGGAGGAGAAGACCTTTATCGGTCCTTACGAGGAACTGGATAAACCCGCTCTCCGCGCCCGGGTCCTTGAACTTGAATCGGAAAAAGGGCCTCATCATTCGGTCTCGCTCACCGGAGGAGAGCCGCTTCTTTACGCCGATTTTTTGAAGAGGTTTCTTCCTCTTTTAAAAGAGGACGGCTTTTTAACGTATCTTGAGACAAACGGGACGCATCCGGAGCGTCTCAAAGAACTGCTTTCCTGGATCGACATCATCGCGATGGATATCAAGCCCCCGAGCGCCACGAAGGACCGCCCCTTTTGGGAGGAGCATCGCCGTTTTCTTGAAGTCGGCCGCACCAAAGCCCTTTTTGTTAAAATTGTGGTGACAAAGGAAACTCTTACCGAAGAGATCGCGCAGGCGGTGGGGGAGATTGCGCGGGTGGACCGGTCGATTCCGCTTGTCCTTCAACCGGTGACGCCGTACGGGGAAATTTATGAGCCGATTCCGAGCGACTCCCTTTTCTTGTTTGAGACGCTCGCGGCCCGGTCGCTTCAGAATGTCCGGACGATTCCGCAACTGCATAAACTGGTCGGGATTCCTTAGTGGCCGCCTTCAAAAACGGGGATATTGTCTGGCATTCCATTCTTGAGACGCGCAAGGTGATCGTCGGTTCCGGAAAGGACCGGTATCTCTGCGTCCACCCGGAAGAGATCGGACCGGACGGCAAGATCCGGCCCAACGCCCGTGTGGCGATGCACCGGGCGGACAATCTTGAAAAGGTCGGATTCCAGGAAGGGGTTGTTGAAGTCGATCTCGAAGGTCTCTACAAGAAGGAATCCTTTGCCCGTCACAAGGTGAAGCGGTTTATCAAGGATGAGATTGTGACCAACGCCCTTTTTGTGTTGGCTGCGGTCTTGATTGTGCTCGCCTTGCTTTCCCTCATTGACCGGGTACGCCTCACGCTTGACCAGAAAGCGAATGAGCAACTCGATCGGATGGAGGCGGAATACCGCCAGAGAATAAAACGAGAGCTTCAAGGGCGTTGAAGAGACTCGTTGTTGCCACCCGAAACCCCCACAAAATAAAAGAAATCCGCCTCCTCTTCGGTTTTTCCCGGAGTTGGCGGCTTGTTTTTCTGGACCGCTATCCAAATGCCCCACGCACGAAGGAGACCGGAAAAACCTTTGACCGGAATGCCCTGTTAAAAGCGCGTGCGGTTTCCCGATACACCGGAGAGCCGGCCATTGCGGATGACTCCGGTATTGAGGTTGCCGCACTCGGCGGAAAACCGGGTATCCTATCAGCCCGCTTTGCGGGACCCGAGGCAACCGACCGTGAAAATAACGAAAAACTCCTCCGGCTCCTGAAAAATATTCCCCCCTCCAAGCGCCAGGCCTGCTACCGCTGTAGCATCGCCCTGGTATTTCCCGACGGGAAAAGCCGTCTTTTTCACGGGACGCTTTCCGGACGGATCGGATTGCTCCCGAAGGGAAGAGGCGGGTTCGGGTATGATCCCATCTTCATCCTTCCGCGCTACAAAAAAAGCGTTGCCCAACTTCCCTTATCCCTCAAAAATAGGATCAGCCACCGCGCCCGCGCCTTCCAACATCTGAAGCGATTTTTGGCGACTTATTCGAAGAGACGTTCAAGGAGGTAATTTCCGGTCTCCTTGAAGAGGGTTTTCAATTGATCCAGGGCAAGGGGGACATAGCGGTATTTGGGATCCTTCAGAGTCCCGGTGAGTTTGATTTCGCCGGAGAGCATTCCGACTTCGTTGATGAAGATATTTTTCAAAGGAAGGAGTTTGGTGGAGCGTTCAATGATGTCCGGATCGGTGAATTGGACCCAGAGCCGGAAATCAAGCGACTGGTTAAAACCGCATGTCCCTTCACCGTAGAAAGTGGCCTGGTTTCCTTTCAGGATCAGATTATCCGTCCGGACGGTTTTCTCGCGGACGTCGAGGCTAACGTAGGCCGCATTGAAGGCGATGATGTCATCCAGTTCCGGATAGATCGTGGCGATCACAGGCCGGAGAACCGGTGTAAGCCCTTTCAGAATCGGATACCGGAACAGTTCCCCTTCCTCGAGTGCGACCCATCCTTTGCCGGTGAAACTTTCCGCATTTCCGATGATTCCCTCCGCCTGAAAATCGGCTGATAAAAGACCGCGGAACCCCTTTTGCTCCGGCGAAAGGGAGGCCATCAATTCCTCAAGCCGGGTGTACTTCACTATCGCATGGAACCGGTACGGTTTTTCCCCGGAAAGCTCCAAGACCGCCTCGCCCGACACTTCCCCTCCGAAAAACCGTCCCGAAATCCGGTTAAACTGCAAAAGACCGTTTGTGTAGGCGTATTCACCCGTCACATCCTGAAAAGAAAGCTTCTTGTAACGGAGGGAAGGGGTGCTCACCATCCCGTTTAAGGTGATTTGCTCAGGGACATTTTTCGGTCCCAAAAGGGAAAAGCGGGTCAAGATCTCCGTTTTTGCAAGTGTCTCTGGAAGCGTCGGAAACCGAAGAAACTCAAATTGGGAAAGACCCTCCAGCGGCCCCTCCCATTGACCCTCAACTCGAAAGATTGGATCTTCATAGTTCAAAATCTCCCCCTTCAGAGAAACGATGCTTTTCGGCGTCTGGTAGGTAAGCTCAAAAGGGGAAAGGTCTTTTTCGCGCATCGCAAAAGAACTGGCAAGCTTTTTCTCCTTGCGGTCGAATGAAAACTGGAGTTTCGGCTGGGGATGCGGTTCGAGGGAGCCCTCCAGAGAAAAAGGGATCCCTTTGTACATGCCGGTGATCTTTTTTCCGAAGATCTTTCTTCCCTGAAAAGAAATTTCTCCGTTTAAGGTTTCAACGGGGGAGTCGAGAAGGGATGATTTAAACAGGGCATCCTCGAGAAAAACGGCTCCCGAGAGATTTTCCTCGGAAAACCCGGAAATCGCCCCCTTGGCCAGAAAACGCCATCTTGCTTTTCCTTCAAGGGAAGGGCGGAACCGCTCCGGTATTTTTTGAAAGAAGGGTTGGTGTTCCAGTTCCGTAAGCGGCTGTGTAAAGGAGGCCTCAAGATCAATCTCAGGGGCGCCGAAATGAAAAAGCCGCCCCCGGATTAAGACGGCGGTATTTTCGGATCGGGATTCGATCTCTTCAAAGAGAAGCTCGTCATTTTTCAAAACAACTGTTCCTCGGGTCTCCTCAAGCGGCTTTTTCAAAAGAGGGATCTGAAACGTTCCTCCTTCAAGAGTCCCATTAAAATGATAATCGGGATCTGTCTGGTCAGGGAGGATCGACAGATCCCCGGTCAGTGTGAGCCGGCTTTCACCGGTCATCGCCTCTGTTTGGAAAGCGGACATTCCTTCAAAAAGGATCTCCCGGAAGGAGAGTTTGCCGGTTTGGTCCCCCATCGCCTCAAAAGAAAGGTTCCCCTCCGCCTTGCGGAGAAAATGGAGTGCCTGTTGCAGTTCATCCGGAAGATCCGAAAGGACAAACTGCTTGATCATTCCCTTTATGGCCCAGACTTTTTCGGTGATCGAGTAGCGGCCTCTTAAGGTCATCTGCACGCTGCTTCCCTCGATCCCGAAACTTCCTTTAAACCGGAGACTCCCCGGAGGCCGAAACGACGCCTCCGCATCCAGATGCGTGATTCTCCGGGAAAGGGGGGGCTGCATCGCCTGATCGCTGAATAAAATGCTTCCCCCATGAGCGATAATTTTCAACGTAATAGAGACGGGCGGTTGGCCTGTTTCCGGTTTTTTCCAATACTCCCCGATATTCCAAGTCCCCTCCGGTGTCCGGGAAAGGGAAAAGGAGGGCTTTTCAAAGGCGACGCTTGAGGCAATAAACCGCTTTTGGAAAAGGAGCGCAGGCCATATCGGCCTCACCGAGACCTGTTCCGTCTCAAAGACAGGATTTTCTCCGCGGGCAGGATCTTTCAGGAGAAGTTGATCAAGGACGATTCCCTTGAAAGGATGGAGGGAGACTTTGGCGAGCTCTGCTTTGAGCGCTGTTTGGATTTCAAGACCATTTTTGACAAGAAGAAGTCCCTCTTTCGGGAGATAAAAGAAGTTCAGATAGACCAAAAAGCCGATAACAGAAAGAAGAACAAGTCCAAAAACCAAGAAGAAAATCCAGCGTCGTCCCATAATATGCCTCAACGCCCCATCATATCCGATTTTAAACCATAGGACAAGAAGCGTTTTGGCGTTGACCCTGCTTTGAGAATCGTGCTATAATTTTCACATCCTCATGGGCGACATAAAGTTGGGAGGAAGCATGGCTTTGGGATTCAACTTCGGGGCGTAGCTCAGTTTGGCTTAGAGCGCTGCGTTTGGGACGCAGAGGTCCTCGGTTCGAATCCGAGCGCCCCGACCATAAAAACGGTGTATGGTGTTAGGTGTAAGGTGTTGGGTGTAAGGTGCAAGGAGGAGGGGCGATGAAAAACATCGGCCTATTCTTTGGCATGTTGGCGCTCATTGTATTCAGCGGCTGCGGCTCTACCCAGACCGCAAAAGCCGTTCTCCACAATGCAAAAGGGGAAGTGGTCGGCAAAGCCACGCTTCTTGAGACGCCGGAAGGGGTGAAAATTTCTCTTGCCGCGACCGGTGTCCCGCGGGGGACGCATGCATTCCATATCCATGAAGCCGGCAGCTGCGAGGCGCCCGATTTCAAATCAGCCGGCGGGCACTTCAACCCGCACGGCAAAAAGCATGGCCACCAAAATCCCGACGGTGCCCATGCAGGCGATTTGCAGGACATCCAGGTCGGGTGGAGGGGGAAGGCCTCCGTCGAACAAATTGCGAAGGAAGTCACGCTCGGCCGCGGAAACCATTCTCTTTTTCACCGCGGCGGCACCTCCCTTGTCATTCATGCGGACCCTGACGACAATGTGAGCGACCCGGCCGGAAATGCCGGCACCCGGATCGCCTGCGGCGTGATCGAGAAGGGAAGCATCTGATACCAGCCCCCGTAGCTCAGTTGGATAGAGCACCTGCCTTCTAAGCAGGTTGCCGGCTGTTCGAATCAGCCCGGGGGCGTTTCGCCTTCCCCCGCACCTTTGTTATAGTGAAACAAGATTCGAAGGTGCGGGATCAAATTCGCGCAGACAACTTATGTCGCTATGCTCCATAAGTTGTGCGCTCATTCGATAAGCATCGGGTCGGCTGTTCGAATCAGCCCGGGGACGCCATACACCAAACACCCAACACCGCTTTTACGGTGGATGTAGCTCAGCCTGGTCAAGAGCACCTGACTGTGGCTCAGGGGGTCGCCGGTTCAAATCCGGTCATCCACCCCAACTTGTTTATTCTAAATAAGTTATGTCAATTGTTAAAGACTAAATTTGAACTGTGGCTGGGAAAAAGTTTCGAGACCCAAAGTGGAATGGCGCCCTCCGGTTGTGGTGAGCCAAGATACCATTTCTGTTAAACTC